>JBAXPF010000388.1:0-3857 GCA_037132955.1 Verrucomicrobiota bacterium | reverse complement strand
TTAACCAAAGTATTTTAATCTTTAGATCCCCTACTTCTCAAAGAAGTCGGGGATACACCGCACATGGCTAGCGCGCATTATTTCGGTAGGAGGTGCCATCACCGCCAGCGCGTTGTGACCAACGAGCTGGGCGGACGGGTCATCTCTCTAGCAAAATATATTCCCCCAGCACGACCAGATCCACGCTACCGCGCAGCGTTTGGTTGAGGAACGGGGTGTTCTGGGATTTGGAGCGCATGAAATCCGCAGTAAAAGCGGTTGTCGCGTCCGCATCGAAGAGGACCATATCGGTCGGCTCACCTTGGGCGATGCTGGCGACGGGCAGACCCATGAGTCGGCGGGGTTCGGCGGAGTAGCGTTTGACGAGCAGATCCCAACCAAAGACGCCGTTGGCGATGAAGTGGTGATAGAGTGATACCACGGCGGTATCGAGCCCGGTGATGCCATTGGGCGCGCTGACGAAATCCTGGGATTTTTCAAATGGCGTATGGGGCGCATGATCGGTGGCGATCAGGTCGAACACGCCGTCGATGAGGCCTTGCAGGAGTGCCTCAGTGTCCGCCTTGGTACGCAGCGGCGGGTTCATCTTGTAGTGGGTGTCGAAGTCGCCGATGTCTTCCTCGGTGAACAGCAGGTGATGGGGCGCCACCTCGGCGCTCACCCTGACATCCCCGCGGCTCTTCCACCAGCGGATGGTTTCCATGCCGAGCTTGCTGGAGACATGTTGGATATGGATGTGGGCGCCGGCGGCGTGGGCGAGGCGGATATCGCGGTCGATGATGATTTCCTCGGCACACGCGGGTGAGCCCTTGATGCCGAGTCGGTAACTGGTGACCCCGTCGTTGAGCGCACGCGGCCCGGCCAGCTCGGGCAACTCGCAGTGGCTGGCGAAGAACATGCCGAATTCCCCGGCGTATTGCATCGCCCGCAGCAGCACCGCGGCGTCGGCGGTGGTGTCGCCGTCATCGGTCAACATTCTAACACCCAAGGCGCGCATGCCGTCGATCGCCGCCAGTTCCTTGCCATGGCGGCCCTTGGTGACGCAGCCTGAGGTGTACACCGGAATGCGGGAGCTGCGCTTGGCGGAGGCCAGCACGCTGGCCACCACGGTGGTGCTGTCAATCGCGGGACTTGTGTTAGGCATCATGACCACGCCGGTGATGCCGCCGTTGATGGCGGCCTCGCTGCCGGTAGCGATGGTTTCCTTGGCCTCAAAGCCGGGCTCGCGGAAATGCACATGCGCGTCAAACATGCCGGGCATCAGGATGCGCCAGCGGGCGTCGATGACGCGCGCTCCGGCGGGGGCCGCCAGCCCGTTGCCGATTTGTTGGATGGTGCCGTCGCTGACGAGCACGTCGGCAGGAATGAGGTCGGGCGAGTTTTCCGAGGCAATGCGGGCGTTGGTGATGAGGAGGGTCATAGGAGAAGTGGTTGGATGGATCGAAACGCGGAGGCGCTGAGGTTGGTCTTTCCAAATAGCCATTAACCAGTAACAGATTCCGGCTTGAGCCAGTAGAGCACGGCCATCCTAACAGCGATGCCGTTTTCCACCTGGTCGTTGATGAGGGAGCGCTCGTAGTCCATGACCGCGTCGCAGAGTTCGACGCCGCGGTTGACCGGGCCCGGGTGCATGATGTAGAGGCCACGGTCGCGGATCCCGGCAAGGCGGGCCTCGGTGATGCCATAGAGGCGGTGGTATTCGCGCAGGCTCGGGAAGTATTGCACGTCCTGGCGCTCCATTTGCACGCGGAGCAGATAGATAATATCCGGCGACCATGCCATGGCCTGCGCGTAATCGGTGAAGCGGAGGATGTTTTCCGGGCCGACCTTGGGCACCAGCGAGCCGGGGCCGAGATAGGCAACGTCAACGCCGAGTTTCTTGAGGATGGTGCTGGTGGAACGGGCGACGCGGGAGTGGAGGATGTCGCCGATGATGAGCACGCGCTTGCCGGCGGGATCCGGGAATTTCTCCTTGATGGTGAAGGCATCCAACAGGGCCTGGGTGGGATGGGCATGGGCGCCGTCACCCGCGTTGATGACCGAGGCGCGGGTCAAGCGGGCGATGTTGCCGGGCAGTCCCGCGCGGCTGTGGCGCACGATGATGAAATCGGAGCGCATCGCCTGCAAGGTCTCGATGGTTTCTCTAACCGACTCACCCTTGGTGATGGACGAGTGGGTGACGTCGAAGTTGGTGACATCGGCGGACAGGCGTTTGGCGGCGACCTCGAAGGACGAATGGGTGCGGGTGCTCGCCTCATAGAAGAGCATCAGCACGGATTTTCCCTTGAGTGCGGGGACTTTCTTCACCGAGCGGGTGAAGATCTCCTTGAAGGGTGCGGCTTGATCGAGGAGATGCTCGATTTCCCCGCGTTCAAGGGAGACAATATCTAGCAGGTCTTTACGTGGCATTCCGGAGGTGGGGGAAGTAGTGGAGGGAGGCGAAAACCAGGGCGATGAATGCGATGATGGCGATGAAGGCAGAGTGGTGGTGCGAGAGGGATTTCCTGAAGTAAATGAAAGCGGCGACGGGTAGGGCCGCCAGCGTGCCGATCGTAAGAAGATGATAGCCGCCGCTGAATGACCCCCCCAGGGTATAGGAGCCGGTCATGCGGGAGATGTAATCCAACAATGCAGGTGCGGCCGCGCCGCCGATGGCCAGGATATAACCGATGGCCAGGAGCGCCGGATGGGCGGCGCTGGGCAGACTGCAGCCGCCCTGTGAGATGACAGCGAGCGCGTCGCGGCGGCGGGCTTCAGCTAATTCCTCTTCGCTGTGGCGGCGAATGGGCAGCTTGCTCTCAGTCGGAACCGGCACGACTGATCGCATAGGGGTCAGTGCCAGCACGACCCCGGATCGCTTCAGCGGCTGGTTCGGCCGCTGGTGATGGAGAGTCGGCGCGATGGCGGACAGGGAGGTTTCTGATTCCTTGGCATGCGCTTGCGAGTCCTGCGCCGGGCTTGGCGGATGGTTCTGCAGCTCGGCAACGCCCGCCTCTGTGGGAACGCCGAGATATTTCCTGAGTCGCGCGATTTCGCCCGGGGATTTTTTGTGCTGCGGGAGCGGGGTCATGGGTTGATATTTTCGACGACGCGAACCTGGTCGATTCCATCGGTTTTTTCCAATGAAACCAGCACATGGTCAAGGCGTTGGGTGGGCAGGCTGATGCCAGTGTAATCCGGATGGATGGGCATTTCGCGGTGGCCGCGGTCGATGAGCACCGCGAGCTCCACTTTGGCGGGACGTCCGTAGTCGGAGAGCGCATCGAGGGCGGCGCGGATGGTGCGCCCGGTGAACAAGACGTCGTCCACGAGAATGACGTGGGCGCCTTCCATCTGGAACGGGATGTCGCTTTCCTGTAGCTTCGGGTTTGCGTGAAGGTGCTCGAAATCGTCCCGATAGAGGGAAATATCGAGAATGCCAAAGTTGAGTTCGCGGTCGTCCTCGGCGAGGCGGGTCAGCACGCGCTCGGCCACCTCGTCGCCGCGGCGACGAATGCCGATGAGAGCGATGGGCTGGCCGGCGGTCTTTTCGCGAATGGCTGCGGCCAGGCAGTCGATACCGGCGGCGATGTCTTCTGCACTGAGGGTGACGGGCATGGGGGAGTGGAGAAGTAAGTAAGTGAAGACGTGAAGACGTTGGCAGGTGAAGAAGTTAGGGAGTTAGGAAAAATGCAGGATGCCGATATCGCGGCGGCGTTGGAGACCGGCGAAGTGGATGTGGTCGGCGGCGGCGTGGGCGCGGGTGACGGCCGCGGTGCGGGTGGCGGCACCGGCGACGACGGCCAGCACGCGGCCGCCGTGAGTTTCCCAATTGCCGGCGGCGGATTTGCGGGTGCCGGCATGATAGATGCGGGCAT
>JBAXPF010000387.1:0-3878 GCA_037132955.1 Verrucomicrobiota bacterium | reverse complement strand
CCACCCCGACCGGCCAGGGCTTGAACCAGCGGGGTTCATAGTGGATGCCATCGCCTGCGAGATTCTGCTTCGCGCACGCCCCAACCAGTTTTCCATTCACCGCCACCGCCGAGACATTGAAAAGCGCCCGTTGGTGGGAGACTGGCAGTCCAAAGGCAACGACAAGATTGCGGGTTTCCGGCAGCAGCTCTTCCAGCATTTGCCACGCCTGTTCACAAGTGCCGGGAGCGAAGAACGCGTCCTCACAACCATATCCCGTTAGACACAACTCCGGCAAACACACCAATCCCGCATCTTCGGCCCGCGCCTGTGATAGAGCCTTGCGGATGCGACCGGCGTTTCCCGACCAATCGAGGGGCGTCTGGTTCAATGCTACGGCGGCGACCTTGAGAAGTTGCATGGTGGTTGAGGGCTAATATGGGGGAAGGAGTCTTCTGAACCCGTGGGTGAGAACAATGAGCAGGAAACACATGTTCCGTACGAGACTCATTGGCCAATTGGGATAGCGTGCTTTGTTTCCGGCTGCGATGCGTTCGATGAAACCGGCGTGAATCGGCCAATCCCGGAGATTGGCCAACCAATCGGTCACCAGACCATCCGGCCCACACTCCGCGCCGGCGATGGATCCGGCAACGAATCCGACCGTGTCGGTATCTCCACCCGCCCTGACAACCGCTTCGATGGTAATTCTGAAATCACCACGATGACGCAGCCATGCGTAGATGGCGACACAGGCCGTCTCGGGAGCAAATCCACTGACGAATCCCGGTTTTCTTGAAATTGAATTGGCGTATTCTTCAACACTGGCACCCGCCTGCAAACTCGCCCTGAGTTTCAGAAATCGATTTCTCAAATCGTCACTTGCGATATCCGTCTGCAAACAGTCCAGAATCTCATCTTCGGTCCACTTGCCGGTGGTGACCAACGCGACGGCGTGAGCAACCATCTGCGCGGCCTCCGTGGCCCGTGGGTCACGATGCGTGATCAAGGTGGACGCCCTGACAAACTCATTTCTCTTTTCCGAATCCTCTCCAAACCAGACGCCAATCACTGGAGCACGCATTAATGGACCGTTGCCCGCGGAGAATACCCCGCTATTGGCCGGCTTGAAGCCCAGCCAAAGTTTCACCAGTGACCGGGCTGTGGCCAACCCGATGCCAGCGGGAACGGAGGCAAGCCACCAGCGCAACCGGCACGCGAGAGCCGCGGAAAATTTTCGCGCATCACCATCATGATCCATTAGACTCAGCAGAGTCATCACGGCATGCTCCGTATCGTCGCTGATCATTCCCTTGCCGAAGACCAGTGATTGGCTAAGCGCCCCCGGCCTGAGACGAGCGATGCGCCGGGCGTTTATTCCTTCCGACGGAAGGCCGACGGAATCGCCCAACGCGCCACCGAGAAGACATGCTTTGAGAAGGGTTCGGTTCATGGGATTTCTGGTTTCAATGATGTGTTGAATCCGCCTTGCCCGTCTTGAGGAAACAGTTTGGTAACGACGATCTTCCCCATGATGTGGTGATTGAATTCCTCAAGTTCCTCCGCAGGCACCCACAACTCGGTGTGTTCCCTGCCGCCGACGGTTTGAACGGGGTATTTCTCCAGATAAGCCGACTCGACGTGGAACTTCGTAACAAATCCGGCACCGGATGCCTTCACGTTCCAATCGCGGGCGATCTGGATTGCGTAGGGCTCATTGGTCACCGGATAGAAGATCGGCTGGTCGGGCAATCTCGGAGGGAACGCGGTCCATCCGCTTTCCTCAATAAGCTTCAACTCTTCGGGACCAACTGGCCGGTAAAGGACCGTGGTCTTCATCCCGAAATCGATGAATTCCGCTTGCACATGATCGGTCAGCCACACGCCATTTCCTGACAGGAAGAATTCCCGACCGCTTGCGTGCATCCTTTTCGCGTCAACCTTCAAAATCACGGGTTTGCCCCTTCGCTCGCCCACCTTGGAGGCGGTGTCGATGTCCGGGCTGAGGTGAACGTGGTGCCTTTGACCTTTTTCGATGCCAGTCTCACGGATCGATGGAATAAACCTGTCCACTGTCCCATGAAACAACACAGCCGGAGGCGTCACGGATTTGAGTGATAGATCCACCTCTACCGAATGCCCTTGGTTTGCGCGGACCCGGGTCTGGTCGTCATTCAGGGCGAACCGCTGCTTGTCGCTTGATCTAACGATCTCCACCAACAGGGCATGATCCAACCGGACTCCATTCCGGCATGCGGCATCGATCAATTGTCCGCAATCCGTCCACCCATGCGGATCGAGTTCGATTCCGATGCTGCCGGGGTCGTGCCTGAGAACAAGACTCAGGAATTTACTGATCTTCTTGGTGTCCATATCAGTGATTGAAATTATTGGCGATCATGGTCTCCCTCCGCTCGTGCAGTCCCTGCTCGATGCCGGCTGGATAGAGGTGGGGATTGTCGAGGCGGAGGATACCGGGATGCAGGCTCTCGACCGCCAGTTGCCGGACCTCACGGGCCACGGACAAATCCTGCGGTTCTCCTATCAGCTCTCCACATCTCATCACGGGCTGCAAGAGATCAGCGAACCCCGCGTCATCGGGAATGGTTTTCCGGCGCAAGGGATCATTCGGATCAACGATTGTGACCCGCTCCGGCAAGGGGGCATCGATGTCGTAAATGGCATCGCCGATGAACAGGCCATCCTTCATGAAACGTCTGACCTGAAGCCTGCCGGGGATGGAGCTCTTGGCGCGTTGTTCGCTGAATTTGATGCGCGGCAGCCATGTCCCGTCTTTCTGGCGGAGTGCTGCAAGCTTGTAAACACCACCGAGCGCGGGTTGATCCGCGGCAGTCACAAGGTTGGTGCCCACACCCCAGATATCGATCCTAGCTCCCTGATGGCGGAGGCTTTCGATCAGGTGTTCGTCAAGATCATTGCTGGCTACGATGCTCACATCCGGAAATCCTGCGGCATCGAACCTGGATCGGGCTTGCTGACTGAGCCATGCGAGGTCCCCGGAATCGAGACGGACTCCGCTGAGGCAATGACCGCGGTCGCGGAGTTTGCGGGCCGTTTCGATGGCCCGGTCAACCCCGTTGAGGGTATCGTAGGTATCGACGAGCAGGGTCGAGTTGTCCGGCATGGCGTCCGCGTAGCGGTCAAATGCCTCCTGTTCATCATCAAACGACATGACCCAGGAATGGGCGTGGGTGCCGCGCACGGGAATGCCGTAGAGTTTTCCTGCTAGAACATTCGATGTTCCCTCGCAGCCGCCAATCCAGGCAGCGCGGCTTGCGGACAGTCCTCCGTCTGACCCCTGCGCCCGTCGGTATCCGAACTCAAACACCGGTCCTCCTGCGGCGGCATGGCAGATGCGTGCGGCCTTGGTGGCAATCAAGGTTTGGAAATTGATGATGTTGAGCAGAGCGGTTTCGACCAATTGCGCGTGCAAAATGGGACCTTGAATCCGGAGCAGTGGCTCGTGCGCGAAGACCGCGCTGCCTTCGGGGATGGCGTCAACATTCAAGGAGAGCCGAAGATCCGCTAGATAGCTGAGAAACCCATGTTGAAAGAGCGGATAATCGTTTTTCGTGCGCAGACTGGACAGATAGTCGATTTCGTCCGTCCTGAATCGGAAGTCCTTCAACCACTCAAGAGCAGGCGCGAGGCCTGCGGCGATGGCGTAGCCTCCCTTGAATGGAAGACCGCGGAAGAACAATTGAAAGGCGCTTTCTTGGTCGGCTTTCCCGGCCTGCCAATAGGCGGCGGCCATGGTAAGTTGATAGAGATCGGTTTGTAGGGGTGAATTCATGGGAGTCAAAGTTCGAAGTGAAAGCCGTGACGGACGAGAGTGTCGTATTTCCGGTGATCGAATCGATAGAGCCGGGCCGGGCGGT
>JBAXPF010000386.1:0-3914 GCA_037132955.1 Verrucomicrobiota bacterium | reverse complement strand
GGATGTTCGGCGTTCGATGTTCGATGTTCGCCTTTCTCTTCCGTTCAACGTTGGAAGTTCGGCGTTCAATGTTCAATGTTCGCCTTTCTCTTCCGTTCAACGTTGGATGTCCGATGTGCAATGTTCGATGTTCGCATTCTTCTTCTCTGGCGCAGACCACCGACAAATCTTCCTCCCATCAGCTTGCCCCATCTTCCTTCCCATGTTCATTCTCCTCACAGGCTGTGCCGGCTTCATTGGTGCCCGCACCACGGAGTGGCTACTGGACGCGGGCCATCAGGTGCTCGGCATCGATAACCTCAATGATTTCTATGACGTCCGGCTCAAGGATTACCGCTTATCCCGCTTGCGGACCTGCCCGGGTTTCCAATTTGAAAAAATCGATATTGAGGATTGCCCAGCCCTATCCGCCCTCTTTGCAACTCATGCCTTTGATGCCGTCATCAACCTCGCCGCCCGTGCCGGCGTGCGTGCCAGCATCATCGCTCCCCATGTCTATCTGACGACCAACACCCAGGGATCTCTCAACTTACTCCAATTGATGACTCGCCACGGAGTCTCGCGCTACGTCATGGCCTCCACCTCATCGCTCTATGCCGGGTCTGCAATGCCCTTCGTGGAAACCGCCGATGTGACCCGGCCCATCTCTCCTTATGCCGCCACCAAACTCGCTGCCGAAGCGCTGGCCTATACTTGGCATCACCTCTATGGAATCGACGTGACCATTCTCCGCTACTTCACCGTTTACGGTCCCGCAGGGCGTCCGGATATGAGTCCCTTCCGTTTCATCGAATGGGTCCGCCGCCGCCAACCCATCACCCTCTATGGCGACGGCAACCAAACCCGCGACTTCACCTACATCGACGACATCGCCCGCGGTACCGTAGCCGCCTTGATGAACACCGGTTACGACATCATCAATCTCGGCGGCGGCAATACTCCCCTCAGCATCAACGCCATGATCGGTGCCATCGAGACCGAACTCGGGCTCAAGGCGTTGATCGAGCACCAACCGCAGAACAACGCGGATATGCAAGACACCTCCGCCGCAATCACCAAGGCTCACTCGCTTCTCGGCTGGCAACCCACCGTAGCTCCGCTGGATGGGTTCGCCCGCACGGTCGCCTGGCACCGCGAGAATGCCCAATGGCTGGACCTCGTCGCGCTCTGAACCGTCGCTCTCCTCTACCCACTCATCGCCCACTCACATCCGGTCCCTTGAAACGCTTCACCCCCCCACCAGCCAAACCTTCTGGCTTGGCGCTGACGGCTTAAACAACTTATGAAAATCACCATTATTGGCACTGGCTATGTCGGTCTGGTCACCGGTGCCTGCCTCGCTGACGTCGGCAATGATGTGCTCTGCGTGGACACCGACCCGCGCAAAATCGATCTTCTCAATTCCGGCCGCATTCCCATCCATGAAACAGGGTTGGAGGACATGGTCGCTCGCAACGTGGCTGCCGGACGACTCACCTTTACCACTGATACCGAGGCGTCGGTTCACTTCGGCCAGATTCAATTCATCGCCGTCGGCACGCCCCCGGATGAAGACGGTTCGGCAGATCTGCAATACGTCGTTGCGGCCGCCCGCAATATCGGCCGCCACATGCGCGACTTCAAGTTGGTGGTCAACAAGTCAACGGTTCCCGTCGGCACTGCCGATCGCGTCAGCGCCGTGATTGACGGGGAACTCCAAACTCGCGGCCTCACCACTGAATTCTGTGTCGCATCCAATCCCGAATTCCTCAAAGAGGGCGCGGCCATCGTGGATTTCATGAAACCTGCCCGCATCATCATCGGCTCCGATGACGAACGTGCCACCGACCTCTTGCGCAGCCTCTACGCTCCGTTTCAACGCAACCACGAGCGACTCATCGTGATGGATGTGCACTCCGCCGAACTGACCAAATACGCCGCCAATGCCATGCTGGCCACCCGCATTTCCTTCATGAACGAACTCGCGTTGCTTGCCGAAAAGGTCGGCGCCGATATCGAACTCGTGCGCCAGGGCATCGGTTCCGATCCGCGCATCGGCTTTCATTTCCTCTACGCTGGATGCGGTTATGGCGGCTCCTGCTTCCCCAAGGATGTCTGCGCCCTGCGCCAAACGGCTCAGAAACTTCAAATCCCAATGCGCGTGCTCAACGCCGTGGCAGAGGCCAACGATGCCCAAAAACACGTCCTCGTCAGCAAGATCCGGACTCGTTGCGGCCACGACCTCACCGGCCGCCACTTTGCCATTTGGGGCCTGGCCTTCAAACCCAATACCGACGATATGCGCGAAGCTCCCAGCCGCGTCATGATCGAAGCGCTCTGGAGCATGGGCGCCACGGTCGCAGCCTACGACCCGGTCGCCACAAACGAGACTCACCGCATTTACGGCCAGCGCGACGACCTGACGCTTGTCACCAGCCCAATGGATGCCCTCAAAGGTGCCGATGCCCTGGTCATTCTCACCGAGTGGAAAGCATTCCTCAGCCCCGACTTCGACTCGATGCGCTCCCTCCTCACCCAACCGCTTATCTTCGACGGCCGCAACCTCTATGATCCAAAATCCATGCGCCAACTGGGCTTTGAGTACTTCCCTATCGGCCGCCAATCCTAACGAATCCCCTCCTTGAGATATTGACAGCAGGAGGAGCTTGGCGTATTCACTTGCAGTGGCAACGGAAGACGAACATCGAACCGAAGATTGATACGAACATCGAACGCCTCTCATGAAAGTCATTGCTGAAATCACCAAAGAGTGCCTTGCTTTGCCATCTTCCCAGAGGCTGGAACTGGCCGCATCCTGCTCGACGTTTCAGAACCCGCGCGGGATTTTTCCCCGGAGGTGACGACCGCTTGGGAGGATGAAATCGGCGCTCGCCTGGCTGCCGTCATTGCCGGCACCGCTCGTTCCAAGCCCATCGCAGACGTTTTTGACGATCTTGCCCCACGCCATCCGGCACGAAACTGCGGATCCTCGATGAGGCTGCTGCCGAATTTGCCGACGCCATTCTACGCGACCCCTTCGTCTTCGAGTTCCTGAAAATACCCGAGCCGCACACGCTTTCCGAGACCGACCTCGAAACCCGCCTCTGCGACCACCTCCAACCCTTTCTGCTGGAGTTATGAGATGAACAGCCAGCTATTCATTCGGAAATACCAACTCTACCTGCCCGACCGCGAAGAACTCCGCCGCGAACTTGAAATCACCCTCCGTGAAGCCTCTGAAGAGGCCGAGGAAGTCTGAACAGGCGCTGCCTGCGGCGCTAAGAGTAAAGGGCGGAGATCAGAGATCAGAGATCAGAGATCAGAAGTGAGAAAGAGCCATGCAAATCAACTCTGCTAAAGATCTTGATGTCTATAAGAAGGCTTATCAGCTCGCGATGGAGATCTTTGTGCTAAGCAGGGGCTTTCCGAATGATGAGAAATATGCGCTGTCCAACCAGATTAGAAGATCATCACGCTCTGTTTCCATGAACCTGAGAGAAGCATGGGCAAAGCGCCGCTACGACGCTCACCTTGGACATTGGATATTGGGCCTCGGCTATTGGATATTCAGGTGTAACGGCCTCAACTGATACGTAAGAGTTGTCCCTTGTCTGTGATCCGTTGTCCGTCCCGCTGGCTCACCGCGTAACGCTCTCTTCACCTTGGACATTGGATATTGGGCCTTGGCTATTGGATATTCAGGTGTAACGGAAGCCAGCCTCGGCAATGGCAACGGAAGACAAACATCGAACCGAAGATTGATACGAACATCGAACGTTCAACATTGAACGCCGAACATCGAACCGAAGAGGCGAAAGTAACAGACACAAGGCCCTATCTTTCTCTCTTTCGTTCTTCGTTGGATGTTCGGCGTTCGATGTTCGATGTTCGCCTTTCTCTTCCGTTCAACGTTGGATGTTCGGCGTTCGATGTTC
>JBAXPF010000385.1:0-3927 GCA_037132955.1 Verrucomicrobiota bacterium | reverse complement strand
GCTTGTCCGGCAGCCCGTGGCGGTTTTTCGCGTCATACGCCGCCGTGTGGGTGGCATATAGCACGCGTTCCTTGCCGCCCACGCCACGGGTTTTGCCGCTGTCCTTTTCCGCAATCCGCGTGACGTAGTTGGCGAAAAGCACGACGTCAGCCCATTCCTTGAGCAGCGGAGCCACCTGCTTGCTGAGTTTCAGCTCAAACCGGTCATAGCTGCCAGCTTGGTCCGGGGCCTCGAATTTCTTCACCGTCGAGTGGGCGAGGAAAACCACGTTCATGCCGCGTGCCAGCAGGGCGTCGAGCGAATTGAGGAAGCGGGCGAATTCCTCGGTCAGCAGGACCCAGCCCTTGCCGTAGCCGAAATCCTCGATGCTGTCCTTGTTAGCCTTGCGGCACAGGTGTTCGGCAAGCCGCTTCTCAAGCCAGTCCGCAGTGTCGATAATCAGTGACTTGAACGGGTGTTCCGCTTTGGCAAGTTGGGCGACGGCCGCAGTGATTTCGTCCCAGGACGAAACCGCGTCGAGGCGAATCACGTCGAGGTGGTGGGTCCCGCCTTCCGTGTCCAGATAGACGGGTGCGGGGGTCAGGCTGGCAAACGTCGATTTGCCGACGCCTTCCGGTCCGTAGATGACGGCCTTTTGTGGCCGGGTGATTTTGCCCCGTTGGAGGGTGAGGCTCCCATTTTGAGTCGTCATGAGATGTTTTGTGGTTGTGACGACCTGCCGGTATGGTTGAGTGGCTTCGGTCGTCGGTTGGTTCCTGTGTTTTCGCTAGGGTCTCGATCTTCGATCTGGCTGCGGTTGCCGTTGGTGCGGCTGCCGCAGCCGTCTTGCTTCGGCATGTCAACTGGTGCTCATGTTGCGCCTCCTTTCCGGTTGTTTCCTACCGGTCGGAATTTCCACCGGTCCGCTTTCGAAATGGTCGAGCGCATACCCCAACCCGATGCGGATCACGTCGGAGGTTTTGAGCCCCGTGCGCTTCGCCAATGCGGCGATTCGTGTCTTGGTTCGGGTCGGCACCCAGGTGTTGATTCGGACGAGCAACTTCATAAGTTGCCCCAAATGTCGCAAAAAAGGGCAGGCGCGCAACAACAAAATTTCAGCTGCGTTGCAACTTGTTGCGAATCAAACGATTATTCTTGCAAAAAGTCGCAGACCGGGGCAACATTTGCGCCATGGCAAGACCGAAATTGGCTCTCGAACAACGTCTGAACTTCTGGGTGAGTCAGGAAACCTACGATTTTTATGCGAAGATGGCCATTCGCAGGAAACAGAAAATCAGCGAGTTCCTGCGCGTGGTCCTCGACAAAGCCACCGGGTTGGTGGACGAAAGCGGCGAGTTCAACGCCTCCCTGCCCATGTCCCAGGAGGATCTCAAGCGCATGATGAGGGAGGTTGCCGCCGAAGAGTCCGCCCGCTCTGCCCTGGGCTCCGCGCCGCCGCCCGAAGACCCGTATGTCACCCAGGCCCGCAAGGCGGCCGAGAACACGCTGAGCCGTGACGAGAGCCGGCAGTCCAGGCAGACACCGGCGAATGCGCAACCATCCGCCCCGTCAACCACCCCCGCACCCGCTCCGGTCAAAAGCCGTCGCAGAATCGAAGCATTGTAATGAACCTCCCGGAGCCATTGTTCGGAGACGTGCCGGTGGTCTGCCCCGTCAATCAGGTGGAGTCCGTCTGTGTGAAGCATTACCCGGCATCCGCCACCCGACCGTTCATCTGGGAGGGCTTCCAGACCGCACATGCCAAGGTTCGGGATGCGGCGGCACCCGGAAAACTCTGGGTCAGCGGCGATTTCGTAGTGGACCACGAGGATCCCGACTTCGCCCAGGTCCATCTGCGGCTCCCGGCGGCCACGCCCAAGCGCGACGGACTTCTGAGTCTCCTCGACTGGCTCAACGACAAGGACCTTCCCGACCGGCTTTCCTGCGACGTTTCCGCTCTGATTGAGCCTGCTCCCGATGATCCCGGACGTTGGCTTGTGGAGGAATTCGCCGGTATCGTTCTCGATTCCTTCACGGCCCACGGTGATTCCGGCAAAAAGGGCTTTCCAATCATTCCAGTGCCATGAGCGAACTCGCCCGCATCGCCAACCAGCTCCTCAAGCTTGACTCGCTGATTTACCGCTCCAACCGCGAGCTGCAGAACCACCCGGATAGCGAGACCCTGGCACTCAACATCCCCGGCATGGACGCGCTGCGCCACCAGCTCAAGCGCCGCTTCGAGGTCATCGCCGGAAAACGCTGGCTGGATGTCTGCAACTACCGCTTCCACACCGGCGAAAACGAGTTCCTGCCCGTGCGCCAGATCGTCGATGCCATCGGTGGCTTCCAGCAGACCGTCAGCCTCACCATGGATGCCCAGATCGGCGGCAAGCCCAAGGATACCGGACACATGTCCAAGGAGGCCCGCGAGGAATCCATCCTCCGCCTCGGCTACTGCGACGGCGGCGACACATGGGGTGATGTGGGCATCATGCTCATTGCTGAAAACCGCAAGGACCTCTTGGATTCGATGAACTACGCGGTCAACACTGTCATTTCCATCGCCGAAAGCACCGACACCGATCAAATCCACGACTACTCGCAGAAACTCGGCGTAGCACCGATCCGCGCCCTCTCGGAATGGTGCCAGAACCATGTCCGCGCCGAGATGGGATCGAAACTCATGCTCGTCCGCGACAACCGAGTCCAGCGAGTGCTCGCCAAGTCGCCCGACGACTGGAGGAGCCTCAAGGACACCATCAGTCTTGTCAGTGACAGTCAGACCGACGACGTCGAGATCTACGGCATTCTCATCGCCGCCAATGTGAAAACCCGCGCCTTCATCATCAAGGCCGGCGAGGAATACATCCACGGCCACTTCCGTGAGAACGTCATCACCCGGCAGAACGTCGCCCAAATCCCCAAGGACTACCGCTTCTATCTGAAGAAAACCGTCCGCCAGAACTACGCCACCAACCGCGCCAGCGTCGAATACGCCATGGTGGACCTCAAGCCGCTCTCCGGCCGCAAACCTTCATCCGACTGAACTCTTTCATATGCCCACGCTCAACTGGATCGGCAAGGAAGCCGTCATCAAACATCACCTGGAAGTGCCGTTCCACTTGCTCAAGGACGTGCCCGATCTCGCGTGCGGAGATCCCGGCACCGGCAATCTAATCGTCCAGGGAGACAACCTCGTTGCCCTCAAGGCACTGCTCCCACACTACGCCGGGCAGGTGAAGTGCGTTTGCATCGACCCGCCCTACAACACCGGCAACGAAGGCTGGGCCTACAACGACAATGTCAATAGCCCCCTCATCCGCGAGTGGCTTGGCAAGGTCGTCGGCAAGGAAGGCGAAACGCTCGACCGCCACGATAGGTGGCTTTGCATGATGTATCCGCGACTGGCGTTGTTGAAGCAGTTTCTTACCGAGGACGGTGCCATTTTTGTCTGTCTTGATGATAATGAAGTCGGGCCACTCAGGCTTGTCATGGACGAGGTGTTCGGCGCAAACAACTTTGTCACGACCATCATTTGGGAAAAGCGGACAACCAGAGAAAACAGACGAGTGTTTTCATTCAGCCACGATTATGTTATCTGCTATGCGCGGAATCTCCCGCTTTTTGAGAAAGTGAGAGGCACGCTGCCGCTTAGCTCCGAAGTCAAGGGGCGTTATACAAATCCCGACAATGATCCCCGTGGCAGTTGGCAATCTGTGTCTCTGAATGCTCAAGGGGGGCATGGAACGGCATCACAATTCTATCGTCTGTGTACTCCCGGAGGCAGGGAGTTAGATCCCCCACCCGGAAGATGCTGGAGCGTAACTGAACCAAAATTCAAAGACCTTGTGGCTGATAATCGGATCTATTTTGGGACGCGGGGGACGAATGCGCCTCGCTTGAAAAAATTCCTATCCGAGACTACCAAGGGCCTCACACCACATACAC
>JBAXPF010000384.1:0-3931 GCA_037132955.1 Verrucomicrobiota bacterium | reverse complement strand
AGCAGACCGGAGCCCGAGGGCATTCCTCCTTCCGCGCCCGGCTCAATGGCGAGAGCCCGGGAGCGCTGGATGCGCTGCTGCCCGGCAGCGAACTGGAGGTCACCGGACTGGTGCAACTCGAATTCGCAACCGCGGAGCGCGATGATCGGATTTCCAAAATGACTCCGAACCATCTCGACCTGATCCTGCGCAGCGCGGCCGATGTGGTCGTTCTGCAACAACCCAGCTGGTGGACGGTGCGGCGGCTGCTGGGAATGATGGGTTCCACCATCGCGCTGGCGTTGGCCTTCGCCCTGTGGAACTATTTCCTGCGCGCCCGCGCCAAGACCCAGCAGGAAATCATCAGTGCCCAAGCCCGACGCGAGGCCACTTCCGACGAGCGCACCCGCTTCGCGCGGGAACTCCACGACTCTCTGGAGCAGGAGTTCGTGGGCATGACCCGCCAAACCGAGGCCCTGGAACACGCCGGACCGCTCACGCCGCAAGCCCGCGCAAACCTCGAGGTGTTGCGCCAGATGCTGGGCTTGAGCCGCGACAACGCCCGGCGCGTCGTCTGGGATCTGCGCGATCCGGCGCTGCTTGACGACGGCCTCGAAGCGGCCATCCGCACCGCCCTGCAACGCATTGTCAGCGGCAAGCCGATGGTCGTGAACCTGCTTGCCGAAATGGATCCCGCGGCCGACATCCCGCCGCAGGTGCAAGTCAACGTGCTGCGCCTCGCCCAGGAAGCGGTGACCAACGCCGTCAAGCACGCGGATGCCCGCACCATCGAAGTCCGTCTCACCCACCATGACCACACGCTGGTGCTCACCGTGACCGACGATGGCCACGCTGAAGTCACCGGCGGCACCCCGCCCACGGCGTCTGCGGGGCATTTCGGCATCCTCGGGATGCAGGAGCGCTGCGATAAGCTCGGCGGGCGCTTCGAGTTCCATTCCCGGCCAGGCGGAGGTTCCTCCGTGCAGGCCACCATCCCTGTCTAACTCCAGCCATGTCACCACCAGCCCGCATCCGCATCCTCATTGTGGACGATCATTTCATCGCCCGCAAGGGACTCATCGGTTCCCTGTCCTCGGAACGGGATTTGGTGGTCGTGGCGGAAGCCAGCAACGGCATCCAAGCCAGGGAGATGTTCGCCCTGCACCGCCCCGATCTGGTGCTGATGGATGTGCGCATGTCACTGCGCGACGGCGTGCAGGCCGCCCGTGCCATTCTCAGCGACGATCCCGCCGCGCGCATTGCCATGCTCACCGTGAGTGATGCCGACGAGGATATTCTCGGGGCCATGGATGCCGGGGTGGCGGGCTATCTCTCGAAATCGGTGGAGCGCGAGCAGCTGTTGGCCGCGATCCGCCTGATTGCCGCCGGCGGCAGTTATTTCTCACCTGAGATCGAGCTGAAACTCCGCGCCGCCCACCGCGTGAGTCTCACCCGACGGGAGCACGAGGTGTTAGGGAGAGTCGTGCAAGGACACAGCAACAAGGAGATCGGCGACGGCCTGGGAATCGCCGAGCCGACCGTCCGGCTGCACCTCACCCACTTGTTTAAAAAGCTCCGGGTTCTCGACCGCACCCAGGCGGCGATGTCGGCGGTGCAGCGCGGCTTGATCCGCCTGGATTGACCGGCCATCACTCCGCCAACCACAACAATACGCTAGGTAGACGCCAGCACCGCCTTGGGACAGTATTCCGTCAATCGAGCACCTCATCCACAAAGAGCACGTGCTCAAAATTCGCCATTTTTTGAAGGAATCCACAACTAAAAACCGCAAATCCGATGAAACCGACCTACAACCGCCTGTCCCGCCTGGGCCAAATCGCGCTCGCCACCCTCACGCTATCCGCCGGTCACGGCTTTGCGGCGAGCAACACCTGGACCGCCAATATCAACGGCAATTGGGGGGATGGCACCAAGTGGCAGTCACTCAGCTACCCCAACGGCCTGGGTGAAATCGCCACCTTCGGCGGGGCCACTCCGATCACTGCCGCGCGCACCATCACCTTGGACCTCGCGAAAACGGTGGGCGGCCTCACCTTCAACAACGCCGGTTCCTGCGGCATTACTCTCCCGAGCACTGCGGTGGAGGGTGCCGGTGTTGGCTTCACGCTGGATCTGGGGACTAAAAACCTGACGCTGGACACCGGCACGGCCGGTTACAACGCCGCAGATCTGGTGGTTATAGACCTGCCGACGACCAACCTGACAGGCAACTGGATCACCAGCACCGGTGGTGGCAGGCTCGTGCTGGTGGATAACGTCGAACTCCGCGGCAACTCGACGACCAATGAGGGGGCTCTCGGCGGAAAGTTGGCCCACTATCGTGACAACCGCTTGGTGTTTCAGCTCGGTGCCGGCGGCACCAGTGGCGCGCTGTCCGGCGCGGGCAATCTGAACAAGACCGGCCCTAACCAGCTGGCGATCAACGGCGATAGCGGCACCTATTCGGGAACGATCCGTATTGCGCAGGGCTTGACTCAAGCCAGCAGCAACAGCGTCGGCGGCACGACCGGCAATAATAGCTTTGGCACGGGAACCGTGGTGCTTACCAACGGGTTATCCACCACCAATCTCATCGGTGGCGTTTGCCAGGACCTGAATTACGCACAGCTGGGGATGAACAGCTTTGCTAACAACAGCGGCACGGGCGATCCGATCTTCGCCCCGGCCCTGACGTTGGAAGCGACCAGCACCACCCGTGATTTCTCGATCAACCCCATCAATATGAGTTTCACTTGGGCCGGCAATATCTCCAGCGCCGCCGCCTTGCCCGTCAACCTGAATATCTTCACCGCGGGGCGCTCCGCAGGCCGGGTGACCCTCACCGGCGACAACTCCGGCCTCTCGTTCGCCACCGGCAAAAGCATTTTAGCCGCGGAATACCTCGGCGTGGGCAACGCCAACGCCCTGGGCCTTGGCAACAACCAGCCGGTTTTGGTCAAGGGTCTCGGCTACATGCAGAGTGGCGTGCTGGCAACCATTCCAACCACGATCACCTCAGTCATCAGCGTCGAGAGCGGTTCCGATTGCTCCGCGGCCATCCTCGGTGCGACGATCACCAGCGGCACCGCCACCTTCAGCACCGGGGGGCTCGCGCTCAACTCCTCCAATGCCACCCAGATCCGCAACATTCTCATCCAGTCCGCAACGGGCGGCACGGTGGTCTTCAATAACATCCTCAGCAGCCCCGTCAGAGGCACCGCAGTTTACAAGACCGGCGGCGGCCTCGTCGAGTTCAACGGCAACAATAGTTACTACGGCCTCTCCGGTGTGCGCAGCGGAACCCTCGTCCTCGGTCACAACAATGCCCTGGGCCTCAGCACCAGCACGGTCACCCTCGGCCAGGCCACCGTCCACGTCACGGATGTCAAGGCCGCCTCGATCGGTGCCACGGCAGGCGCCTTCGCCACCACCAACGGCGGAACCTTCACCGGTGCCGCGACGACCCTTGACGGAGTCGCCCTCGTTGCCGGCGACCGCGTTCTGGTCAAGGACGATAATAACGACCCCGGATCATCCGGCGTAATCGATCACAACGGCATTTACACAGTCGTCACGAGTGGAACGTGGCAGCGCACGGCGGACTTGAACACCAGCGCCCAAATGCTCTACGGCCTGCAAGTGTCCGTGACCAACGGCAACAACAACGCAGGCAAGGTCTTCTTCCTCACGACGGGAACTCCCGGCACCGCCAACACACTCAATACGAATCTGATGAACTTCGTGGTGGGCGATATCATCAACCCCGCCACCTCGCTGCTGCTCAAGAACGGCATCACCCTCGCCCGCAACCTCAGCGTGGTGGCCAACGGCTCCTCCGGCAAATCCACCCTTGGCGGCAATGGCAACGGATCTTCCACCTTCAGCGGCACCGTCGCCCTCGCCCGCGACCTGACCGTCACCGCCGCCAGCGGCGGCAGCGCGACGTTCTCCG
>JBAXPF010000383.1:0-3967 GCA_037132955.1 Verrucomicrobiota bacterium | reverse complement strand
GGCAGCTTGCCCGTGTCTGAAGATCACTCGCTCCGACTGCGGCTGCCAGCGTGCCTCCTTCCGCATCTTGCGGAAGGTCTTCCAGGATAGAAGCGGCCCGTGCTGGATCGGCCCGATGAGAAGCAAGCGGCCAATGAGAATCCTCTTGGCGCAAGGGGTGCAAGTGCGCTTATGCTGCGGGCGTGAACGCTGCGCTTGAAACCCTGATGCTCGCCTTTGCCGGCGAGGGCGGTCTGCCCAATACTGTCAGTTTTGCAGGAGGACAGGCGTCCCGCCTGTCAGGGCCGACGGGCGTCCCGCCTGTCGTTTCATCGGCGGACAGGCGGGACGCACTGTCTTCCTTAACAGGCGGGACGCCTGTTTTCCTATCAAGAAAAGCCAACCCGACAGTATTGGGCGGCCTGCCCGTGCCCGCCAGGGCCATGATGCTCGGGGCGCAAGCGCATCCGGCATTGGCCCGCTGGCCGGACGTCACCGGTTGGCAGCCGCACAAGCCGCTGGCGGCGGCATGGGACCGTGCCGGGCGGGTTAGGGTGGAGCATCCGGCGGGCCGGTTTCCGCTGGTGTTGGTGTTGCCTGGCAAATCGCGGGATGAAACGCTGGCGTGGTTTGCGCTGGCCCGCGGGTTGTTGGAACCCGGCGGCCGTTTGCTGGCCGCCATGCCTAACACAGCGGGCGCGGCGCGCTTTGAAAAGGAACTGGCCAATGCCTGCGGCCACATCACCTCGCTGCAAAAACACAAGTGCCGTGCGTTCCACGCGCTGGACGATGGCGGGTGGCGCGAGGAGGTGTTCGCCGGGTGGCGGATATTGGGCGAACGCCGCGCCATTCCAAATACGAGTTTTATAGTAGAACCCGGGGTGTTCAGCGTGGACCATATCGACCCCGGATCGGCCTTGCTTGCCGCGCATCTGCCGGGCAGCCTGCGCGGCAGCGTCGCGGACCTGGGGGCCGGCTGGGGGTTTCTATCCGACGCGGTGCTGCGGCACTGCCCCAGAGTGGAACGCATCGACTTGTTTGAAGCCGATGCCCGGGCGCTCGCTTGCGCCCGGCTGAATCTGGCCGGGCATGCGCGGGAAATCCGGTTCCACTGGCACGACGTGTGCGAGGGGATTGCGGACGGCTATGATGCGATTGTGATGAACCCGCCGTTTCACACCGGCCAGGCGACCGATGTGGATTTGGGCCGGGCGTTTCTGCGGACCGCCGCCGCCGCGCTCAAGCGCGGGGGCAAACTCTATCTGGTGGCCAACCGCCAACTGGCGTATGAGGCGGTGTTGGAGGCCAGTGGACTGGTTTGGCGCAATGCCGGGGAGGCCGGGGGGTACAAACTGTTGTTCGCGGAACGGCGGTGAGGTCCAACATATGGGGTTAAATGAGATGCACCTTTCCAATCACCGGCGCATGCACTAAACCTGCGCGGCAGAGTGTGCGGCAGGATGCCGAACACAGCCGGCGGGACGCCGGCGCTCCCCTTTTAATAATCGACAGCCATGAAACTCGTCAAACTGCTTGCCAACCTCGGCTATGGCTCACGCAAGGACGTCCAACGCCTGATCCGTGCCGGTGCCGTCACCGATGAGAGCGGGCGCGTCCTTGGCGGCAATGATTGCCCGCCCCATGCCAGCATCCGCTTCCGCGGCGAGCCGCTGGATCCGCCCTTTCCCTTGCTGCTGATGCTCAACAAGCCGGACGGCTACACGTGCAGCGCCGATGACCCGGGGTCCACCATCTACGATCTGCTGCCGCCACGCTTCGCCCTGCGCAATCCCTTGCTCAGCCCGGTGGGCAGGCTCGACAAGGACACCACCGGCGTGTTGCTTCTAACCGATGACGGGCAGTTGCTGCACAAGATCATCCATCCGAAGTCCGGCTGCCTCAAAACCTATCATGCTGTTCTGGATCGTCCGCTCGAAGGCCACGAAGCGGCGTTGTTCGCCTCGGGTGAATTGGTGTTGCGCAACGAAGCCAGGCCGCTGCTGCCGGCGGCCATGGTGGCGCTCGGTGAGCGCGAGGCACACATCACCTTGCACGAGGGCCGCTACCACCAGGTCCGCCGGATGTTTGCCGCCGCCGGCAACCATGTGCTCACCCTTCGCCGCATCTCCATCGGCGGCTTGCGCCTGCCCGAAGACTTGCCGGAAGGGGAGTGGCGGGAACTCACCGCGACTGAGCGGGCGGCGATTTTTCAACCATAATTCCTCAGGCCCCGCCCCAAGAATTTCCTCACACGAAGCCACGAAGGAAGACCCAAGTCCCGTCTTCAAGAGGCCCCATCTTTTCTTCACCTTGGAAATTGGATATTGGAAATTGAATGTTGGATATTGAAATCCTGGACTCAAAATCCTGGACTCAATATCCAATAGCCAACGCCCAATGTCCAAGGCTCAAGGGAAGAGAGAGGCGGCACTCACTAGACCCAAAGTCCCGTCTTCAAGAGGGGCACGGGCAGCTTGCCCGTGTGCCAATGAAAATCGCTCGCATGGACTGCGACGGGCAAACCTACTTCGTGTCTTCGTGCCTTCGTGTGAGACTCATCCAAATCCAACATCCAAATCCAACAGTGCCCTCGATGGGAATCAGTTCTTTTCAGTGGCAATCTTGCTCCGCCCCACCCCAAGAATTTCCTCACACGAAGCCACGAAGCACCCTGCAGGAAGATTATGGGCCGGAAGATTTCGCTTGTGGCAGGGGCGATCGTGTGGTTGATTCCGTTAGGGTTGATTCTTTCTCATGTTCACGCTGCAATCCATGACCTGCACCCGGCCGCGAGTGGCCAAGCACTTGCAAATCCTCACCGCACTGGTGGTCGGGTGCGCGCTCGTGGCCCCGTGCCACGGAGCCACTTCCATCCAAAATTTTGTTCCTGCCAGCAACGACCGTTTTGCCAACAATCCGGCCTTCATCGGCGGCGGCTTGGATTGGTCCGGTGTGGGCCGCGACAACGACGGTGGCTGGGGGACGATGCTCACCCCCACTGTTTTCCTGAGTGCCGCCCATGCCCATCCGGGTGTGGGCAGCCTGATGTCCTTCTTCCCGGCCAATGATCCAAGCGCCGCTGCCGTCACCCGCACGGTGACCGGCGGTCACGCCCTCGGCACCAGCGATTTGTGGGTCGGCACACTCAGCGCCGCCTTGCCGCCGGCCATCACCCACTATCAATTTTGCCAGATCGCCGCGTCGGCAGCCAGCTTCGCGGCCTCCGTGCTCAATGACCTTCCGATCTTCATGGGCGGCATCTCCCCCACCTCGTCCGGCTATGGCGCCGTGACGGCAACCGTGCAAACAGTGGGCACCAACCGCCTGGAGGGCTTTATGGACGGGCTTGCAGTCAATGGCTCCACCGGCGACGTGCTGCTCACCGTACAAAACCTAACGAGTGACACGGCCTTCGGCTTCACCGTCACCGGCTTCGAGGCCCAATTGGTCAGCGGCGATTCCGGCAGCCCCCTGATGATTCAGGTCGACGGCAGGTTGGTGCTTGGCGGCATCGCCTGGGCGGTTGCCACCGACGATATCGATCCCAACCCGATCACCTCGGTGAACCGACCGCTCTCCGCCTTCAGTTACACCGGTTCCCACACCGCCGAGATCCTCGCCCTCATCCCCGAACCCGCACTGCCGTGGTTCCTGCTGCCCGGTGCCGCCTTGTTAGCCGTGCGCCGCAGGACGTCATGATGTCCCAAGGACAGAATGACGCTCACCGAAAGATAACGACTCATGGGCATCAACCTAACGCGAAGATTGCCGGGAAACACCGATTCTGAAGGTAAATCGGGCGGAATAAACCCCTGAAAAAAAACGGATTCCACTAAGGCCACTGATGGGTTTGGATGATCTCACACGAAGACACGAAGACACGAAGTGGGTTTCCTGCTCTTCCTTTCGCCCTCTTCATGACTCAAGGAGGGGCGATTTGCCTGATGAATTCCAATGAGTCAGTCAGGCTATCTTCGCTTCGCTCCGG
>JBAXPF010000382.1:0-3969 GCA_037132955.1 Verrucomicrobiota bacterium | reverse complement strand
CCCAACTCATCCAGTGGATGGCCTCCTACTCCGAGTTTCTTCCCGGCCAGGACTTTTCGTTGCGGCTCCCCGCCACCCGCGGCGAAAGCGGCACCACCTTGGCCGCCACGATCTCCTACCGCGGCTCAAATCCCGCCCCGCAACCGCTCATCCTCATCACCAACCCGTCGGGTGCGGCCACCCAAGTCAGCCCAGCCGCCACCCCGGACCCTTCCGGTCGCCCGCTCTGGCGTGCCGCCTTCACCCCGGACCAACCCGGGCTATGGTCGCTCAAACTCATCGATCCCCGTCCGGATGCCCCCCCCACACCCGAGGTGCTCTTCACCGTGCCTGCCCCACCGCAGGAAACCGACGACCTATCACCCGATCCCGCCTTTCTCCAATCCCTCGCCCAGACCACCGGTGGCCAAGCCCTCCAACCTGCCGACTTTCCAACCTTGCTTAAAACCCAAGTCGTCAAGCACCCCCCGGCCACCCGTGACTCCGGTGCGATCTGGAATCCCTCATGGAACTCTGCCCTGATCGCTCTAACAATCGCAGCCCTCTTTGCCACCGAATGGTTCCTGCGCCGCCGCCACGGACTCGCTTGATGACAAATCATAAATCTTAAATTCTAAAACCGGAACATGGCGCCCCTTCTTCATTTCTTCCTCTTCTCTTCGTTTAGAATTTCATGCTTTAAAATTAGTGCTTAAACCATGCGCCCCTTCTCCTCCCAACTCCGCCGCATCCGCTTCCTCCTCCGGAGCACGCGACTGCTTGGCGCGGGGCTCACGCTCGTCGCGCTAGTCGCCGGCCTCTGGCTCATCTTCGGCCTCACCGATGCCGTGGCCGCCTTTGAAACGTCCGCGCGCGTCGCCATCACCCTCACTCTCCTAGCCATCTGCACCATCGCCTTGTTAGGTGGCATCATCCGCGCACTCCGCGTCCCCGCCCGCCACGCCGCCGCCTGTGCCGATGCCGCGCTGGCTGACTCCCGCGCGCCCATCTCCGCCGCGCTTTCTCTTGATAAGGGTGGCACGGGCGGCCCGCCCGTGTCTTCCTCTTCAAGTGGCACGGGCATGCCGCCCGAGTCTTCCCCCACGCCTCTGGCCCAATTTTTGACTACCTGCACGCTGGAGGCGGCCGCCGTGGCACTTGCCGCCCTCCCGGCCAAACGACTTGTCCCCTGGCGGTTTCTCGGCCTCGCCCTGCTCGCCCTCACTGTCCCCATTCTAACCATCGGCAGCCTGCGCCTGGCCCGGCCTGCCGCCTTCGCCACCCTTGCCGGGCGCCTGCTCCATCCCGCCACCGATATTCCGCCCTACAGCACGCTGGTGTTCACCCTCGATCCGGGCAAGCCGGCCACCGTCTATGGCGGCGATGTCCTCATCTCCGTGGAAATCACCGGCACCGCCCTCACCCAACCCGTCGAGTGCCTCATGCGCCAACCCCGCAGCGGTGCCATTTTGCGCCTGCCGACCTTCCGTGAGTCCCCCACCCGCTTCTCGCGCAAGCTCGACGGCCTCACCGAACCCCTCGAAATCGCCTTCGCCTGCGGCAAAGCCCGCTCGACCTGGCACCCGGTGGAAATCCTCCTCGAACCTAACATTCTCAACGGCCTCGTCCGCCTCACCCCGCCCGCCTACACCGGACTTGCCGCCAGCGAATTTCCGCTCGATACCAATGAAATCGCCGCCATTGAGGGGACCACCGTCACCCTCCAACTCACCAGCAACCGGCCTCTCGGCTCCGCCATCCTCCTTTTCACTCCCACCGCTGTTCCGGGCACCGCCCCTGTCCCACAATCCCACAGCGCCACTCTCCCCGCCTCACAAACCGCCGCCTTCACTTGGACCGCCACCCAATCCGGCCGCATTTCCGCCACGCTCCGCGACCTTCGCGGCACGCCCAGCCCGCGACCGCTCGACCTCGCTTTCCGTGCCCTGCCCGACCTCCCGCCCAGCGTCATTCTCACTTCGCCGCCGTCGATGCTGTTAGCCACCCCGAAATCCATCATCCCGGTCGCCGGCCGCGCTCAGGATGACTTCGCGTTGTCCAAGGTCCACTTCGTGCGCACCCTCTCCGGATTCCGCGACCGTGCCCGCATGGTCGCGCCGGCCCTCCACGGCAAAGCCTACGACTTCGCCGACACGCTCGACCTCAACGCCCTCGGCCTCGAGGCCGGCCAAACCATCGAACTCATGCTCGATGCCTCCGACCACAACCCATCGCTGCTCGGCCAGGGCAGCTCGGAAATCTCCCGCATCCAAATCATTTCCGACGCCCAATACGCCCAATACATCCGCGCCAAGACCACCATCAATCAGTTCGCCAACCGCTTCCAAGCCGCCAAAGACGCCATCGACCAAGCCCGCAAAGCCCTCGACAAACTTCAACAAGCTAGCGAAAAGGGCGACCCTGAAGCCATCCAACAAGCCGCCGGGGACGCCAAGAACGCCCACCAGCAAGCCGCCGATCTGCTCGATAAAATCGCCAAGGATTTCCCCGCCTTTGAGCTCGAAAAACGCCTTCAGGACCTCGCCGAAAAACAAGCCAACGACCTCCGCGAAAACGTCAAGCCGTTAGATAACTTCGACCCCAAGGCCCCCAAGGCCGACCAACAGGCCGCCATCGAGGAAATGCGCAAGCGCCTCGGCCGCCAACAACCGCAGGCCGAACAACTCGATGAGGACGTCCACAAGGTCAACCAAGCCGCCACCCTGCTGGAGATGGCCGCCAAGTTCCGCCAAATCTACGAGTCCCAGGCCAATCTTGCCAAACGCTTCGGCACCATTGTCGAGGAGCTTCGCCACGGCGAAGACCAAAACCGCCGCCTCCTGCCGGCGCTGGCTGAAACCCAACAAAAAAACCGCAAAGCCCTCGACGATTTCACCACCGAGCTGCGCCGCCGTGCCGAAGCCCTGCCCAAGGATGATCCGGATCTCACACCCCTGATTGATTCCGCCCTCAAGTTCCTCGACGACCTAACCAAAGCTGCGCCGGAGTCCCTCATGGATGCCGCCGCCCAACACGGCAAAGCCGGCGAGGCCGCCGATGCCTTCGCCAACGCCGAACGCGCCCGTGCCCTGCTCGAACGCCTGATGTCCGAGCCCGAAGCGTTTCCCCAAGCTGCCAAGGGCCAGGCCCCGCGCTTCGACATCCCGCGCCTCGACGTCAATAAGAACCTCCAACAACTCCTCGAGGCCCTGCTCGGCCAAAACCCCGGCCAAGGCCAGGGCGACCAACCCGGTGGTCAGGGCCAAGGCCCGGCTGGCTTGGGACTGGCTGGCGCACCCGGCGGCGGCTTCCCGATGAACCTCCCGGTCGTCGGCCCGGAACGACTCCAATTCGCCGAGGCCCCGGCCGCCGGTGGCGGTGGCAAGGGCGAGGGCAAAACCGCCGCGGTCCAACCGCTGCCCACCACCGCCGAAGCCGGCATCCTCAAGCCCACCGAAACCCGCCACGGCCAATCCACCACCCCCACCCCCGATGCCATCCCCGAACCCTACCGCGAGGCGGTGAAGAAGTTCCTTACTCCGTAAGAGACAGAAGATCGCTTCGCTCCAAGACAGAAGACAGAAGACAGAAGACAGAAGACAGAAGATGAAGAGAGTTATCAGTTATCAGTTATTGGTTATCAGGAAGATGCCCGGCACCATGCCACTCTTCTCTTCATGTTGTCTTCAAGTCTTCTGTCTTCAAGTCTTCTGTCTTCAAGTCTTCTGTCTTTAAGTCTTCTGTCTTCTGTCTTCTGTCTTTACCCCAACTAATCAACAGCCTTTATGAAATCCAGCACCCTCATCCTTTCAGCTTTTCAGCTTTTCAGCTTTTTAGCTTTCACCCTCCCGCTTAGCGGGAAGGAAGGCGCCGTCGAGTGTGGCAATCTCATCTATGCCGGCACCAAGACCTCCAAGTGCTTCAGCGATGAGTTTCTAACAACCGTGCAGCAGAAAACCTCGATCGCCACCGAGCGCCGCTTCAAGGCGG
>JBAXPF010000381.1:0-3981 GCA_037132955.1 Verrucomicrobiota bacterium | reverse complement strand
AGCACCGCCTACTCCACCCGTGGCGCGGGCATTCTGAAGTGAAGATCCATCCTCCGCGTCCCTTTGCGACCTTTGCGCCTCCGCAGTAAACTCTTCCTCTTCCGACCTTTAGACTTCTTAAGTATCTCCATACTCGCCTGTTGTGGTGCGGCCAGACTGGGACGGCCCCCGAGTGCGCCTGAGGACAAGATTGTCAGCCGCTACACCAGGTCGCTGGACCTGCTGCTGGACGCCGTGCGCCACACCAACCGCGCCTACGTCTTCGACAACTCCCGCGATGACTCGGATCACCTGTGGGTGGCGGAGATCACCGGGGGCAGCGATCTGGAAATTAAATGCGATCCAATGCCAGCATGGTTCCAGCGTGCCGTGTGGAACAAGATCCAGGCACCGGCCTACCCCCCCGCCCATGGGTGAGCGGAACCCGCAGCCCGCGCCCCATCATCCCACTCCGCCCGGCATTTTTTCGCCCGCGCGTGTTTTTTGGATTGCCAACTGAAATAAACGTTTATATCTCCGGGGGCGCAGCAGGCGCGGGAAGTTGCAAGGATTCCGCTTGGCCGGCTGTGGTCACGGTTTGCAGCCTTTGGCCTGCGCGCCCGCCTCGCCGTCTTTATCCCAACCACTCCGATCCATGTTTGCCACCTCACGCCGCCAGTTTCTCGCCCGCACCTCACTCGGATTGGCCGCGCTGCCATTTGTCCCGTGGCCGGTTTTTGCGGCAGGCGCGGGGTCGATCCTGCCCACGGGCGCGGCGCCTGAGGCGTTGGATGCGGCGTGGTTTCCGAGCCGCTTGCACGCGTTTGTGTGGCGCAACTGGGCGCTGGTGCCACTGGCGCGCATGGCGCAGGTGGTTGGGGCCAAGGCGGAGGATCTGGCGGGCCTCGGGCACAGCATGGGGTTGGATGCGCCGCGCGGGCTGAGCGCCACCCAACGGCGGCGCGCGCACCTGACCATCATCCGGCGCAACTGGCACCTGCTGCCTTACGATCAGCTGCTCACGCTGCTCGGCTGGACCGAGGAGCAGCTCGCCTACACGCTGCGCGAGGATGATTTCTTTTTCCAAAAGCTCGGCAGCCTCAAGCCTAGCAGCCGCGCGCTGCGCTGGTGCGCGCCGACTGCGGCGCAGACCGCCCGCGCTGAGGAGATCGCGCGCACCGTGCGCGAGGATTTTCCCGACGGCCAGCTGGAGGGGCGCGATCCGTTGTTTTCCTTCATCGAACAACTGACGGCACCGCTCGCATCTGCGGCGAAGCCCGCGCCGACGGATGAATCCGCGCCGCTGCGCATGGGCTACTCCTACTTCGCGCTCTGCGGCGATCCGTTACTCGACCCGGCACTTGATCCGTATCCCGACGGGCTGCTCGCGCGGCTGGCGGCGGCGGGAGATAACGCGGTGTGGTTGCATGTCGAACTGAAACACCTCGCACCGGTCCCATGGGCGAATGACCCGCACATCGAGCAGCGGCGGGCGGCCTTGCGCGGGCTGGTGGCGCGGGCGGCGGCACAGGGCATCAAGATTTTCCTCTACTTCAATGAGCCGCGCTCGCTGCCGACGGCATCGCCCGTGTTCACGCAGCACCCCGACTGGCGCGGCACTGTGGAAGCGGATTCCAACGCCGCCATCTGCACCAGCGTGCCCGAGGTCCGCGCCGCCCTGCGCGACGCCATCACCGGCCTCTGCCGCGCGGTGCCCGACTTGGGCGGATTCTTCACCATCACCGGCTCCGAAAACCTCACCAACTGCTGGTCGCACGGGGAAGGCATGAAATGCCCGCGCTGCAAGGAGCGCCTGCCCGCCGAGGTCATCGCCGAGGTCATCGCGACCCTTGACCAAGGGATCCGCGCGGCCGGCGGCAAGCACCGCCTCCTCGCGTGGGATTGGGGCTGGAACGATGATCGGAGGAACGATGATTGGACTCTGGACATCATCGCACGGCTGCCCACCACCGTCGAACTCATGAGCGTGAGCGAAATGGATCTGCCCATCGAGCGCGGCGGCGTGAAAGCCATCGTTGACGAATACAGCATCAGCTCCATCGGGCCCGGCCCGCGCGCGCTGCGCCACTGGGCGGCGGCCAAAAAGCGCGGCCTGCGCGTGGTCGCCAAGATCCAGTGCGCCAACTCATGGGAGCTCTCCGCCGTGCCCTATCTGCCGGTGATTGAAAACATCACGCGCCACGTCACCGCCCTGCGCGAGGCCGGCGTGCACGACCTCATGCTCGCCTGGACGCTCGGCGGCTACCCCTCGCCCAACATTCAAGCCGTCACCGAGATCGCCGCGGGCGGCACCCTCGACACCCTCGCCGTCAAGCTCCACGGGCAAGCCCACGCCGCGGCGGCCGCCACCTTCTGGCGCGAGTGCAGCGCCGCCTTCCGCGAGTTTCCTTACCACAACAGCTGCCTGTGGTATGCCCCGCTGCAAATGGGCCCCGCCAACCCGCTGTGGTCCGCGCCCACCGGCTACAAGGCCGCCATGGTCGGCATTCAATATGACGATTTGACAGCCTGGCGTGCGATCTATCCGACCGCGGTGTTCATCTCACAGATGGAAAAGGTTGCCACCGGCTTCGAGTCGGCGACCGCCAAACTCCGCGCCGCCATCGCCGCGCCACCGCCAGCGCTGGCCGAAGAAATGCGCTATGCCGAGGCCGCCGCCATTCACTTCGCGAGCGTCGCCAATCAATGCCGCGCCGTCGTCGCGCGCGATGCGGGCGACCACCCCGCGCTGCTGCGCCTCTGCGCGGCCGAGGCAAAACTCGCGGCGCGCCTCCACGCCCTGCAAAGCCGCGACTCGCGCATCGGCTTCGAGGCCTCCAACCAGTATTTCTACACGCCGCACGATCTGGTGGAGAAAGTCATCAACTGCCGCTGGCTGGCATCCTCCGCCGCGCCGCACGTTCCATGATGAAAGAATCGCATCACATGAAAACCACCTGCCTTGTTTGCTTAATGGTCATTCTCGCCACCGTGGAAAATTCAGCTTTGGCACAAACCCTCACGCCCAACGATTTCAAACAAGGGACTGACAGCGAGCGCATTGAATCGGCGATAGCCGCCGCCCTGGCCAACGGGTGCAACAGCATTGAGATTCCGCGCATGAACCATGTCCGGAAAGAGCCGGTATGGTTGATAGAGAAGGCGATCGTGCTGCCATCGGATTTCACGTTGGTTTTGCGCGACTGCCTGGTTCGGCTCGCCCCGGGAACCCAGGACAACCTCATCACCAATGCCGGTGCCAGGCGGAACCCGATCGCCGGCAATGAAAACATCAATATCATTGGCATCGGCAATGCCGTTTTGAGTGGCGGCGAAGCCGGGACGTCATGTCCCGTTCTGATGCGCGGGACGTGCGCGCCGGGTTTTCCAGAGTCCGCCTGAAGGCGGGACTACTTACGCTGGAAGCGACATGCCACAGGGAAGTATGTAGTACCGCCTTCAGGCGGACTCTTCACCGAAGCGCCGGGCGGTGACGCCGCGATGATCTATCTGGCGGCGGCCGGTTCCGCTTGCTCCAACCAACTGCCGATCTCAGCGCGCACTTCATCGGCGGCTGTTCGGGGTTTGGCGACGGCCCATTCCATGACCTTCGCCTGTGGAGCATCGATGACGCGCTGATAGGCGGCATCCAGCAACCGTTGGCCGTCGGCCAATCGCATCGGGTTTGCTTTATTCAAGCGGAGTACGGCCACGGCTTGTTTGAGGAGCAACAGATATTCAAAATCCTGGGCACCGGCCCGGATGGCCTCGATGGCCTTGCTGGGAGTGACGCTGGTCGGATCCAGGAAATAGGGCGTGAAGGAACCCGAGGCGGCGAGATAAGGCGACCAATCTCCCGGCCCTTTCCCATGGTCGCAAAAGGCCCAGAAGCTGGAGGCTTCCCCGTCGATGTCAAAACAACTCCACGCCTGCAATCGATAATAGCTGTATTGGCGCGCATATCGTGGTTCCTTATTCAGAGTCTTGAGAGCGAGGGTCAGA
>JBAXPF010000380.1:0-3990 GCA_037132955.1 Verrucomicrobiota bacterium | reverse complement strand
CTATCAAGTCGGTGCCACCCAGTGCCTTGGCTTCGATGCCGGGCTCCTCACGTTCTATCTGGCCACCGCCCCCGGGCAGATCGATCTCGCCCGCGCCGAACTCCTCGCCGAGATCGAAAAAATTGCCGTCGCCGGCATTCCCGCCGCCGCCTTTGCGCGCGTCCGCGCCTCCGTCCTCAGCGCACTTGCCCTTCAGCAGCAATCGCCGTCGGCCATCGCCCAACATGTCGCTCTCGACATTCTCTTCGGTCTCCCCGCCGATTCCCACCGTCACCTGCCGGAAATCTACAAGGCCCTGACCCCCGCGATTGTCAGGGATGTCGCTGCCCGGGTCCTCGCCCAACCCGCCACCGTCGTCACCATCCTGCCAGAGGCGGTGGATGTGAGAGAGGCCACCGCATAGACTCGGACATCCCGCCGCTGCCGTCACGGCGGACATCCCACGGGTGATTGGCCGCGAATGGGTGTGCGGTACCGTTCAGAACGCCTTCGTTAGAGTCAGCACGAGGGTTTGGCCTTGGGGCCGGTCCTTGGCCATGACTTCGTAGTTGTAGCGCAGCGAAGTGAACAGGCCGATATCCGGGCAGAGCGCCTTGATTTCCGGGCCGAAGGCGAGCACTTGGTCGCATTCATGTGACGCTCCCCTGCCGGAATCCTTGGTGGTCTGGAGTTGGTAATAGCCGACAACACCGACATCGATCGTCGGCTTCACGCTTTTGCTGATACCCCATTCGAGCGTCCACACGTTGCCCGGAGTGATGTGGGTGTGGTCTTCCTCTTGATTGATTTCGTAACGGTTGAGCAGCGAGAGGGACCAGGTTTTTTCGGTGTCGAAATAGACTGTGCCACCAGCAGTGAGCATGTGACCCCAAAAGCCTTTGCCGGGATCGGCCGTGCCCGGTTGGGAATCGCCCGTGGGCATCCAGACGGCATAGCCGAGCGCGGCGTCCCATTGCGCACCGTGCCAGGCAATGACGGCTGGCTCAAGGCAGATATCACCGAAGCCGAACTCGCTGTCTTTCCAGCCGTTGATCTTGAGCTCGGTGTATTGAAGCGGCACGAGGGCATCCATGATGAAATTGCCGCCCAACACCTGCCAGTCAGTGACCCAGATGCCGCGGATGACGTTGGCGTAAACCAATGCGTCAAAACTCATGTCCGCCTTGTGACCGTTAGGCATGTTATAGCGGTCGGCTTCATAGAAGGCGTTGTAGTCGCGCAGATAGAATCCGGCGGGTGGCAGCGAGGCCGCCTTGAGACCCTCCACGCCCGGCACGTAATGGCCGGTAAATGAAGGCGGGGCAGTGGCCAGAAGCATGGTCGGCAGCGCCAGAAGCGCTCCAGTGAATACAGCGGTTTGAAGATTTTTATTCATCGGTTGTTTGTTAGGGTGACTGGTGGATGGCGTGGTGCCGGACGGGTTGTACGCATGGGTGCTCAAGTTGCTCAAGACGCAGCGACGACGCAGCTTGGAGCGCCTGACCCGCCGCGTAAATGCCAAATTCTGCTTTCAGGGGGAATTTTCTATCGCGTTTCTGAGCTTGCATTCGCCACTGCCACGAGCAAGCTCGGCTCACCCATGAACCCTTTGAAAGGCAAAGTTCTCGTCGCTCAAGGCGGAGGTCCCACTCCCGTCATCAACCAAAGCTTGGTCGGCGTTGCCCTCGAAGCCCGCAAATTCCCCCAAATCACCTCGATTTACGGGGCGGTGCATGGCGTGCGCGGCATCCTCCATGAAAATTTCGTCGATCTGACGCGCGAGACCACCCACAACCTCGAGCGGGTGGCCGACACCCCGTCCTCCGGCCTGCTCTCCACCCGCGACAAACCCGATGAGGAATACTGCGCCCGCATGTTCAAAGTCATGCAGGCCCATGACATCCGCTATTTCTTCTACATCGGCGGCAATGATTCGTCCGACACGGTGCGCATCATCAACAACCAGGCCCGTGCCGCCAACTACGAACTGCGTGCCATCCATATCCCCAAGACCATCGATAACGATCTAGCTGAAAACGACCACTGTCCCGGCTTTCCCTCCGCCGCCCGCTACGTCGCCCAGGCCTTCATGGGCGTCAATCTCGACAACCGCGCGCTCGGTGGCGTCTATATCGGCGTGATCATGGGCCGCCATGCCGGCTTTCTCACCGCCGCCTCCGCCCTCGCTCAGAAACACAGCGATGACGGACCCCACCTCATCTACATGCCGGAGCGCGCGTTTGACACCCCTCGTTTTCTAACCGATGTGGAGCGCGTCGTCGCCAAGCACGGCCTGTGCACCATCGCCGTATCGGAAGGCATTGCGGATGCCAGCGGCGAAGCCATGATCACCAAGTTGATGCAAACCAAGGAGCGCGACGATCACGGCAACGTCCAACTCTCCGGCACCGGAGCCCTCGGCGACCTGCTCTCCGATACCATCCGCCGCGAACTCAAACTCAAGCGCGTGCGGGCCGACACTTTCGGCTACCTGCAGCGTTGCTTCATCGGCTGCCGCTCCGACCGCGATGCCCATGAAGCCCGCGAGGTTGGTGAGAAGGCCGTCCAATTCGCGATGTGGGACAATGTCGATGGGTCGGTGGTCATTCGCCGTCCGGTGCTCGATTACAGCGTGGACTATGCCCTGGTGCCTTTGGAAAACGTCGCTGGCAAAACCCGCCACATGCCCGATAACTTCATCAATGCCGAGGGCAATGGCACCACCGCTGACTTCCACAACTATTGCCGTCCGCTGCTAGGGCCGGGCGTTCCCGAGGCCCACCGCCTCCGCGCTCCGCGCGTACCGAAAATCCTCAATCTCACGACAGCAGGATCACCCCAGTGATGATTCCGGCGACGCACAGGCCCTTGGCGCACAGGTGCTTTTCGCGGAACAGAAAAATACCCAGCAGAAATGACACGACAACCGAGGTGCGGCGCACCGGTGAAATCAGCGAGATGAGGGCAGCGGGTTGGGCGACGGCCGTGAAGTAGAGCAGGTCCGCACCTAACAATGTGAAGCCGATCACCGGTATCGCCCAGTGCCAGTGAAACGGGTGGCGGTCGTGCATGCGCAGCCAGAGCGCCAGCGGCGGCATCAGGATGACGCTGGTGTAGATGGTGAACCACGCCTGCACCTGGCCCGGGGTGAGGTGGGCGTCTTGCAGCAGGAATTTGTCATAGAGCGTGGACATCGCACCTAACAAAGTTGCCCCGATCATGAAAAAGACCGCGCGGTTGCGGTGAAAATGGATGCCTTCCCGGCGGCCGACAAAGGTGAAGGCGAAGAACGCCAACAAGATGATGGCCACGCCCAGCCATTGCTTCGGCGTCGGCGATTCGTGAAACAGCAGCACCGCAAACGTGATCGTCCACAGCGGCCCGGTCGCGCGGATCGGCGAGGCGATAGAGAGCGGCAATGACTTGATGCCGTAGTAACCGCAAAGCCACGAGGCCCCCACCAGCGCGGCCTTGACGAAGAGCAACAGATGGCTGCGAGCGGCCAGGCCGGTGACGTGAAGAAACCCGACCGGCAAGCTGGCGGGTGCCACCGCCGACCACACCACGAACGGCAGCCACACCACCGCCCCCGCCGCCACACTGCCGAACAGCACCGGTAACACCGCGTTGTCACGCAACGCCAGCTTTTTGAAATAATCGTAAAACCCAAGCAAAAACGCGGAGGCAAGGGTGAGCAACAGCCAGGACACGCGCCGTACTTAGGCATCTACCGGGAAATGGAAAGGCAAAAGAATGGAACCCGTCGATCGGCCATCATCTCAAGGATCCTTGGGAACCGCGGGAGTTGGAGAAGCAGGCGCGGGTACGGCAGGTGCCGCAGGTGCTGGCAGCGCCGGGGTGGCGGCGGGGTTGCCAGAGGTACCGGCGACCGGTTCGAGGGTGAGCGGATCGACCATGGTGGTGGCGGAAATCGCCTTGCCAGGGAGTGGTTTGACGTGGCCGGCGGTGAGTTCCTCGGCGGTGACGGATTGGCCGGCTTTGGGGCGGGCG
>JBAXPF010000379.1:0-3996 GCA_037132955.1 Verrucomicrobiota bacterium | reverse complement strand
CCATCACTTCTTTGACCAGCAATGGCACGTGCGCTCGGACACCTACACCTTCGGCCACGACATCGAGGCGAGTTGGTTGCTGTGCGAGGCGGTCGAGGTGTTAGGCTTTCCGCCGCTGCTGGCAAAAACCCGCGCTGTGGCGTTGCGGATGGCGGCGGTCGCCCGCGACGAGGGCCTCTCCGCGGGCGGCGGTTTGAGCTACGAGGGGCATTCCGGCCAGGTCATCGACTGCGGCCGCGAGTGCTGGCCGCAGGCGGAAGCGCTCGTCGGATTCCTCAACGCCTGGCAACTCGGCGGCGACGCGGGCTACCTGGTGGCCGCGCAACAAGTCTGGCACTTCATCGAGCGCCACATGGTCGACCGTGTCCATGGCGAATGGTTCTGGCGCATCGATGCGGATGGCCAACCCGACCCCGCGCTGCCCAAAGTCAGCGAATGGAAAGGCCCCTACCACGCCACCCGCGCCTGCCTCGAAATCCAGCGCCGTCTCGCCGACTTGCCTACCCATTGAAAGACATGCAATCCAGCACACACACCCGACGACTCGCCCGACTGCGGCAGCAGCACGAGGAACTCATTCGCCGAACTAACAGCACAACCGCCGCGGGCAACGGCATCTTTGAGCGTTACCACCATCCGGTGCTCACCGCCGAGCACGCGCCGCTCACCTGGCGTTATGATTTCGACCCGGCCACCAATCCCCACCTGATGACGAGGCTCGGCATCGATGCGGTGTTCAACGTCGGCGCCATCGAATGGAACGGTAACATCGTGCTCGCCGCGCGCGTCGAGGGCTGGGACCGCAAATCGTTCTTTGCCATTGCCGAAAGCGCCACCGGCGTCGATGGCTTCCGATTCTGGGATTACCCGCTGCGCATGCCCGAACTCGACGACCAGGAAACCAATCTCTATGACATGCGCTTGGTCCGCCACGAGGACGGCTGGATCTATGGGTTGTTTTGCGCCGAGCGACACGACCCAAGCCGACCGCACGATCTCTCGGCGGCCATCGCCCGCTGCGGGATCGCGCGGACCAAGGATTTGGTCGAGTGGCAACGCCTGCCCGACCTTCAGACGCCCGCGCAACACCAGCGCAATTGCGTGCTGCACCCGGAATTCGTCAATGGCCAGTATGCCTTCTACACCCGCCCGATGAACGACTTTGCCGCCACCGGTTCCGGCGATGGCATCGGCTGGGGGTTGTGCCCCGATATCACCCGCGCGGTGGTCACCCGGGAAACCATCATCGACCCGCGCTTCTATCACACCATCAAGGAGGGCAAGAACGGCCTGGGTCCCGCGCCGATCAAAACCGCGCAGGGCTGGCTGCACCTTGCCCACGGCGTGCGCAACACCGCCGCCGGCATGCGCTATGTGCTCTATCTGTTTCTCTGCGACCTGCACGATCCGTCCAAACTCATCCATGCCCCGGGCGGATACTTCATGGCCCCGGAGGGTGACGAGCGCGTCGGCGACGTCTCCAATGTCGTCTTCTCCAACGGCTGGGTCGCGCGCGCCAACGGCGAGGTGCTCATCTACTACGGGTCCTCGGACACCCGCACCCACGTCGCCACCACCACCATTGACCGGCTGTTGGATTACGTGATCCAGACCCCGGGGGACGGCATGCGCTCCAAAGCCTGCGTCGATCAACGCTGCCGCCTGATCGAACGTAACCAGCAGTTTTAAGTTGCCCCATGAAGCTGACGCCAGTTGTCATATTCCTTTCTAGCACCACACACCGGCGCTGCGCCGGGGTGTGGAACGAGGACCCACGTGATGCCATCAGGGGGGCGGGCGTCGCATCCGCCAGCACGCCTCGCGGGCTTCAGAACGGGACGAGACGTCCCTACTCCATAAAAGAAGGTGCGTCCATGATCGGGGGGGGCATCGGGAGGATGAGTTTTTCCCACCATGGCCTGCAACTGCTGGCAATTGCCTTCGGGACGGTGATCGCGGCGGAGGCGGCGACGCCGGTGCCGCCGCCAGTTGGCGGTAGTTGGATCACCCAAACCAGTTGGGCGTGGTGGGGGGAGGCGGCGAATTGGGCCGGCCGGACGATGGCCAGCGGGCCTGCGGCCACGGCTGCCTTCGACCGGCTTGACCTGAAGGGCGACCTGACGGTGCAAGCCGGGTTCAATCCGGCGGCCGGTTGGACCGGCACGATTGGCAATCTGGTCTTTGGCGACCTCGACCCGGTCACTGCCGGGAGCATCTGTTTATTCAACAGCAATGGCAATACCACCCTGACCCTGGCGGGGCCTGCCCCCACCATCACCGTCAACCCCATGAGTGCCGGCAAGAGCGCGATGCTCCAGTTGCCCATCGCCGGCAGCCACGGTCTAACCAAGGCGGGCCCCGGCACGCTGACCCTCGCCGCTGCCAACACTTACAGCGGAGTCACCAAGATTCGCGACGGCACGCTGGCGCTGGCTGGCCAAGGCTCCCTCGCCAGCGGGGCTGTGGTCGCGAATGCCGGCACCCTGGATCTCGCCGGACTCAGCGCCGAGTCCGCCACCATCGGCATGGTGATCGGCCCCGGCGCGATCGTGCTCGGGACCCGCAATCTGAGCCTGGGGGGCATTCCCGGCGACGCATCTATCAGCGGCATCATCAGCGGCCCCGGCGGGTCGCTGACCAAGACCGGCACCGGTGTGCTCACCCTGGCCGGTGCGAACACCTACGGCGGCACCACCACCGTGAGCGGCGGCATCCTCAAGGCCGGAGTGGCGGCGGTGGAGAAAACCTCCGGCGCGTTTGGCTACAACTCATCGGTGGTTTTGGCCAATGCGCCGGGCTTGGGACTCGATCTCAACGGGTTCGACACCTCCATTGGATCGCTGAGCGGCGGAGGTCGCGCCGGCGGGTGCGTTCAGCTCGGTGCGGCGACCCTCACCGTGGGCGACGACTCGGCCAGCCCGGCGGTCTATGCGGGCACCATCACCGGCGGTGGTGGCCTGATCAAAACCGGTCAGGGCACGCAGATCCTTGCCGGAACCAACACCTATCGCGGCGCCACAGCCGTTAGGGCGGGCACCTTGTTGGTCGACGGCGTCGGATCCGGGGTGGGGCCCGTCACGGTGGCGTCAGGTGGCTGCCTCGGCGGCCGCGGCCGCCTCGCCGGAGCCGTCATCGTGGCTGCGGACGGCCGACTGCGAGTGGATGTTCCGGACTGGACTGGCGCCAATGCACCCAGGCTCACCGTTGGCGCGGTGACTTTTAGCGGCAAATGGACGCTGGAGGTGGGCTCTGCCTCCGCCCATTTCAAGGAGGCTTCCGCGCACTTTCCGATCCTCACATCCGCGACCGGACTCACCGGCTTCCAGCCGGACCAGGTGACGGTGAACCTGTCCGCCGGGGCACGCTTCAGCGGCACCGGCAGCTGGGCGGTCCAGCAATCGGGGCGCACCCTCTATCTGATTTATCGCGCCGGGGCATGCGCCATTCCCGCCTCGCCACACAGCTACTATCTGGAAGCCGAAAACGGTTATCTGACCGGCGTGGCCACCACCACCGCCACTGCGGGGTTTTCCGGCGCCGGCTACGTCACCGGCTTCAGCCTGGCGAGTGATCGGGTGGCTTGGAACCTTTACGCGGCGGCGGGCGTCTATCGCATGCGGATCCATTACCGCAGCACCAGCCACCGCTGCTATGCCGGGGCGGTGAATGGTGCGGGCCTTACCGGCGAATTTCCGTTAGCCGGGGAGTTCGCCTGGCGCGACGCGGGACTCGTCGAGCTCCAGGGCGGCCTCAACTCGCTGTTCCTGGGCGGTGGCTGGCAGCATTACGAGATCGATGCGATCACCCTGGATCCGGCCCGTCCGACGCCGCTGCAACCGGTTCCGGCCATCCCCTGCGATCCGCGCGCGACGCCCGCCGCCCAAGCGCTGCTCAAGACCATCACTGCCCACTACGGCACGCGCACCTTGTCGGGACAGAACGAACTGCCCGGTAATGGGTTCAAAGGCACCGCTCATGTGCGGGCGCAATCCGGCC
>JBAXPF010000378.1:0-4004 GCA_037132955.1 Verrucomicrobiota bacterium | reverse complement strand
GGCTGCGCTTTGCGCCGCCGGCAAGAAGCCGCCAGCGGCCATCTTCAGCATCCACTTCAACGCATCGGAAAAGCACGACGCGCTTGGCTCGCTGACCGTGGTTCGTCACAAGAACGTCAACACGAACTATCAGCGGGACCAGGCGTTCGCCATCGGCCTGACGCGCGCCACCCATGCCGCAGTGGCAAAATTTTTACCGGCCTCGAAAGCGCGCGATCCGATTTCGGACGCCCACCTGCACAATGGTGCCGGGTCGAACTTTTTTTATCAACTTGGCCTCCATCCCGCGCTCAGGGAGGTTCCGAGGTGTTTTCTTGAGGTGGAGTTCATTGATCGCCGGGATGTCGAGCAGAAGCTCTTGCAGCACCGCAAAGAGGCGTTTCCCGCCATCGCCCGCGCCATCGCCGCCTATCTCTATGAGTATTGCGGGCAACTTGGACAGTAAACACAAAACATGAACCTGAATCCCGACCCGACTGAAACCGCCCGCCTTGAGGCTCTGGCCTATCAGGCCAAAGACTACGCCCTGCACATGATGCGGACCACGGGCAGTGTCCCTCCGACGGTGATCGCCGACACCAAGGACGGCTACGTTTTCTGCATGCCATCCGGGATGCCGGATGAGGCGGCCAAAGACCAGTTCGCCGAGGTCGCCCGGCTGTTGGCTGTTGCCCACGCTGCGCGTGCCATCGTCATGGTGGTGGAAGCATGGGTGAGGCTCGCCAAGCCCGGCGGCCACCTCGACACGCAAACCCCGCCGTCGCAGTCACCCGACCGTCAGGAAATGGTCGCGCTGATACTGGAAGATCATTCCCGGAGCGGCACCTGCCTCCTGCCAATCATGCGCGACGACATCGGGAAGTTTGTTGAATTCGGGGAGAACACAGCACCCAATTTTACCTCCACGACCGGGCGCTTCTCCGGGCTCATGCCGAAACGCCCACAGAGCGCACAGGAGGTGACAAAGGCAATGGCGACTCTTCAGTCGATGGGAATGCTTGTGGTGAACCGTGGCTTTGATCCAGCGATGAATTGATTTCTTCCACTCGCAGATTCGGTGTTGCCTTGGTAAGCCTGTTCCGCTAGACACATCAGTTAGTGAAGCGATTTGCCAAATCCATATTCGTGTTCGTCTCGTTAGCCGGCCCCGTTGTCGCAGAAGATCCAGCTCAATCGGCCCTCCGCGCCGCCTTGAACCCGCTAGCCCCAATTCCAGAGGAGACTTCACGCGCTGCTCAATCCAGCGCCGCCGAACTTCTGGGACGATACCTGATTAAACAGGGCGGTAATCACTTTTGTCAGCAAAAAATCATGGCACCCGAAACCTGGGTGGAGATGAAGGGATTCATAATTCAGCGCATGATAGCAGAACACGTCACTCCGGCAGACAAGGCCAACGGAATCCAGGAAAAGTTGCTTGTCTTCGTGGATTGCGAAATGCACCGAACTCGGAAGCCAGGAGAAGCATCATGGTCGCAGTGGATCAACGGGCGACTTCCCATGTTTCCAGCCGGAATATACGTCGAACACGCCAAAGGGAAATGGACGGCATCCTCTTCCTCGCTTCAGCACTTCAACCCGATTGGTGTTCAGCAAGCTGCGGCCAGTCCTGCGAGAGACGGCCTACCTCCTGGCATGACTCGGATTGGCCCAAGGACATCCCGCCCCCCGGCCAAAAGCGTTCCGCTAACCCCGGTCCCAACGGCCCCCAAAAATTCTACAGCACCGCCCGCGCAGAACCCAAACTCGAATTGAACTAGGGGTGTCCGAAACTCTTAAGGCGAGAGGGCGAGAAAAAAGAACCCCTTCCTCCCGGCCTCAACACCTGCGATGGGACAATCTGTCGTCCGAAAACTCGAACAAACTCATCGAAAGAGAACAGACGACTCGGAGCGAAGCATATCTGTAGTAAAGGCTCCACGAACGGAGCGTGGCGACGATATCGAGCTAGTAGTCGCTTCTCAATATCATTACGGACAGCCTTGCGGAGATCAACCGCAGATATAAAGCCATGACCATAACTCCCTTCCCAAGAGCTAAACCCTACGCGGACAACCTTACCCAATAACCTTTCCGCGATCTCTTTGGCGTCATCATTATCCGCATCCCCAAAGCCTAGCCGATGCAGCGCAAAGCATAATCCAACAGCTTCCGCGATGTCCTCGTCGCTGTAGGGCAGTGTCCGCATCCATTCCAAAGCCAATCCAAACTTCGACTAAGCTTTTCCTGAAGACGTTTCTGCGGCAGAATGATCCATCGAACCGCCTTCTTTCGAAGTGTGGGATCGATGTCCAATGCTCTTAGCACCCCGTATGCAACACTGCGGCGCAGTGTTTGAGCTTCTGCCCGCAGGTCAATGCCCAGCCCAATTTCACCGAGTGCGGTTTCCCGCAGAGGCTCTTTGAAAACCACCTGCCAGTCCTGTACTTTTCTGAGATGCCAACATGGCATCACTGGAATATTCCCTCGAACAAAGAACTTTTCTTCAAAACCATTACGGGGTGTTTCGAGTTCAATACACTTCGCGTCGGGAAACATGCTCATGACCATTTCGTAAAAGTTAGATATATCATCAGCAGTAAAGAAGTGGTCCAAATGGAGTTCAAGCTGGCTCTTTTGATTGGGATAAATGTCACCTTTGGTCGGATAGGAGGGATATCCAGTTTGCGGAAAGACAATCTTGTCAAGCGGATAGATCTCGTGCCAATTGGCCGGAGCATAAAGGAAGACGCCATGTTGAGCTTCCAGCCGCCATAGATTTGGAACGTTGGTCGTGATAAAATCAACATCAGGGACGTCTCTGATAGGTCCAGATACTTTTCGCATCAATGTCCAAAACTCCCTCAGGTGATTGGTATTCAGACAGTAGATGCATCCAGGAAAACCATCAGCGTCTTTTGACTTCAAAGCTGCGAAAAAACCAGCGACACCGGGTTCAATGGTGAAATCCAACAGTGTCGTGGGAATTCCATAATGCTGGGCGATAGCCAGTGTCGCATCAATGTCATCGCCAATCTTTTCCAGGCCCGGAGTCTTCTTGACCCACAAAAGAAATGTCAATTGACGTTGCTCCGCCTTTTCGAAAAGCTCGGGATTATCAATAAGTCTTGCAGCGCTTGATAAGGGCGGCCAATCCCTCGTCTGTCCCCGAAACCAGTTGTAACGCCCTTCTTTCTTGAAGCTTGCGGCTAGTTCGACGGCTTCCTCAACCGATTGGACTTTAAAAACCTGAGGCATTGGCGGGGACGAATGATACAATGTCAGGTCTTGGATATTTCAGACCACCAGATCGTCGAGAAACTCGGAGGCCGGGCCGGCGCTGGTGACGAGGAGGTGATCCCTGGCGCGGGTGCAGGCCACGTAGAGGAGGTGACGCTCGGTGTCATAGACTTCCTGCAAGTCGGCGTCGTCGCCGACCGTTTCGATGCGTTCCTGCAACGGGATGATTTCGTCGTCGCAGGCCATCACGACCACGGCGCGGAATTCCAGTCCCTTGGCCAGGTGCATGGTGCAGATCGAGACATGGCCGTTGGCGGTCTCGACATGTTCATCGAGGACCTTGAACGGCAATCCGGCTCCTGCGATTGCGGCGCGGGCGCGGTCGAGTTGGCCATCCGAGCGGACAAACACACCGAATTCGTGCGGCAGGATGCCAGCCGTGGATTGCTCCAGCAACCATGCGGTGACGCCCTTCACTTCGTCGCCCTCGTCGGCGAATACCCGGATGACGGGTGGCGGACCGTTGAAAACCGAGATGGTGTCGCTGCGATCCTCGCGGTTGCCGTCAACGTCGGTGACTTCCGGGCCGAGCAAGCGGTCGGCTTGCTGGCGGATTTGATGGGACGTGCGGTAGTTGATGCGGAGGTTGCGGGATCGACCCTGGATATTCACGCCAAGGGACTTCCACGAAAACGGTTGCTGGAAGATGCGCTGTCCAATATCGCCAGCGAAGAAGAGGGCATTGGGTCGTTCCCCACCAAGGGCAGCGAAGAACCGCAGTTGGG
>JBAXPF010000377.1:0-4051 GCA_037132955.1 Verrucomicrobiota bacterium | reverse complement strand
CGGTGGGCATCGCCTGGTGCTCGGCCTGGTATCCGCGCCACCGCCAGGGCTTTGTACTGGGCGTGTTTGGTGCCGGCAACGTCGGCGCCTCGGTGACCAAGTTCATTGGTCCGTGGTTGATCGGCTTGGTGCCGGCCGTGGGCTACTTGAGCGGGGTGGTCCCCGGTGGCTGGCGCTTCGTGCCTTTGTTATATAGCGGCCTGCTGGTGGTGATGGCCGCAGCCATTTGGTTTCTGTGTCCGCGCCACGACCCCAAGCCCGGGTCCGGCCGTCCGCTCGGCGAGTTGCTCCGCCCGCTCAGGCAAATCCGCGTCTGGCGCTTCAGCTTGTATTATGTGGTGGTGTTTGGTGCCTATGTGGCGTTGTCGATGTGGCTGCCCAAGTACTATGTGGATGTGTTTGGCATGGAACTGAAGCATGCGGCGTTGCTGACGGCGTTGTTCATTTTTCCGGCGAGTTTATTGCGGCCGTTTGGTGGCTGGTTGTCCGACAAATTCGGGGCGCGGCGGATTATGTATTGGGTGTTTGGGGTGATGTTGTTGGCGCTGTTGTTTCTCTCCGCGCCGCAGGGTCATATTGTGCTCTATGTGCCGAGGAGGATCCAAGACAGCGGCCAGATCGCGACGCTGCGCTTCGTGATGGGTCCCTATCTGTTCACCTTTCTGGTGTTTCTGGTTGGTTGTGGCATGGGCATCGGCAAGGCCGCGGTGTACAAACACATTCCCGAGTATTTCCCCAACGATGTCGGTGCCGTCGGCGGCCTGGTCGGGTTGTTCGGCGCATTGGGTGGATTTTTCCTGCCCTTGTTGTTTGCCTATTCGTTCAAGGCGACGGGGATTCCGCAAACGACGTTCGCGATTCTCTTTTGCGTCACCCTGACGAGTTTCATCTGGATGCATCTGGTGGTGCTGAAACTCCTCAGACGTGCCACCCCGCACCTGCAGCAGGTGTTCGAGGACCATGATCTAATTCCACATGAACTTCACGGCTGCGGTGAGCAGAACCATGGCCAAGAGCCGGCATAAAAACACCGGCTTGGCATGGCGGCTGCCCCATCGCGCCCCCAGAAATCCCCCCCCCAGCACGACCGGCAGCCAGAGCCAGGCTTCCACGGGGATGGGCTGGCCGCGACTGAGCCAGCCGGTGAGGCCGGCGAGGGAATTGACCAGGATAAAGGCGGCGGAAACCGCGGCTGCCGTGCGGGTGGAGGCCCATCCGCGCAGGATCAATATGGGTGTTAGAAAAATACCGCCACCAATTCCCACCAGACCGGCGAGAAATCCCAGGCCCGCACCGATGCCTGCGGCCGCCGACGCCGGCAGTGGGCGGACCAGCCGGGGCTTTTGATGCGGCTCAAACAGCAAGCGGACCGCAGCCACCCCCAGGGTGAGTGCCAGAATCGCATGGAACACCGGTTGCGTGAGCTGGATCCAGCCACCAAGAAAAGCCGCCGGCACGGAGGCCAGCGCCAGTGGCCGGAATAGAGCCGCCTCAAAATAGCCTTGCCGATAATAGGCCACCATCGCGACGAGGGAGACCGCCGTGTTGAAAACCAATGCGATGGGCTTCATTTGCTCCGGCAGCAGGCCCCACAATCCCATCAGGGCGAGATAAGCGGACGCTCCGCCATGGCCCACCGACGCGTACAGCGCCGCAGCCAGCAGCAGGGCGATGGCGAGCTGCCAAGAGAGCGGGATTGCCCCGGAATGCAGCAGCACTAACATGGCACAGCGCCCAGCCAATGAACCGCCGCGCCACATGTCAAGCGCATATCGCCGCCTGCGGCGCCAACTTTCGATTAAATCACGAAAGATTTATCTTGTTTTGATTGCGGATTGGCAAATCATCAAGCCACCCCGCAGGGGCCCGTAATAATGAACAACAAAGCCATCCTATTGTTAGCCAGTGCCGGCATGGTGCATGCCGGTAGTCCCGACCTGGCAGTCGCACAGCCTGCCGCCAAAGAATCCTGGATCACGCCGCTGGTTGACATCCGCGCGCGTTACGAGTTTGCCGATGTAGACGGCTTGGATCCCTCGCATGCCCTCACGACCCGTGAGCGGCTGGGCTTGAAGACCATGGACTGGTATGGCTTCAGCGCGCTCATCGAGGGCGAGTTCTCTCAGGCCATAGTGGGTGACTACAATGGAGGAGCACCGGGTGCCAATCCCTTCCATCCTGGCAAATCCCTGATAGCCGATCCTCAAACCAACGAGCTGAACCAAGCCTACCTGCAATACAGCGGTTACGACACCACCGTGCGGGGCGGTCGCCAGCGCATCATTTACGACAATTCCGCCTTCATCGGCAACGTCGGTTGGCGCCAGAATGAGCAGACGTATGACGGCATCTCGATTTCTAACAAATCAATCGCCGGTCTCACCCTGAACTACGCCTATGTCAACCAGGTGAACCGGATCTATGGCTCGGATGCCGGCGGGAGCCTGGAGAATGTGCCTGGGGAACTGCACTTGTTCAATGTGACCTACACTGGCATCAAAGGCGTGACAGTTGGCGGTTATGCCTATGTGATGAACTTCCAGGACATCAATGGCTGGGACAACAATACTTTTGGAATTCATGCCAAGGGTGACGTGGCGGGCCTCACCCTCTACGGTGAATTCGCCCTGCAGGACAAGGCCGGCCCGCTCAATGACACCACCGCCTGCTACTTCCACGTCAACGCCACCAAAACCTTCGGCACCCAGTCGCTCGCCCTCGGCGTCGAGCAATTGGACTCGGGTTTCCAGACGCCGCTGGCCACGCTGCATGCGTTCGACGGTTTCGCGGATGCCTTTGTCTCGCAGCGTGCCAACGGCACCCATGGCGGACTCACCGACATCTATCTGTCCCACACGTGGCCGGTATGCTGGGGCATGAAGTGGACCAACGTCCTCCACGCGTTTGGCGACAATGCAATTGCCACCGACCGCGGCTGGGAAATCGACTCGATGCTGGTCAAGAAATTTGACGAGCACTTCACCGCAATCGCCGGGGTGGCCCACTTCGAGACCGAAGGTAAGTTGCCCACCACCACCCGTGTCTCGATGGAGCTCGACTACAAGTTCTAACAAGTGCAAGACGTGAGGACGGGCTGTCATGGAAAGCTCCTTATGCTTGCGAACCGTTGAATGACGGGATAGGTTTTCCCCATGCTCGCTTACGACGCTGCCAGACAATGTTTGCTCGGTGAAGTCACGCCGCTGGCGACTCAGACCGTGCCATTGGATCTGGCGGTGGGACGCGTCCTGCGGATGCCATTGGTGGCGGACCGGATGCAGCCGCCATTTGACCGCGTGATGATGGATGGATTCGCCGTGCGCGTTGCGGAGCGTGGTGGAACCTTGCGTTATCGCGTCGCGGGAGTTTGCCATGCGGGACAGCCGGCGGGGATGCTGCCGCTCGCGCCCGGGTCATGCATGGAAGTGATGACCGGGGCGGTCCTGCCGCTAGGCGCGGACTGCGTGGTGCCGATTGAGCAAATGGCGCGGCGCGATGGGGATGAAATTTTTCTCAGCCCCGACACCAGGCTGGCCGCGGGCGTGTTCATTCACAAGGCGGGCAGTGATGTACAGGTCGGGCAGGAAGTCGTAGCGCCGGGGGGGCTGCTAGGGTCGCGGGAGATCGGGGTGGCGGCCTCGTTGGGTTATGCCATGCTCGACGTGGCCTCACAACCGAGCATCGGCATTGTGGCCACCGGCGACGAATTGGTGGCGGTGGACGCCCGGCCATTGCCGCATCAAATCCGCCAATCCAATGGACACGCGCTTGCCGCGGCCTTGCGCCAAGCCGGGTATCCCCCTGGCAGCGTGACCCGGCTTGGCGATGACGCGCAAGCCGCCCCGGAGGCGTTGCGCGCGCTCATGGAAGCCCATGATTGGGTTGTGCTAACAGGAGCCATCTCCAAGGGGGCGCGAGATTTCATTCCCCGGGCGCTTGCCAAGCTCGGCTGTCGTTGTGTCTTTCACGGGGTGGCGCAACGGCCGGGAAAGCCCATGGGATGTTGGATCGGTCCGCGCGGCCAGGTGCTCATCGCGCTGCCGGGAAACCC
>JBAXPF010000376.1:0-4078 GCA_037132955.1 Verrucomicrobiota bacterium | reverse complement strand
GGTTGGAACGCGGCGACCCGCTGATGGCGCGTGCTCTGGCGGAGTTCGGAGATCCTCAAGGACGCGGTGAACCGCATCGGCGACCTGCTTGACGACGGCAAGCCGAACTCCAGCTTCAAGGGTTGAAAACCATCAAACCAAAACGCCCCCGGATGGCTCGCGCTGTCCGGGGGCGTTGTTTTTGGGCTGGATCAGGTTCGGCTGACCGGCTCCACCTGATAGTGTTTGCGAATCGCGGCAAGCACCTCGTCGTAGTCGTAGAGGTAGAAGCGGGGGCTCACCTGGATGTAGGGAATCAGGCGCTTGGCCATCCAGTTGTCGAGGGTGCGGGTGGAAATCGACATCCGCTTGGCCAATTCCTTTTTCTTGATGAGGCATGGGGTGACAGTGCCCACCGGGCAAGCCGCATCCATTGGCTCGCTGGAGTTCATTGTCCTGACTGTGTTCATGTTGATGACTTTCATGGTTACGCAGGGTTGGTATTGTCAACGAATTGACGGTTTTGATGGGCCAGCATTCTGAGCCGCTGTCTGATTGTGGGTGGCAGGTCCTTCGGCATCCATCCGTCCGGCGGGGTGACGTCGAACCATTCCTTTGCCGATTCGGAGTCCACCAATTCGCGGTAATGGCGGAAGATCATGGCCGGGGAGTTTCCTGCTTCGAGCGCCGTCCGTGGGACATCGCCAGTGAGTGCCACCCGGTAGCTGATGTAGGAGTGGCGGAGGGCGTTCTTGCGCCAGCCGCCCGTGATGCCGGCCTTGGAGCCTAGCAGGGAGAGGGCACCTCCGGCCGTGGTCATCGAGATGATCTGCCCGGTGGATTCCCGCCAGGGGGCCAGCCATGCCTTCAGGTTGTCGCTGAGCGGGACCAGTCGGCGGGCTGCCGTCTTCGCCTTGCGGCCGGCGATCTCGATGTGGCCGCGGTCCCACTTGATGTCCTCCCAATCAAGTCGCTGGATTTCGGCGGATCGAATACCGGCGAAGGCACCAATGGCGACCAGCGGGATTAGGCGGGCATGGCAGGCGAGCAGCACTTTGCGGATTTCCTCCGGGGTGAAGATCTCGATGTCGCTGTCCGGCACCTTGAAGGTTTCGGATTGCTCGGCGGCCGTCTTGCGGTCCGGATGGAGATACCCCTGACGCTTGGCGAAACCGAACATCGTCACGAGGCAGGTCCGCAGTCCATTGCGGGTGACCGGGCCGAGCGTCTTCTGCGCTTGCAGGAAGGCGTTGATGTCTCTCACCGTCACGTCCGCGATATTCCCGCTCACCTGGCCCGTGAAGCGCTTGAGATAGTCCCTGGAACTCGTGACATAGGCGTCGGTCACACCGCTGGCACGGCGGGATGCGACGAATTCCTCGGCCACCTGGGCGAGGGACTTCAACTGCACGATGTCGGCGCGGTTTGCTTGGTAGAACCGGACGGCATCCGACAGGGCAATATCACCGGCGGTCTTTCTTGCGCTCACCCACTCATCAATCGCGGCAGCCAGGGTGACGCCGAATTGCTTGGCCTGGTCCTCGCAGTGCCGGAGAATGTCGATGTCACGCTTGGTGGCCTCGTTGCCGCTGTAGCCGTTGGTCAGCCGGACGGTCGTCTGCTGGGCGATCAACCGGGCCTCCTCCATGCAGGCGAGACTCCGGACCTTGCGTCGGCCGCCTTCCTTCCATGCCAGCACGAACTCGCTGTAGCCGTCCTTGCGATTGATTGTGTAGATCTTGACTCTCGCGGGGCCGGTTCCGATCTCCACGATGCTGCTGCGGCGCTTCTTCTTTGGGGTCATAGACCCTGGTTTCCGCGTCAACTTGTATGGAATTTTGTAAGGAAAACCTGTCGCGGCTCCTGATGTATCGTCCGTATCCGTTGATACTGAGTGACTTACAGAGTCAATCGAAGACGATGGTGGGCAGAGCTGGATTCGAACCAGCGTAGGCGTTAGCCAGCAGATTTACAGTCTGCCCCCTTTAGCCACTCGGGCATCTACCCATAATCATCCGCAATGGAATCGTGCGGACGGGTGGTATGAGGAAGGTTGGCGGCATTGACAAGCGAAAAAACTGTGGGAACTGGAAAATTCCGCGAATATCGCCCTGACTGAGGGCGGAGCCTCCTGACACGGTCCCTCACCAGGAATTCACCACAGGCCGTATTTGCCGTAGGCCATAATGTAGAGACCCATGAGGGAATTGGCGGTGCCATGCATGATCACACAGGCACCGAGGTTTTTGCTCCAGATGCAGAGGAGGTAGGTTAAAGTGCCGTAAAGCCAGGCGGCAGCCCAATCGACCGAGCCATGGGAAATCATGAACAAGAAGGTAACCACAAAATAGGAAATCCAAGTCCCCCGGCCGAAGGGTTGCCGCCAGTAGTCGCCCTCCCAATCACACACAAATCGCATCAGAAAGCCGCGCCAAAAGATCTCCTCGGCCACCGCGATGACCACCGCCGCCCGCAGGAAACGGAAACCCAGCGATCCCCAATAGGCCGCCGGGTTTTCAAAGATCGCGGGATTGAACCCGTCCCTGCGGGCGGCCACGCCCAAGATGTCTAGCCAGCCTCCGGCTTTGCCGGAGCATCCCAAGACATCGTAGAGGGTTGTGGGCAACAACCAAAATCCGATCCCCATGCTTCCGAACAACGCTCCGAGCAGGCTCCATTTCCACGACCAATTAAAGGCATAAACACGCCAGTAACGGACGAGCAGGGCACCTGCGGCCAGGGTCTGGATCGGATAGATGAATTGCGCCGGATCCCGGCGCCACCACGGGGCGTCGGGGTGCCTCCACTCGATGAAGCCGCCAAGCAATTGGAGCACGAGCATAAAGGCCATGAACACGGCCAGCGGCATGACGTGCGCGCGGGTGGGCAGAGCCGGGTCGCGGAAAGACTGGGGATTGGCGTCCATTCGAATGTTAGAGTCCCTGGACGAAACGCTCCATCTTATTCATCGCAGTGCGCAAGTCGTTGAGGGCGGTGGCGTAGCAACAGCGGAGGAAGCCTTCCCCGGACGGGCCAAAGGCACTGCCAGGCACGGCGGCGACGCCTTCCTTTTCTAACAGTCCTAGCGCGAATTCCCTGCTGCTGAGGCCGGTCTTGCGGATATCCGGAAAGACATAGAAAGCGCCACCGGGAGTGTGGCAGTCCAAGCCGATGTCGTTGAGCCGCTTGACGATGAAATCGCGGCGCTGGTGATAGCTGTCGCGCATGGCGAGCATGGCGGGTGTGCCATTTTCCAAGGCTTCCAGTGCGGCGTTCTGGCTCATGATGGGCGCGCACAGCATCGCGTATTGGTGGATTTTCATCATGGCCTCGATGATCGGTTGGGGGGCGCAGGCGTAGCCGAGACGGAAGCCGGTCATGGCAAAGGCCTTGGAAAAACCGTGCAACAGCACGGTGCGCTCCCGCATGCCGGGCAAGGAGGCGATGGACACATGAGTGAGCCCGTCGTAGCGCAACTCGCTGTAGATTTCATCGGTTAGAACAATCAGGTCGTGCTCGATGGCGAGCTTGGCGATGCCCTCGAGGTCCTCACGACTGGCCACAGCGCCGGTGGGATTGGTGGGAAAATTGAGCATGAGCACGCGCGTGCGCGGCGTGATGGCGGCGGCAAGGTTTTCCGGCTTGAGTGAAAAGGCGTCGGCCTTGGAGGTTTCCACAGGCACGGCACGGCCGTGGGCGAGGACGATGCTCGGGCTGTAGGAGACGTAGCAAGGTTCATGAAAAACCACCTCATCGCCGGGATTGAGCAAGGCCCGCAGCGCCAGGTCAATCGCTTCGGAAACGCCCACGGTGACCAACACCTCGCGGGCCGGATCGTAGGCGACATCGAAGAAGCCGCCGACGTAGCGGGCGATGGATTTGCGCAGCGAGAGCAGGCCGAGGTTGGAGGTGTAGGTGGTCTGGCCTTTTTCCAACGAATAGATGGCGGCCTCACGAATGTGCCAGGGGGTGACGAAATCCGGCTCGCCCACGCCTAACGATATGATGCCCTCGCGCCCTTGCACGAGTTCGAAGAAATCGCGGATCCCCGAGCGCGGGATGGCGGCGACGTTGCGGGCGATTTTGGCTTGATAGTCCA
>JBAXPF010000375.1:0-4081 GCA_037132955.1 Verrucomicrobiota bacterium | reverse complement strand
TATTTCAGGAATGAAAAATCCATCAGCGAGGCGAACCTGCCGTTCATGGTTCTGACCGCGCGCATTGATGCGCCAAGCATGGCCACCTGCGAGCGCATGATCCGCGATGCCGTGGAAACCGAAACCACCGGTTTGTGGGGACGGGCGTATGTGGATATCGCCAACAAGTACCCCCTTGGCGACAAATGGCTCGAACAAATCGTCGTGGACAACCTGCGCGTCGGCATCCCAACCGTGGTGGACCGTTTCAACGACACCCTGCCCAAGAACTATCCGATGACGGAGACCTCGCTCTATTACGGTTGGTATGACGGCAATGTGAGCGGCCCGTTCCTCAACCCCAGGTTCCGCTTCCGCAAGGGCGCGGTGGCCGTGCACATCCATTCCTTCAGCGCCCAACAATTGAGCAACGCCACGCAGAACTGGAGTGCTCCATTGTTAGAAAAAGGCGCGGCGGTCACCGTTGGCAACGTCTATGAACCGTATCTGGAACTAACCCACTGTCTGGACATTCTCCACCAGCGCCTGCTGGCCGGTCACACCTGGGTGGAAGCCGCTTGGATGGCCATGCCGGTGGCTTCCTGGCAGGGCATCGTGTTGGGAGACCCGCTGTATAGGCCGTTCCTGCATCTGGACGGCAACGGCAAACGCCTGAAAACCGACAGCGAATTCCTGGCCTTGCGGCTGGCGGCCTTGCGGTGGAACGACAACCCCGAAGAACAACGCAAACAACTCCAAGACGCATCCGAACGCATGAAAAGCGGCACTCTATCCGAAGCGGTGGGCCTGCGCTTGCTTGAAAATTCCAAACCCGCCGAGGCCGCCGTGTGGTTCCGCAATGCCAAGGACCACTATGCCACCCCCGAGGACAAACTGCGCCAGGATTTCCATCTCATCGCCAGCCACCGGGCATCGCCCACCGGCAAGGCGCAGGCCATCCAAGGCTTGCGCGAGGCCAAAGCCCATTACGGGTCGCTCCCGGAAGCCGAGGCTCTCTCCGGTTGGCTGGATATCCTCGACCCGCCAGCGCCCCCCCCCGCAGATCCGACCAAGGCCGCGCCGCCCACCCCTTCACCCGTCAACCCGCCACCCGCCACGCCTCCGGCAAAATCCCAAACCCCACCTCGATCTAACAAGCGCTGAGTGCCCCCGCATCATGACCTATCTCTTCTTACATGAATCCATCTGGCACCCGCCGCTGGCGTTTGAAGAACGCGCGGTGGCCGGCCTGCCGGCGGAACTCGAACTGCAAGCCTTGTGGTTTGCCGGGGCGTTCGGCCGGCAGTTCCGCAGCAGCGACGGCCGCCACGTGCGCATCGTCCAGTTCGGCGAGTGGAACCGTGGCGCTGGGCCGGATTTTTTCCAAGCCGCCGTGGAAATCGATGGCGTGGTCAAGACCGGTGCCTTGGAGATCGACCCCGACGCCGCGGCGTGGGAGGCCCACGGCCATGCCGCCAATCCCGCGTTCCGCGAGGTGGTGCTGCATGTCTTGTTTCAAGACGACGCTCGCACCACCTTCACCCGCACCTGCGAACACCGCGAGGTGCCGCAGGTGGTCATTTCGCAAACCCAGCTTTCCGATGCCCTCAACCGCCCGCCCCGCGAAGTGGCCATTGCCCATCCCGGCCGCTGCCTGTTCCCGCTCAAACATCTATCCGCTGTGGCCCTCCCTAGCTTGTTAGATGAGGCGGCGCGCTTCCGGGCCACGACCAAGGCGCGCCGCTGGTTGCGCACCGCGGATGCGCACGGGCGTGAGGCCGCCCTGTTGCAGGCGACCGCGGAGACCCTCGGCTACGGCGGCAACGCGCTGGCCCTGCGCTTGCTCGCGCAGCGCCTGCCGCTCGCGGCACTGCGGGCGGATCCAACGCCGTGCGAAGCGATCTTGTTTGGTGCCGCCGGGTTTCTCGCACCGCACTTGCACGAACTGGCACCACCGGATACCCGCGATTATTTGCGCGGCCTCTGGGAAGCCTGGTGGAAAGTGCGGACAAACTTCGAGGTGACTACGGACCGCGCCATCCCCTGGAAACTCCACGGCCAACGCCCGGCCAACCATCCGCACCGGCGGCTTGGCGCGCTGGCTGCCTTGCTCGCGGCTTGGCCGCAATACCGCCGCCTCGCGCTGGCCCGGCCGTTCAAGGTCAAGCCGCTGCTGGATTTCCTGCAAGCCTTGGAACATCCGTTTTGGTCGCGCCGCCATACCCTCACCTCTGCGCAAACGACGCAGAAGCTGGCCTTGTTCGGCCGCGCGCTGGGCTTGGAGTTGGTGGCCAACCACCTCGCGCCCCTCGCCATGCACGAGGAGGCCATGACCTTCAAGGACTACTCCAAGCTCCGCCATTCCGCGCCTAACGAAAAGGTCCGGCGCTGTGCGATCCGCTTGTTCGGCACGCTCGCGCTCGCCCAACCGTGGTTGCGGCGCGTGACCCATCATCAGGCGTTGTTGCAGATCTATCATGATTTCTGTCTCGAGGACTTCTCCGATTGCCACGAGTGTCCGTTTCCGGAACAACTCACCCAGTGGAAATGACCCCATGACCATCGTTCTCAACGGCTCCACTCACCCACTCGCCGCTCCCGTCACCCTCGCCGCCTTGCTCGAATCCCTCGGCTTGGCCGGCAAACCCGTGGTGGTCGAACTCAATGAGGTCGCGGTCTTCCCGCGCGATTACACCCTCACCCTGGTGCCCGATGGTGCCCGTCTGGAGGTCGTAACCCTCGCCGCCGGTGGCTGAGTCCCAAGCTTTCCTGGCGACGCCGGATTTATTTGACACCGCCAAGTATTTTTCCCTTGCCTCCACTCCCCCCCACCTCTCATCCTCCCGCCGCGCACCGCAGGGTGCCATACAACTATCCGGCGTAGCTCAGCGGAAGAGCGGGTGACTGTTAATCACTAGGTCGTTGGTTCGATCCCAACCGCCGGAGCCATGTTAAAGCCTTGTATTTCAAGGGATTATGGATAGCGCCTAACCAAATGTTAGGGCAGTGTGAACAGCAAATGTGAACACTTTTTTGCCGATTCCTGCATTTGAACTTTTATTTCAGGTCTGCGTTGCAATTCGCGTCGCCTCATTGCGAGTAGGTCTTGAAACACGGCACCACGACAGCGAGCGGACGAAGGCGGCAACGATCCCGGCAGGCACAACCGCAGCGGGCACCTCCATCATTTGATGTAGGTCGATGTCCATTTCTCGACCACGATCCCGGCAGATACAACCGCAGCGAGTGCGTCATGAAATAAACCTGTGTCAGGAATAGAGGCCGCCGCTACGTTGAGCATCTCTGCTGCTGCGGGCTGGGTGTAGGGTGCATCAATTGATGCATGCTGATTTGCCCCCTTGTGCAGATTCGCGATTCTTGCTGCCGCCATTGCTCGCTGGCTCTCGTCCAGATGTCTCCGGTGCAGGTTGTGGCTGCCCGACTGGATTCGCTGCGCCACGAGCTGGGCCTCCTTTTTGGCGGCATCGAACGAGGGGAAAACCTGCCGCAGCCGTTTGCCGTCGCGGTGGTAGGAAATGGTGAAGCGGACCCGCTTGCCGGAGGTGATCCGATACACCGGCACCGCTGCCGAGCCGAATTTCACGAGGGCTGCGGGCTTGCCCCTGTGGCCTTTTTGTTGGGCCTTTGATTTCTGAGCGCTCAGAAGGTCAGGCTCCCGAGTTGTCACCATTTTGTCACCACTGCCATTCATGGCACTGGAAATGCTGTCAACTTTTGCCGGTTTCGCATCCGTAACCCATTGGGAATGAATGGGTTGGCAGATGGTACACCCGGAGGAACTCGAATCCCCAACCTTCTGATTCGTAGTGAGTCGTAATTCCTTCATAATAAGCATGTTACAGCTTTTATTTGCCGTAATTGGCCGCTATTGGCCATCAGTATTATGCACCATTTTGGCCAACTGGAACCGCGGTGGCTAACTGGTTGTCACCACTTGTCACCACCCGTTATGTTAGGCGGTGGTTGACATGGCCAACACCGGCATGGACACGCCAACTGATTCGCCGCGCACCGGCCTAACCACCGACCCGTTACTCACCGAAAAAGACGCCTGCGCCTACCTCCGCGTGAGCAAACGCAA
>JBAXPF010000374.1:0-4087 GCA_037132955.1 Verrucomicrobiota bacterium | reverse complement strand
ACTCACATCCACTTGCTCACCCCCAACACCAATCCCCCATGGGCTTTTTCAACCGCTTCAGAAAACCGAAACCCGAAATGGACGATTGTGACCACCTCTCTGGCCTCGGAGATGACGCGCAAGCTTGGGACAATCTGGACGACGACGAGCTCAAACAGGTCATCGCCGTGAAGTTCATTGAGTATGGCGCGACCCAGGACAGCGCACGGATCGCCGGCTTGTTCGCGCTCTACCGCTACGCCATGGGCCGGCTGGATCCTGAAGAACGCGCTGCGCTGCTGACCGAGTTCAGCGGGCTGATCGAACAGAACGCCGGGCTGGGCCACATGGGGCTCATGATGTTCCTCGCCTGTGACAACGACCCCGGCATCCGCTCGTCTGCCGCGCTCAGCCTGTCGGTCCTCTTTGAGCCCACGGATGGGGACGAACTGGCCGGACCGAGGTTCGTGATCCACACGCTGGTGCGCCACGACCGGGGTGCCGTCGGTCAGGGAGCGGCCTTGGGCGGCGTGCTGCTGCTGGGCGACAAGCGGATCATGCCGCTGCTGGAGGACGTCTGGGACCAATTGTCCGAAGAAGCCCAGCTCGAAATGACGCAAGCATCCTCGGGATTTGTGAGCGAGGGGATCATCGACTTCTGGTTGGGACGGCTGGAGAGCGGTTGCAGCGAGGCGGTTTTCGGCTCGGTGGTCGCCGCCATCGCCAGGATGCCGGCCAGCGCGCAGGCCCCCTACGTGCTCGACATGGAGCGCCTCCTGCCCGCCTACGCCGGCGGCGAGCCGATGAAGCTGCTGCGCCGGACCGCCTTCGCCGACTACCTGGAGGCCATCCGCCCGCGCCTTAAGGCTCTGGAAGCCAACGAGTCGTGGCCAAAAGTCATCCCCCGGATCTTCGAGATGTGGGAGGATGCCGAGGCATTCTGCCGTATGGCCGGGTGAGGCGGAGTGCTAGCAATGTCTGGAAATGAATCCGCCCACCCAGCAAGATCCGCCTCCCCACGCCGATGCGGTTAGGATGGAATGCGGCTGCATCGGGGCTGCCATTCGGACGGTCAGCGGTCATCAGCTGACCCCCGGACTACAATCCCGCGTTCCCTCTCCCAGCCCGCTCACATCACCCCGCATGTTCGAACAAGCCTTCAAAAACATCGATGACGTTCTTTGGAAAGACGCCGGTTGCACCAGCGAGCTGGATTACACCGAGCAGAGTTCCTGGCTGCTGTTCCTCAAATACCTCGATTCCCTGGAACACGACAAGGCGACCGAGGCGGAGCTGGAGGGGAAAAAATACTCGTTCATCCTTGATCCCGCCTACCGCTGGGCGAAATGGGCGGCCCCCAAGACCCGGGGCGGTGAGATCGACCACAACAAGGCGCAAACCGGCGACGACCTGCGGGACTTCGTCAACCTGAAGCTCTTTCCTTACCTGCATGGCTTCAAGCAGCGGGCCAGCGGCCCGAACACCATCGAATACAAGATCGGTGAGATTTTTGGCGAGATCCGCAACAAGGTTCAGAGCGGCTACAACCTGCGCGAGATCATCGACCATGTGGACGAATTGCAGTTCGGCTCGCAGAAGGCAAAGCACGAATTGTCCCACCTCTACGAAGCCAAGATCAAGAACATGGGCAACGCCGGGCGCAACGGCGGCGAATACTACACGCCGCGCCCGCTCATCCGCGCCATCATCCAGGTGGTAAAACCCACCATCGGCGAATCCATTTATGACGGCGCCTGCGGATCCGCCGGGTTCCACTGCGAGTCCTTCGATTACCTTAAAGCCAGTGCCAAGCTGACCACCAAGGACCTCAAGACGCTCCAGACCAAGACCTTTTACGGCAAGGAGAAGAAGTCGCTGGCCTACGTCATCGGGATCATGAACATGATCCTTCATGGCATCGAGGCCCCTAACATCGTCCACACCAACACGCTTACCGAAAACCTAGCCGACATCCAGGAAAAGGACCGCTACGACATCGTCATGGCCAATCCGCCCTTTGGCGGCAAGGAGCGCCCGGAAGTCCAACAGAATTTCCCGATCCGCACCGGCGAGACCGCCTTCCTCTTCCTCCAGCACTTCATCAAGATTCTCAAAGCTGGCGGCCGCGGCGGCATCGTCATCAAAAACACGTTCCTCTCCAACACCGACAACGCGTCGGTGAGCCTGAGAAAGCTCCTGCTGGAAAGCTGCAACCTTCACACCGTGCTCGACTGCCCCGGCGGCACGTTCCTCGGCGCGGGCGTGAAAACCGTGGTCCTGTTCTTCGACAAGGGCGCACCGACCCGGAAGGTCTGGTTCTACCAACTCGATCCCGGCCGCAACATGGGCAAAACCAACCCGCTCAACGACGCCGACCTCGCCGAGTTCATCAAGTTGCAAAAGACCTTCGCCACATCGCCCAAGAGCTGGAGTCTCAAAGTGGCGGACATCGACAAAACCACTTTTGACCTCTCGGTGAAAAATCCCGACGGTGGCGAGGAAATCACCCACCGCAGCCCGGCGGCGATCATGAAGGAAATCGCCGCGCTGGACGCCGAGAGCGCGAAGGTGCTGGCAGGAATCCGGGCGCTCCTGTAGTCAGAACGACCGTTGCAACCATGAAAATCATCCCAGCCATCTTCGAGGAACGCGAGATCCGCCGCGCCTACGATGAAACGACCGAGACCTGGTTCTTCTCCGTCGTGGACATCATCCAGGTGCTCACCCAGCAGCCCGACTACCAAGCCGCCCGCAACTACTGGAAGGTCCTTAAAAACCGTCTCACCAAGGAAGGGAGTCAGTCGGTTACAAATTGTAACCGACTGAAATTGCCCGCCGCCGACGGCAAGAAATACCTCACGGACGTCGCCACCGCCGAGACCCTGCTGCGCCTTGTCCAAAGCGTGCCCAGTCCCAAGGCCGAACCGATCAAGCTCTGGCTCGCCAAAGTCGGCTACGAGCGGATGCAGGAAATGTCCGACCCCGCCCTGGCCCTTGAACGCGCACGATCCACCTGGCAGAAGCACGGTCGCAGCGACAAGTGGATCCAGCAACGCATGACCGGGCAGGAAACCCGCAATAAACTCACCGACTACTGGGCCGACCATGAGGTCAAGAAGGGTGAGGAATTCGCCATCCTCACCAACATCATTCATCAGGAGTGGAGCGGGGTCAGCGTCAAAGCCCACAAGGAATTGAAGCATCTCAAGTCCCAGAACCTCCGCGACCACATGAGCGAGGCCGAACTCATCTTCACCGCCCTCGCCGAACTCTCGACCCGCCAGATCGCCGAAACCACCACCGCCACCGGCCTGGCCGAAAACCAAACCGCCGCCAAAACCGGCGGCAAAATCGCCAAACGCGCCCGCCTGGAACTCGAATCCAAAACCGGCAAAAACGTCGTCACCGGCGAAAACTACCTGCCGCCGGCCCGCACCAAAAAAATCGGAAGGGCCGACGATGAATAAATCCTCAGCCACCAAGCAATCTAACATACCGACCCGCGAGAGCGGAGGTTCTGGAAACCATCAGGTGGTTCCTGATTCCCGCCGAAGGGAAGCTGCTGTGAAGGAGTTCATAAAGACTACGGAACTTGGAGGGGTAGTGGACTTGATAATGGGCCAAGCTCCGTCTAGCAAGGACTGTAACTTTGATGGTCGTGGAACTCCGTTTGTAAAAGTCGGCGAGTTCGGGCAACTCCGTCCTGTAGTAAGGGAGTGGACGACAAACCCACTAAGAATGGCTCATCAATCGGATGTTTTACTGTGCGTGGTTGGCGCCACATGCGGCAAGATCAATTTGGGAGAAGAATGTTCAATAGGGCGCTCAGTTGCAGCCATACGGCCACATCCCGCGAAACTCGACCAGTTCTACCTCTGGCGGATTCAAACTGTTAGCGAATATCTAGAGACGGGGTGATTACGTCTGGTGTGGTGTATGGTTTAGTTAATCCTTCGCGGAACTGCGAGATGGAACGGAAGGGCGAGCGGAGCGAGTCCTGGAGTGGAATCTCGCAGTTCCGCGAAGCCGCCTGGGGGAGAGTGCGCACGGCGCCCTTAGGTGGTCAAGGAGATCGTTCGGGGACTGGTAGGCCAGGATGTTGCGCGGG
>JBAXPF010000373.1:0-4150 GCA_037132955.1 Verrucomicrobiota bacterium | reverse complement strand
CGCCCAAGCCAGCCTGTTCAGCGCCCGCCAGTTGACGGTCAGGACGGTGGGATAACCGCACACGCTTTCGACCTTCAAGGACCCTAGGGTGGACTGACAGGGATAGGGACGGCGGGCGTTTGCGTGCTGCCGCCAAGGCGGGCCCCTTCGCTCGCCGCGTAGCCGCGGGCGGCGTCTTTGAAGACGAGTTCGACGGTGGCTTCGAGCAACCCCAGCGGCCGCCGTGGAATCCAGACGATGTCGCCGGGTTGCAGCAGCACATTGGTGGCCTGGCCGGTGAGGATGGCCTTGAGATTAACGACGGCCGCGCTGGGGTTTTTGAGGGTGCCGCGCACCACCACGATTTGGTCGAGGTAGGCGTCTCTGGTGGGACCTTTGCCTTGGGCGAGACAGTCCACCAAGGTAAGGGCTTCCTTATAGCGCACCGCTTGCGGCACGGTGACGGCGCCTAACAGCAACACGCTGGAGGAACTTGATGACGGCAAATAAATGAAATCGTTGTGGCTGAGGTAGATGTTTTGGGAAGTATCGCCGCCTTTGATGAGTTTTTCAAAATCCACCGGCAGCACGTCGCCGTCGCGGATGACCACGCTGCTGGCCAGATCGGCGATTTCCACCGAGGTGCCGGACAGGCCTGACATGGCAAGACCGCCCGCCTGGGCCACGGCTTCCAACAGGGTGGTGGGCTGGCGCAGTGGAAAAATGCCCGGATGAAGGAGCTGGCCGAGGATCCAGTAGCGGCGGGAACGGACTTCGACGAGGCTCACATTGACCAGCGGGTTGGTGTAATCGCGCTTGAGGGCGGCAGTGAGTTGCTTACCAAAGGCCTCCTGACTCAAGCCTTCCGCCCGCACCCCGCCGGCAAGGTTATAGTAGACCATGCCATCAGGCATCACGAAGGTGCTGGCCAGGGTGCCGGGCACCTCTGCAATCTCGATTTCCAGAACATCCCCGGGGCCCAGAATATAGGTTTCGGTGGGAGCCCGCAGAAGTTTGGGATCCAAGGTGCGTTTGATTTTGACGTTGGTGAAGGTGAGGTTGGCAACGGTTTGGTCGACCTTGCGTGCGTCAAAGCTGGATTTAGGAATGCTCTGTTGGCAGGCCAAGCCGAGCAGGCCCAAAATTATAACCGCGCCACGCAAGAGAGGGAGTCCGGACATCAGGGTGGGGTGATGAGGTGTGGCGCATGCCGATTGACCCAACTGGTGGCGGCGCTGGAAGTAAAGGCCGAGAGGGCGGCCTTGAGAATATCCTCCGCCACTGACCACGGCCGGTCGGCGATGTAAACGATGTCTTTGGGCTCCAGTTTGAAATCCTTGTCTTTGCCCGCGAGCACCTTTTTCACATTGATGATGAAGGTTTGGGGTTTCTCAAAACTGCCGCGAATCACCAGCACTCGATCCGTCCAAGCCTGCTCGGTCAAGCCGCCGCGGCGCGAAATCGCGGCAACCACCGAGGCATCCTCGGTGAGACCTTGCGTGCCCGGTGAGGCGACCGCCCCGATGACATAATAATCATTGGTGATGTTAGATGCGATATAGATGAAATCGTTAGGCTCGATTTCCAGGTTGAATTTCATCTCGCCTTCGTGGAGGAGCCGGCGGAAGTCCACCGGGAGGCGTTGGCCGCCGCGCGAGATGAACGAATGATCCAGGTCGGCAAGCTCGATGATCTTATAGTCAAAGAGCCCGGTTTCGAGCCCGCCGGCATTGGCGATGGCTTCGACCAAGGTGATGGGGCGTTCGAGGGTGACCACGCCCTTATGGGCCACTTTGCCGAGAATGGTAAAGCGTTTGGAGCCGATTTCCTGGGGCGTGATGATGACGCGGGGGGCGCGGAAGTGGGCCGCCAGCGCTTTTTCAATGGCTTGGCGGGCCTCATCAAGAGTGAGGCCCGCAATCTGGATGTTTTGGGCTTGGAGATAGCTGACAGTGCCGTCCGGGGCGATACGGAAGGCCTGCCGGTTGAGATCCGGGCGACCGAACAGCGCAAAGTTGACCACGTCGCCGGGCCCCAGTTCGTAGCGTTTGCGCCACGAGGCAGGAGCGCTGGCGGCCCGATTGCCGGGCACGCCGACAGCAGGTGCCGACTTCTTGGGTGCCGCCGGGGTGGGCTCTTGGCCATGGAGCAGCGCCAGGGCGCAGGCATGAAGCAAGAGAATGGACAAACTACGGTGCATTGCGGGAAAAATCTAGGAGAAGCGTCTGGCAAGATAGAGCGAGATGACATCCGCGACTGCACGGATGCGCCCGGCCGGGGCGGCGGTCCAAGCAATGGTGCCGTCACATGGCGGCAGATAAGCCGCGCTCAGCAGGCGCCATTGGCACGCCTGACGCAGCGAGTCCTTGTTACCGGCCAGCACGACCATCCAATAATCGATCAGCATGAGCTGCTCGCGAGCTTCGCTGTGGGGCAGGGCGGCGGCCCGGTGCAGGGTGGCCGTGTGAGGGGCGGGTGCCAGGGCGGTGGCGTGGGTCGTGTGTGGCGGAGCCGCAAGCCACTTCAGAGAGTCGGGGCAAGTGACCTCACTCCAGAGCGCGTCAGGAGTGAGGTCGTGGATGCGAATGGGTTTCCCGGTGTCATTCCACGCGGCACTTGCCAGCATTGACCAGAAGCGGCGTTCATCGGCTGGCTCGAGGGCGGGCGTCCACCATAAGATCGAGCATGGCGTGTTGAGGCGGGGTGCCAGTTGCGTGATCCAGAAGTGCTCGATGGCGGCGCGGGTGTCCGTCTCGCTGGTGGTCGGAATGCAGGCCACAAGGGAGGCGTGTGTGGCGGCGCAACATTCCAGGACGGACCGTCGCGACGAGCGATGAGTCAGCAGCAAGGTGAGCAGGGTGGCGATGCCCATGCCGAGGAACCCGCTGGCGATGCCGAGAATGACGGGTTTCTTGATCAGGGAGGATGGGAGAATCCGGCGCGTGTCCGGCGTTTGGAACACTTGCCAATAGCCGGGCGCGGCCGACGCAAAAATTTCCGCCTCCTTGAGGCGGTTGCTCATCAGGGACAGCCCCACGGTGATGGAGTCGCGTTTTTTATGCAGCGCGTCGTAGGCGTTGATGATGGCGGGAAACTCGGCAAGCCGGGTGGCCGTGGTTTGGTAGAGTTTTTCCAGCGATTGGATTTGGCTGGTGGCTTCCAGCAGTTCGTTGCGCAGGGTGAGAATGGAGAGGTAAAGTTGATTGCCGAGCAGGGTTCCGGTGTAGGCATCGAAGTCTAACTGACCTTTGGCGGCGCTTTCTGCGATTTGACCGTTGAGGTAGTCGATGCTTTGCTGTTTGGCTTGGACCAGTGGATTGGCGTCGGTATAAGTGGCGCGCAAGTTGGCCAGTTCATCCTTGACGGTCTTGAGCTGCGATTCGATCGGGCTCTGGCGTTGGATTTGGGTGGTGTAGATTTTAAGTTGTTGCTCTTTGGCGGAGGCTGTGATGCGGGCGGTTTCGAGCTGGAGTTCAACCAGCGAGAGTTTCGAGAGGGCGGCGGTGACTTGAGCCTCCCCACCGAGGTAGTCCTTGGCCTTGGAAAAATTGAGGATGGCGAGGTTGGTGGCGTCGAGTTGTTGTTCGAGGTCGGTGACTTCCTTTTGCAGGATGAGGCGCACTTCGTGGGCTTCGGTTTGTTGGAGACGCTGGGTATAGGCGTTGATTTCCTCGGCCCAGATGGTGGTGAAGGCCACCGCATCCTCCGCGCTGACGGGCGAGTTGTAGGTGATATAGAAAATGTCGGTGCCGGTGAGTTGTTTGGCCTCGACGAAGGTGTTGATGAGGTTGGGGTCGATGCCGTTGTGGGCGCGCTTGAGGGCCGCATCGAGCGCTTCGGTGGCCAGCAGGGTGGCCAGCAAAGTGGCGTCATTGAGGTCCACCGGCCGATAGGCATGGCCGGATTCCGAGGTTTGCACGGTCTGCGGCACCCTGCGTTTGATCAGGGAGACCGAAAGGGAATACGACGGATGGGTGATGCGGATGACCAGCAGGGCACCAAGGGTGGCGCCAGCCAACAACCCCACAACGACCCATGGCCAGCGAGAGAGTACCCCGGCAAGCACACGCACCGGATCAAACGACAGCGGACACCGAAGCTTGAGGGCGTGGGAGGAGGCAGCACCGCCCCCCTCCGGCAGTCAGTCCTCGCGAGGGCGAAGATGGGCAGG
>JBAXPF010000372.1:0-4154 GCA_037132955.1 Verrucomicrobiota bacterium | reverse complement strand
GCCCGCCTGCGGGAACTCTGGACCCTGCCGGCATGAGAGTTTTCCACACCGATCCCGGCGGCGTAATCTGCAAATAGATTTCTGCGAGATGCTTCTCCTTTCCCGCCCAGGTGAATTGCGAAGCCGCCCGGCTTCGTGCCGCCAGACCCAACTTGCGGGCATGGTCGCTATCGGTTGTGAGATCAAGAATTGCTTGGCGCAACCCGGCCACAGTGGCTTCCGGAGAACCCACCTGGACGCGAATTCCGCAGCTCTCGTCCACCATTTCCGCAGGTCCTCCCCAATCCAAACAAACCAATGGCACCCCCCTCGTCATCGCCTCCATCAAACCGCTCCCTCCGCCATCGCGCAGCGAAGGGAATACAAATACCGTTGCCCGGTCATACCAAAGCCTCACCTCGGACGGCGGGATCATCCCGAGAAAGCTGACGCGCTCGCCCAACTCCAACTCCTCCGCCCGCCCTTTCCAGCCAGCAAGCGCCGGCCCCGCGCCCACCACCACAAGTCTGACTCGTGAGGAGTCGAGTTTCGTCATCGCCTCAAATAACAAGCGAAGGCCACGCCGTTCAACGCAACTTCCCACATACAAAATCACCGCGGGATTTGTGGATCTAGGCTCTTCACTCAGTGGCAGCAGATCTTCGTCTCTCACACTATTCGGCAGCAATACCTGACATTTGGAGCGATAGCGCGACGGAAAGAAATCCCGTGTCGTCCGGTTCGACACAAGTATCACCGAGCACTCATTGAAACTTTGCCTGATCCAAGGAAGCATCAGGGTGATCCGATTGAGCCAGCGCCTGCAAGCTTCACCCTTGGCGGCTTTACCCAGGTAATGACCGAATCCGGGCGGAACCGACTCGCCACCCGCAATCGGTCCCCATACCGATGGCACTCCCAATCCCCGGCCTGAAAACGGCACCCGGAAGCTATGGAATGTCGTCTGATGAATGATTCCGAACCGCACTTCGGAATTGAGTCGCCGGATGACTCTCCGGGCTTTCTCATTCCATACCAGTTTCCGGAGCCATGCACCCACGAGGCCCATCTGTTCAGAGATCGTAACAAGCCACCCTGGCAATGCCACAAACACCGGAACAATATCAAGATGGCCGACCGCTGCACGTATCTCCATCTCATGTTTTGGCGGCGTTACCAGCCACACCCGGCCCAACCGCTCAGCAACCACAGCCCAGCCCCAACCCAACCAATGTTCCCCATCGCCACAGGGATTGCACGCATAGGCAACCATGCAAATCCGTAAATCCCCGCGGTTCATGCCGGTCGTCTCCATATTCCACTTGGCAAGCAAACAATAGGTTAGTCAGTCTCCGCCGGATCGCAACTAAAGCGGACTCCTGCGGACGCTGCACCGTGCACAAGAACGCGCCCGGAGAAATCGAGGGCTTCGGCAATCACTTGATCCATATCCAGGTAGCGGTAGGTAGCCAGGCGCCCTAGGAATGACACCCCGTGATCTTCCCGCGCCATGGCCGCGTAATCGTTCAAGAGCAGCCTATCGTCTGGCAGGCGCTTGGGGTAGTGTGGAACATCGGTGGCCTCGGTCTCCTTGCTATACTCGATGAAAGAGACCGAGTGATCGTGGGATTCCCATGGTGTGAAGTGCTTGTGTTCTAGAACACGGGTGTGGCGTATATCGATTCCTGGGTAATTGATGACCGCCGTCCCCTGCATGTCATCTCCTCCTTCCACGCGATCCCAAAAAACCGTGCGGTAGGACAAACGGCCCAGCGAGTATCCGTAATATGCGTCGATGGCTCCCGTGTAAAAAACATGGTCGAATTCGCCACGCATGGACCGGTCAAATGCCAACCCAGTTTTCACTTCAATCCCGGGATGGGCGAGAATGCGGGATATCACCGCAGAATATCCATCCATAGGAATGCCCTGAAACACACTATCGTAATAATTGTCGTTGTAGTTGAAGCGTATCGGCAAGCGTTTGAGAATCGACGCTGGAAGTTCTCGCGGTTCACATCCCCATTGCTTTTTTGAATAGCCATAGAAAAATGCGTCATATAATTCGCGACCGATCAACTTGAGCGCCTGCTCCTCAAAGTTTGCCGACTCGCCGATGGATGAGTCACCCAGCGATGCGATGAAGGCACGTGCTCCGGCAGGCGACAGATTCTTCCCGAAAAACTGGTTGATTGTGTGAAGATTGACAGGCAGCGAAAATATACCCTTGTCGATTGATGCCTTCACTCGGTTGATGTATGGGCGGAACTCCCCAAAACCGTTCACATAGTCCCATACATCCTGCCGGTTTGTGTGGAAAATATGTGGCCCGTATTGGTGCACCATCACCCCCGTCGCCTCATCCCGTGCGGTGTGGCAAGTCCCCCCGATATGCTCACGAGCATCGATCACCAAGACGCGTGCTCGCCCATGCTCCGCCAAAGCCCGCGCCAAAACAGCGCCACTAAATCCCGCTCCAACGATCAAATAATTCCTCATCGCGTTTCCTTGGCTCGTCCCTTGAAAAACCGTCACCAGCGATTCCCACTGCAATATGGCTATCAATTTCTCCGAACCACGCCTTGCGGCGTCTCGCCCAGCTTTTGGCCTAACACATGGATATCTGAGCAAAGCGTCGGAAAAAAGCGCAGGACGTAATCCATCCCGACGGCAATCCAGCGCAGGCATGATGCAGGAAGGAACGACATGACCTTGCTCCTTCTTCCGATGAAGTTTCTGCCGCTAGTCGAAATCACACGATAGTCATTCCATTCAAGGAGGCGACAAAGATCCACCAGAATAGGCTCGCGCACATGACCACGATAGACCGGTTCGTCATACCAATCCTCAAGCCTTGGGAAATTGCTCTTGCCGAACAAAACAAAAACCCTTTTGCGGATATTGACCGCATTCGGAGTCGCCAGAAACAGATAGCCTTCAGCTCTTAGCACGCGGGAAAGTTCGCCAAAAAGAAATTTTGGTGAATGATGCCAGTGTTCGAGGCTGTGGAAACAGGTGACCACGTCGAAACTCTCAGAGCTTAGCGCCATCTCCTGCTCCAGAAAATTCATTTCAATGATATCTATCCCAAGCTCTTCACGGAAAATCTTAAGAATTTTCAAATCCTCCTCCCGTGCGTCATACCGCACCCCCCCCCCACCGCCGAAGTCGTCAACAATGGTGACCTTGACGCCATATTTTGTCAACAGCGGGGAAAAAATTGAAAGCCCGCCGGCCAGATCCAATAACCTGACTCCCCGATGAAGAAGCCCGGCCCCGGCGAGTACTTCGAGATAATAGAAGATCCTGTCAAAATCCAATGGCATGGTTTCGTCCTGGAATCCCCCTTTGAAAATCCCCGCGTATAATTCATCAAAAATGCGGCGGCATTCAGCTTTGTTTAGTATATCTTGCATAAGGAATCAGGTCATGGATTGAATATAACCGAGGGGAGCCTGGTCGGCTGCCAGTGGAGATGGGGACATTTTGTCAAGAGACAGTCAGAATCGAATGATCACTCACGAAATGCGCCCTCAAACCTCGGGTTCGCGCAGGCGGTGGGCATGCAGCATCCTGAGCAAGCCGCGTTCCAACCGAAATACGAGGGCGAGCACGCCGTCAGCAATATCGACCAATTCACGCCTGGATCCGAAATTCCAGCCGTAGGCGCGGCGAATCGCCCGGACCTCAGCCAGCTGGCGCTGCATGCGCAACAAGCCGCCGATGTCACGCTCGTTCAGATTGGCTTGGCTGGCACTCTGCTCATGCAGACGAAAATCCGCCAGCACCGTGGGCACGTAGGCAAAGCATTTGCCAGCCGTAGCCAACCGGGCGTAATACTCGCCGTCCATGCAATACTTGAAATCGATGTCGAGCAGGAATCCCTGGTCGATGGTGGACTCACGGCGGTAAAAGCATGAGGTGGAGCCAATGTAGCATCCGTGCTGGATAAGCATGCGTTTGCGGAACGGAAACATCCCCATCCGCCGCAGAAACTTTCCCTCCACATCGATAAAATCCCACGCCCCATAGATCACATCCGCGCTTGGCAGTCTGCCGGCTGAATCCATGACCGCCCTCAGGGCTCCCGGTTTGAGACGGTCATCGGCGTTAAGCCACATCACCCATTTCCCTTGGGCGCGGCCAAATCCCTTGTTGATTCCATCGCTCATCCC
>JBAXPF010000371.1:0-4159 GCA_037132955.1 Verrucomicrobiota bacterium | reverse complement strand
TAATTGATCGTCGTGGCGGCAAACACCAACGCACAAATGGTCCACCGCTGGCGGCCAATGGCTTCATTGACGGATGAAAAAGTCATGGGGATGTTTTTGTTGGGGAGTCAGTCACGCGAACGACCAAGGCTGGGGCCATAGCCGCCCAAACTCAAGCCGATTGCCAGCACCCGTAATTCCGCACTTGGAATGGATCGCTGGCAATGGCAACCTCCGGCCATGGATCATCCTCATTCAAACCCCTCCGGGCAGCGCTTGGTTATCCACGAAACCGGCGCACCTGTGGCAAAACTCCAGCTGCAAGCGTTCAGCCCACCCTCGCCCGGCGCGGGTCAGGTGCTTGTTAGAATATTGGCCGCGCCGGTCAATCCCGCCGATCTGAATTTCATTGAAGGCACCTATGGGGTGAAACCGGAATTGCCGGCAGCGCCCGGCGTGGAAGGCTGTGGCGTGGTGGAGGCGAGTGGCGCGGCGGATTACCAACTGGGCGACCGGGTGATCTTCCTGCGCCGCGCAGCCACTTGGGCGACGCATACGGTGGTGGCGGCGGACGCGTTGTTCAAATTGCCGCCCGCGATCGATCCGTTGCAGGCGGCGATGCTCAAGGTCAATCCCGCCACTGCCTGGCGCCTGCTGCATGGCTTCGGCAAGCCGCAACAGGGCGATTGGATCGTGCAGAATGCGGGCAACTCGGCGGTCGGCCGCTGTGTGATCCAGCTCGCCCGCGACCTGGGGATCCGCACGCTCTCTCTGGTGCGACGAGCGGAATTGGCGGACGAACTCCGCCACCTTGGCGGCGATGTGGTTTTGGTGGATGATGAGGCCGGGCTGGTGGCGGCCAAGGCGGCGCTCGGCGGAGCGAGCGCGGCGCTGGCATTCAACGCGGTGGGAGGCGACAGCGCCTTGCGCCTGATGAACCTGCTGCGCGAAGGCGGCGTGCACATCACGTTTGGCGCGATGGCCAAGCGTCCTCTAACTATTCCTAACGGGCTGCTCATTTTCCGCGACATCCAACTGCGCGGCCTGTGGGTGACACGCTGGATCGAAAACGCCCCGGATGCGGAAGTGCGAGGCGTGTATGCCGATCTTGCCGCACGGGTGGCAGCGGGCACGCTGGCACAACCGATCGATTCCACCCACCCACTCGAAGCCTTTCCCACGGCGCTGGCCCGGCTCACCGCCGAGGATCGCGCCGGCAAGGTGTTGTTTGCGTCATGATCACAAAAAAATCAGCCCCCGCAGGTCGGAAAAAATTCCGGATGGCGAGGGCTGACTGGAGTTATCCGTTAGCGCCATTGCGGCGCCCGTGATTATTTCTTGGGTGCCGGGGCAGGAGCCGCCGTGCCACCGCCGAGGGCCACCACGCGGAAGCCGTAGTTCGGCCATTTGGCACCGTATACGTCGTAACGGGTGGAGGACAGCAGATAGGAGTCATTATCATGCATGAAGAAGGAACCGCCGCGCAGACCCACCTTGCCGTCCGTCATGTTTTCGTTGTATTCCCAAACGTTGCCGTTCTGGTCGAAGGTGCCGCTGGGGCTGGCCGCCGACTTAAAGGAGCCGACGTCGGAGGGGGTATCGCTGTTGATATTGCACTCAGGAGCGCTGCCGCCCTTGATGGCATACGACCAATAGCCCGGGCCACCCGGCTTTTCCGCGTCGAAATAAGCAGCCTTATACCATTCGTTTTCGCTCGGGATCGCCCATTTCACCGCTTTATCCGCCGCAAGGGTGGCATGATTCGGAGGGGTCACCTGACCCCACTTGATCGTGTAGCTGCCCTTTTCCGTGTCGCCGCTGCCACCGCCATTGGTCAGCCAGTTGCAAAAGCGCACGCAGGCATCAAAGTTGACATAGTTCACCGGCTTGTTACCCATGCCGTCCTTCGCACTGTAGGTGAAGGAACCGGACTCGCCGCTGCGGAGGATGCCACCGTATTGGTCGCCCATCCGGCCGTCATAGAGTTCATAGGAGTCGCTCTTGGCCACGCCGTTGAGGAAGGCGCAATACTGTTCGTTGGTCACTTCGTATTTGCCGATTTTGTATTCGTAGGCGACGGCACCGTAACCGGTGGAGTCAGCCGCGTTGCCGGGTTTGCCCACGGTAACGGTCGCCATGGGGGCCGCTTGGGTCGCTGCAGAGGCGGCCAGAAGCAGCCAGAGGGTCTTCGATTTCGTCGTCATAATCACAATTTGTTTTGGTGTTTCACTGGGCACAGCCCACCGCCGTCGTGGCAGTAAGTCCATGATGTTGGCCTCTACGTGTCAGTTTTTTCAAAACTTTCCAATATTTTTTTGACCGGATGGGGATCGGGGGCTCCCTGACAAAAATCAAGGAGGGGCGATCTGAAAGGCTGATGCTCATCACCCCGTAACGGGGCGATGCAATTCCCCTCGTTGTTGTTCCTTGCCCTGCTGGCTGCCGGTCTGGCATATCCGTCAGCCTTGGCCGCCGCTCCTGACGCCGTGCCGCCCCCCCCGGGCCATGCCTTTGCCTGTACCGATTATGTGCAGGGCAAGGTTTTCATTATTTCCAAGGAGGGTAAGATCGAATGGGAGTATCCGGCCCAGAATGCCAACGACCTCGCGGTGTTGCCTAACGGCAACCTCCTCTTCAACACCGGCCATGGCGCGCGCGAGGTCACACGGACCAAGGAAATCGTCTTTGACTATCAATCCAAGAGCGAAATCTACACCTGCCAGCGCCTGCCGGATGGCAACACCTTCGTCGGGGAATGCGGTTCAGGGAGCCTCCTCATCCTCGACCCCAAGGGCGGGATCGTGCGCGAAGTGCGCCTGTTGCCCGAGGGCAAGGACGGCGGCCACGCCTACATGCGCTGCGCCAGGGTGTTAGAAAACGGCCATTTCCTCGTCGCGCATTTCGCCGACAAGGTGGTAAGGGAATACGACGCGACGGGCAAGGTGCTGCGGGAGATCCCCGCGGCGGGTGGCCCGCACAGCGTCATCCGCCTGGCCAATGGCAACACCGTCATCTCATGCGGCGACGCGCCGGGTGGCTCACGTGTTTTCGAGGTGGACCCGCAGGGTCTTACCGTCTGGCAGGTGCAGGGCGACGAAGTGGCTGGCCACAGCTTGAAGTTTCCCACCGGAATCCAGCGCCTCCCCAATGGCAACACCCTGATTTGCAACTGGCTCGGCCACGGCCAGTTCGGCAAGTCGCCGCATTTGGTCGAGGTCACCCCGGACAAACGGGCGGTGTGGAGCTTCGCCGATCACAAGGCGGTGCGCACCATCTCCAATGTCGTGTTGCTCGATGAAACCCGCACCCCTGCGGTGAACCCATGACCACCAGTATGACAAGTTTGGATTGGGGCATCATCGCCGCTTACATGATCGGCGTGGTCGGCATCGGCGTGGCCGCGGGCTTCATGCGCAGCCGTGGCACGGAAGGCGGTCATTACTTTCTGGCCGACAACTCGCTGAAGTGGCCGGTCATCGGTCTGGCCATGTTTGCGGCCAATATTTCGACGGTGCATCTGGTGAGTCTGGCACAATCGGCCTACACCTCGGGCTTGCTTTATGGCAACTTCGAATGGATGGCGGGATTCACCCTGATTCTGTTGTCGTTGTTTTTCGCGCCCTTGTATTTGCGCTCGCGGGTGTCCACGCTGCCGGACTATTTGGAACGCCGGTATAACCGCAACTGCCGGGATGTGCTCTCCTTCGTGTCGTTGCTTTCCGCGATCGTGATGCACATCGGCGTGGCGCTGTTCACGGCGGCGGCGGTGCTGTGTTTCATCTTTGAAATTCCAGAGACACAAAAAATTCTGGGCCTCAACGCCCTGATGTTTTTCATCATCGCGCTCGGCGTCATCACCGGCATCTACACCGTCATCGGCGGCCTGCTCGCGGTGGTGTGGACGGAAAGTTTGCAGACAATCCTGTTGTTGATAGGCGCGGTCTGCATCACCGTCATCGGCTATCAAGCCGTCGGCGGTTGGGATGCCCTCAATCATCTGCTGGACACGCAGCCGCATCCGTTGTTAGGCAAGGAGGGTGGCCCCGGGCTTTCCACCCAATCGTTCCTGCACATGGCCCACGGCGCCAATGACAACACGGTGGTGGCCAACGTGCCGTGGTATTCCATTTTGTTAGGTTATCCGGTCATCGGCATTTGGTATTGGTGTTGTGACCAGACC
>JBAXPF010000370.1:0-4169 GCA_037132955.1 Verrucomicrobiota bacterium | reverse complement strand
TTGCCGGCGGGCAGGGACTTGATTTCAAAGGGGTAACTCGGCTTGAAATAGCCGCTCTTGACGGTTCCCACCAGGGGGTCACCGAAGCGGGCGTTGTTGAAGATGATGGATCCAGTCATTCCAGTTTGATAGGCATAGGTGCCGTTTTTGCCGTATGCCAGATCGACCACGGTGGTGCCGAAGTTATAGGTTGAGTTTTCCTCGCAAGCATAGAGGTAACCGACCGGCGAGCCGGTGGCTACGCCGGCGGTCAGCGGGATTGTCAGGTCGTTGCGGACGCCGGCCTTGAAATAGGAGAAGCGCAGGACCGTCGGGGTTTTATCCGTGGCGCTCGCCGCCTGGGTGATGTCCAGGCGCATGGCGCATTGCAAGGCGCCGATGGAGTAATTGTTCCAGGTGGTGGTGGACAAGACGCTGGTTTCAGCGGGATGGGTGAGGCGGTCGAAATAGTCGACGCCGCGGTTGATCGGGATGAAGGCGGCGCGCCCGCTTTCGGACGCCAGCGAGACGGGGAAGAAAGAGTCGCCCTGGGTGAGTTGATAGGCCTCGCGTACTCCCGGTGTGAACGGGTCGGCGGTGAAGCTCTGGCCGCCGACCGTGGCGCTGCTGGACAAGGACGTGCCGTGGCGGGTGGCGAGGGCCGAGAGTGCGGTGGAGCCATCCACCGTCGCCCGGCCGGTGAACACGCCGCCGGAGATGGTGACGTCCTGCCAGGCACCGCCGGAGGCGTGCTGGCCGAGTTCCATGAAGGAGGAGGCGGAAATCGCCAACTGGGAGGGGATTTCATAAATTGACAACACGAGATTGCGCCGTGACAGCACGGCTTTACTGGTCGCGGAATCCGGTTCGGAGAGGTCCACGGAGAAGCCCCACCAATTGCGCTTGGCCACAAAGGCCTGGCCGGGACGCGCGTAGCCGAAATTGATGTTAGGATAGGTGATGAGGTTGAAATTCGGATAGGTGGCCACCGGCAGACTCACGCCGCTTTGGGCCAGCGTGCTGTAAATCTTGGTGTTGGAAATGATTGGCCAGGTCTTGTCGCGGGTGGAGTCGGTGGAATTGTTGCAGGTGAGCGGCACCGGATAGCCGGTGCCGAGGGAGCGGTTGATGCCCACGGAGGCAAAGCCGGTTTCGGTGCCAAGAGCCTTGAAGATGGTGCTGACGCTGGTCAGGGAAGCATCGCCGGAGTTGCCTTTGATCATGTCCGAGGAGCCCAGCGAGGTCAGCAATTGGGTGGAAATGGACTGGCGGGCATTGGCCAGATCCAGCGCTTCGGTGAAGATATTCTCCCAGCGCAGGGGATTGCTGTTAGTGGTGCTGGCATTGGATTGGCTCTGCATGGCGCGGATGGCCCGGTTAGGGACGATGGCGACGATGGAGCGCAGGATGGCCTCCTCTTTTTCGCCATAATCCACCTGCAACTGCACGGTGGATTGGGCTGCACGGGCGGCGGTGGCGTGGCGGTAGGCAAACACCATGAGGACCGTCAGCAAGGAGCCGATAGAGAGCACCAGCAGGAAGGCGGTGTAACCGGAACTGCGACGGAGGCGGGGGGGGATGTTCATTGGGTCATGGCTCCCGAGTAAGTGATGAGCTCGCTGTTGGGACCCGTCAGGGTCATGCGGAGGATGCCCTGGTCCACCGTAAACGCCACATTCGTGGGCACCTTGGAGATATACCATTGCGGGGTGCCCAGCACGCCGGGTGGCAGCGGCACCATGTAGTAGTAGAGGGCCGCGCCGTTGCCGCGGTCCTCGAAGGACAGGATGGACGCCCGGATGACTCCATCAGGCTGGCGGAAATTGAGCACCAGCACGGGCGAGGAGGCGGTGCGGGGGTTGGTGCCGGCGAGGGCGTCGGCCACCGTGCTGTGGAGGCGGAAGCGCTCGGCCTTGCCCACCAGTTTGCTCACATGCAGGCTGATGAGCGGGGCCTCGTCAGTGAGAAAACTCTGCGCCTTGTAGATTTTGAGGAAGGCGAGTTGTTGGTTGAACAGGATCATGGAAACGGCGGCAATCGCCAGCCCAATCATGATGGCCAGCGCCAACTCGATGAGGGTGAACCCCTTGCGTCCGGATCGTGGGAAGCTCTTCATTGGGAACGAATCACGGTGCGGGATTTGGCGTAGGTGCGATCCCCTACCTTATAGGTCAGCACGCTTTGCACCTTCCACACCTTCATGCTGGCCGGATTGGTGGTGGTGGTGCCGCTGCCACTGTCAAGCGGAAGATTGTTAGAATCCGCCATGCGGGTGCGCCTCACCGTGCCGGTCACCAGGGTGCCGCCGGGCAGGGCGCCGACGTTCACCTGGGAGGAGCTAATGGTTGGATAGAGCGGCCACGGAGAGTTGCTGGAGGTCAATGTTTGAAATGACACGCGCTCGGCATAGGCCCGCTCATAGGTGACATAGGCATCGGTGAGCACCTGCTGCAATACCCATTGGCGGGGGCTCAGGATATTGAGCGAGAGCTTGAGCATGACCAAGCCGATGAGGGTGAGAAGGGACAGCGCGAGGGTGGCCTCGACGAGGACAAATCCGCGGTGGCGGGATCTGCTCTTGCGGTGGGGCCGGGAACCGGGCAGAGTGCGGGCGTGACCGGACTCCTCCGCGCCCTGATCTGTCAAGCCGTCCTGCTGTTGGGCGGCAGCGGGGGGGCGGCGGCGCAAGCGATCATTGAGCCGCCGTTCGGGCTGCGCTGGGGCGATTCCCCGGAAAAATTGTTGGGTTGGGCGACCCGCCATGCGTTGGATGTGACCATCGCCCTGCCCGGCGATCAACCGGCGCTGCGGATTTTGAAGATTCAGGCGCGCCAGGGGCTCTTGCCGGAGAGTCAGGCGGCGGCGGTGGAGGGCCGTTTTCTGGGCGGCAAGCTGTTTGAACTCACGGTGCACTTTTTTGATGCCGAGGTCTCTGCGGACACGCTGGCCGCACGCTTCGAGGCCCTGCGCAAGCAACTCGGTGCCCAGCATGGTGCCCTCACCGCCAACCAGCAACAGCGGATTGTGGAGGACAAGTTTGCGACTCGGACGGTGTCGTATCATCGGGAACCTGTGAAGGGTATGTTTCTACTCCTGGCACTCACCGAAGTGGAGGACTTGCTGCGGGAATCCAAAGAAATACGCTTTTCTCTGGTTTATCGCAATGAGAATTTCAAGAATGAAGTGCAACGGGAATTGGACGACCTGAAGCAGGTTCCTTGAATCATTCAATGGTGGTGAGGGTGCTGTTCACTCTGATGATTCTTTGGATGGTGAAACTCACATACGCGAGCCGGTCGGTGCCAAAGGGCGTCACCGTGAGAAGTTCCATGGTCCAGACGCCATCGTCCGTGAAGATGTTTTCGTAGTTTTTCACCGTCAGCACGCGGCTTTGCGGCACAGTGTCACTGATGACCACGGCGGAACCCGGCACAGTCGCACCGGTAACCCCCAGTTGGGGTTCTCCCTGATAGACTTGCGCATAAGTCGTCGAATTGGGATAGAGGTCGTTGACTGTCAAGGTGAGCTGTGGGACGGCGAACTGAATGAGCATCCCTTGGGTCAGCCCGGTGATGGAGCCATCCGCCACCGGCCAGATCTGGATGAACTGCGAGGCAAGCTGTGACGCCGGGGCCTGGTAGTCCGCCACGGAAAACACCGGGAAGCGCTCCTCGCCGCGAACCTTCGTCCGCACCGATCCGGGCACCGCGTTGACGGTGTAGGTCAAGGTGTTCGCGCCGTTGGTGGTGAGCGTGGCCTGGGTCACCAAGGTGGCCTGGGTTCGATCAATGTTCACACCCGTGCCACCCGCGCCATAGGATTGGACATAGTGCATGAGGGTGGCGCTCTTCGACCCAACCGGATCGGTGGCTCCGCTGAGCAGCCCGGCGATCGTGTAATCGACATAAAACGGGCGGTCCGCACGGGTTCTGGGGATGGCGGGATAGGGGTCCTCCGAACGAATGACGACGGTGGCCTGGGGCACGTAGGTTCCGACATACTTGGTATCTAACAGATAATTCGTCAAGGGTGAGGAATTCACGGTCCACAATTGGAAGTTGGCCCCCCCTGGATTGATTTCCAAGGCGGACAATTGAGACCCTGATGCCGCCACCGTCGCGTCCCACTGAACCCCTGATGGCAACTGGATTTGACGGATGAAGTTGGTGTAAGATGGCGTTTGGGCCGAG
>JBAXPF010000369.1:0-4194 GCA_037132955.1 Verrucomicrobiota bacterium | reverse complement strand
GTGCCAATGAAGATCACGGGCGGGCCGCCCGTGCCCCCCTTGCAGAGGTGCCAGAGGCGGCACGGTGCGGCGCTTGCCAAGCCCTGTCTTTCAAGAGGGGCACGGGCAGCTTGCCCGTGTGCCAATGAAGATCACGGGCGGGCCGCCCATGCCCCCCTTGCAGAGGTGCCAGAGGCGGCACGGTGCGGCGCTTGCCAAGTCCCGGTGGCGCAATGGGGACAAGAGTCGCCGATCCCTCAAGGAGTGTGGGCATCTTGCCCGCAAATGAGGCGATTCTGCCTGAAATATACGCGCTTCTATCATCGTAGAGCCAGTCTCCCGCGCCGCGAATCCCGCCGCGAATTTCCCCTGAGTTCCCCTCCCTAGCGGATTCCTTTTCATGAACGTTGGATCCATATGAAACACACACTTCGTTTTTTCTTTTCCACTTTGATCCTCACGCTGGTCTCATTATCGACCAGTGCCTTCGGCGATTCGCCGCGTCAGCGGATCTTGATGGATGCCGGATGGCGGTTCCATCGCGGCGAAATTGACGGGGTGGTCGTTGATGGAGTGGAAACAGATCCGTCAGTCAAGCCGCCTGCAACGGCCACGCTCCACTACGACGATAGCACCTGGAGCTCGGTCCATCTGCCACACGACTATGTGATTGAAGGGTTGTTTGACCCGAAGGGAGACACCGGCCATGGTTCGATTATTCCCACGACCGGGTGGTATCGCAAGGTCTTCAAACTGCCCGAGGGCAGCAAGGGCAAAAGCCTGTGGATCGATTTTGACGGGGTTTATCGCGACAGCATTGTCTGGCTGAATGGCAGACGCCTGGGCCAACACGCGAGCGGATACACGGGATTTCGTTATGATATATCCGAGTGTGCTGACTTTGCTGGCGACAACGTCCTAACGGTTCACGTGGACCCGACCCATTTCGAAGGCTGGTGGTATGAGGGTGGCGGAATCTATCGCCACGTCTGGCTCAATATCGCCGGGCGCGTGCATGCCCAGCCCTGGGGCACCTATGTCACCGCCCAGTTGCCCGAGCCGTCGCCGCAGGCACCGGCAACCTCGGCCGATCTAACCGTTGAGACCGTTATCACCAACGCCAGTGCTGAGGAAGTGCCGGTCACCCTCGTCTCTGAGGTTGTGGATCGCGACGCCAAGACCGTCGCCAGCGTGGAGTCCATCCAACAGATCGGCCCCGGCAAGTGCGCGACCTTGGTGCAAAATGCCGTGGTGAAGCAGCCGAGCTTGTGGTCGATCAAAAAGCCCTATCTCTATGCCCTCGTCACCACGGTGAAGCAGGGCGGACGGGTGTTGGATGTGACCCGCACGCCGTTCGGGATTCGCACGATCCGCTTTGATCTTCGAAAAGGGCTCTTCCTCAATGGCGAGCACGTCAAGATCCAGGGGACGTGCAATCACCAGGATTTCGCCGGGCTCGGGGTGGCGGTGCCGGACACACTCCAGACATGGCGGGTCAAGCGTTTGCAGGAGATGGGCTCCAACGCCTGGCGCATGGCGCATAATCCGCCCAACCCCGAGTTGCTGGACGCCTGCGATCAACTCGGAATGTTGGTGATGAACGAGAACCGCAAGCTCGGGGATTCCGCGGACATCCAAGCACAGGTGGGAGACATGGTTTTGCGCGACCGCAACCACCCGAGCATCATCCTCTGGTCGATGTGCAACGAAGAACCCAAGCAGGGCACCCCGGAAGCCGCCAAGCAGTTCACCACGCTTCGGGATATTGTCCTCAAGCACGACCGCACGCGTCCGGTCAGCGCCGCCATGAACGGCGGCATGTATGATTCTGTCAGCCTGGCCACGGCCGGCGATATGGTCGGCGGCAATTACTGCGACGACGAGTATGACCAACTCCACAAGGCCCACCCCACCAAACCGCTGTATGCAAGTGAAACGGCCAGCACGGTCACCACGCGGGGCGAATATGCCGACGACAAGGAGCGCACCGTTGTTTCATCCTACAACATGACCGATCGCACATGGGCACCTGTCGCGGATCGGGCGTTTGTCGCGGGCAGCTTTGTCTGGACCGGTTTCGATTACAAAGGCGAACCGACCCCCTACAAGTGGCCGTGTATCAGCAGCAATTTCGGCATCATGGACTCCTGCGGATTTCCCAAGGACAATTATTACTATTACCAAGCGTGGTGGAAAGCCGAACCCATCGTGCACCTCATGCCGCACTGGAACTGGCCGGAGCGTGCAGGCAAGGAAATCAAGGTCATCGCCTTCAGCAATTGCGAGATGGTGGAATTGCTCCTCAACGGGCAAAGCTTGGGAACCAAACCCATGCGCCGCAACGGGCATCTGGAATGGAGCGTCAAATATGCCCCTGGCGTGCTGGAGGCCAAGGGGATCAACAAGAACGAGTTGGCCGCCACCGATAAGGTCGGGACCACCGGCGCGCCGGTCGCATTGCGCCTGAATACCGAACGGCTTGTGTTAGCCGCCGACGGTGAAGATCTAACTGTGATCGAAGTGGACGTGGTTGACGCGGAGGGGCGCATCGTTCCCACTGCCGGCAACCGCGTGGCATTCAGCATCGAGGGTGCGGGTCGCCTCGCAGGCGTCGGCAATGGCAACCCCGGGGATCACGATCCCGACAAGGCGCTGAACCGCCGTGCCTTCAATGGCAAGTGCATGGTGTTGGTCGGCGCGCTTGATCGACCGGGCCCGATCGTGTTGACCGCCACGGCCGACGGCTTGACGTCCGCAGTCCTCAAACTGACATCTAACTTATGACCCCGCCCCCAATACATTCCCGCCGCACGTTTCTCCGCCAATCGGCCGCTGCCGCCGTTGCCTTTGCCGCACCCACGATCATTCCATCCTCGGCACGCGGCGCGGATGGTCACACGGCCCCGAGCAACCGCATCACCGTGGGCTTCATCGGCACCGGGAACCATGGGGTGGACTGGAACCTCCCACCCTATTTGAAGCACGGCAGCGCCCAAGTGGTCGCCGTCTGCGACGTGGACAATCTGCATTTGCAGCGCGCCAAGGGAATGGTGAACCGCCACTATCAGAACACGGATTGTTTCGCGACCCAGGATTTCCGCGAGGTCCTCGCCCGCAAGGACATTGACACGGTCATGATCTCCACCCCGGACCACTGGCATACACTCATCAGCTTGCTCGCCATCCAAGCCGGCAAGGACGTCCAGTGTGAGAAACCCACTCTAACCATCCACGAGGGAAAGGTACTCGTCAATGCCGTGCGCAAGCATAACAAGGTCTTCCAGACCAGCACCGAAGACCGCGCGGTGCCGGAATACCACCGCATGGCCGAGTTGGTGCGCAACGGCCGGATCGGCAAACTCCAACGCATCGAGGTCATCCTGCCCAAACAACCCGGCGGACCGGGCAATGCCACCCCGCAACCGGTGCCGGCGGAACTCGATTATGAAATGTGGCTGGGGCCGGCACCGTTCGCGCCCTACACCAAGGACCGGGTGCATGGCAACTTCCGTTGGATCTGGGATTATTCCGGCGGGATTATTTGCGATTGGGGTGCCCATCTGTTCGATACCGCGCAGTGGGCAAACGACACGGAACACAGCGGCCCGGTCGAGATCGAAGGCACTGGCACCCATTGGCAGGGCGGGCTCTACAACACGGTCAAGGACTACGACGTGACGTTCCGCTACGCCAATGGCGTGGTCATGACCTGCAAGCCGGGCGAGCCAAGCATCAAGTTCATCGGAACCGATGGTTGGATCGGTAACACCGGTTGGCGCGCGCCCGTGCAGGCGAGTTCCCCGCAGATTCTAACATCTATCATCGGTCCTGATGAGCTGCATCTCTACACCAACCCGCAGGGTGAGCACGATGATTTCCTGCAATGCGTCAAGAGCCGCAAGGACCCGTACTTCCCGGTCGACATCGGCCACCGCGTGAGCACGGTGTGCCACCTCGCCAACCTCTCCATCAAACTGGGTCGCAAGCTCAAGTGGGACCCCACCGCAGAGCAATTCAGCGGCGATGCCGAGGCGAACAAGATGCTGGATCGCCCCCGCCGTGATCCATGGCAGTTGCCGGAGGTGTGAGGCCACGAGTGCCGCGGTGCCGCGCTTTGGTGGATCGGTCGGATTGGTCGGATCGGTCGGATCGGTCGGATTGGTCGGATCGGTCGGATCGGTCGGATCGGTCGGATCGGTCGGATCGGTCGGATCG
>JBAXPF010000368.1:0-4207 GCA_037132955.1 Verrucomicrobiota bacterium | reverse complement strand
CCCGCACATCGGCTCCAACCTCCTGCCCAACGTCGTCAAGGCCATCCGCACGGCCATTGTCGCAGCCGGCGGCGAAGTCCGCTTCCAAACCAAAGTCGTCGATTTCCTCGTCTCCGCCGGCCGTATCCGCGGCGTCCTCACCGCGGCCCAGGAGGAAATCCCGGCCGCTGCCGTCATCCTCGCCACCGGCCATTCGGCACGCGATATCTATCAACTTCTGGCAAAACGCGAAATCTTGTTGGAACCGAAACCCTTCGCGGTGGGTTTCCGCATTGAGCACCCGCAGGCTTTCATCGACCGCGCCCAATACCATCTCGGCGCCAACGCGCAGCGGCCGCGTTTGCTGCCAGCCGCCCGCTACCGGTTGGCAACCAAGATTCGCGGCCGCGGCGTGCATTCGTTCTGCATGTGTCCCGGCGGCTGGATCGTGCCCGCCGCCACCGCCAATGACGAGGTGGTGGTCAATGGCATGAGCCTCTCGCGGCGCGATTCGCCGTTTGCCAATTCCGGATTGATCGCCGCAGTCGAGCCGGATGACCTGCCCTCGTATTTCCAACAACACGGCGTGTTGGGCGGCATGGCATTTCAAAAAATGCTAGAAAAATCAGCCAAGGCGGCCGGGGGCGGCGGTCAGGTCGCCCCGGCCCAGCGCGTGGCGGATTTCCTAACTGGCAAGCTCACCGCCGGGCTGCCGGAAACCAGCTATTTTCCCGGCATCCGCGCGGCCCCGCTGCATGAGTTGCTGCCGGCCTGGATCACCAGCCGGCTGCGCGAGGGGCTGCGCTTGTTCGACCGCCAGATGCCGGGCTACGCCGCGGCGCCGGCATTGTTGTTAGGGTTTGAGACCCGCACCAGTTCCCCGCTGCGCATTCCGCGCCGCGAGGATACCCTCGAACACCCGCAGGTGCGCGGCTTTTTCCCATGTGGCGAAGGTGCCGGCTATGCCGGCGGCATTGTCAGTGCCGCCCTCGACGGCTTGCGCTGCGCCGAGGCCGCCGCGGGTGCCGCAGGTGCTGCGGGCGGATAGCATAGGTTCAACTTGAAAACCGACGTTGGATCCTAATTATTAGTTAGATAACCCCTGATTCAAAATCAGTATCATCAGTGAAATCAGTGGTTTTGCCCTGCCTTTATAGGGTCAAAAATCCCATCCAAGAAATCCGTGCAATCCGTGTAATCCGTGGTTAATCTAACTAACTACTGCGATCAAACTCCGCTTTTCAGGTGCCGCTCCGGTCGGGGGGAGTGATGGCCGCTACATCGGTGTCCGCCATCCAACCGCAGAGCTTGGTGCCGGGAACGGTGACATAGATGAAGTGGCCGGATTGTTGGCCGAGTTGCACGTTGCGCCCGGGGCCTGGCGTGCCTAGCGACTCGGCACTCGCAAACGGCGAAAGCCGGACGCTGGCCGTGGCAGTTAGAACGATGCCGCGGTTCGCTTCAGCCCGGCGCACATGGAGGGCTGCCGCACCCCACACGATGACGATTCCAGCCACCACTGCGGCGACGATGCAGGCCTGGCGCAGCCACCGGCGCGGCATGCTCACGGCTCCACGCACCAGCGCGAGACCCCCGAGAAACAGCGCGGCTCCAGTGACAAGCCACGACCACTCGTTGCGGCTGAGAGGGTTGAGCAGGGCGTCGAGGCGCGGGTTGAGGCCGGGTTCCTCAAAGGCCGTGGCGGCCTTGCGTGCGAGTGTTAGATTGGCCAGCAGGTCCGGATTGCGCGGGGTGAGCAGGCGGGCGCGTTCGTAGGCGAGGATGGCCGGGCCGTATTGGCCGAGCCGCTGGTAACAGTTGCCGAGGTCGTAAAAGACGGCGGCACGCGGGCCGTCGGATGTTAGAACTTGTTCGTAGGCGTTTGCCGCCGCTGTGAAGTCACCGGCGGCATACCGCTGGTGGGCCTGGTCCAGCGCGGTTGTGGCCGCGCTCAGTCCGTTAGACAAGTCCAGCATGAGGCAAGCGCAGGCGAGTGGAAGGATAGGGCTCATGTCAGTGAACTATATATGTTAGATCGGCCAGGGCTTCGTTCAGCAGTGCCTGCCACTGGGGAAGGATATCCGCGGTTGCTAGGTGGCCGTAGGCGTGGCGATCCGCCTCGCGGAAGAACCGGGCAACCGGTGAGTCGGCGGGCATGCGGGCGGTGACGTCGGCCAGGGTGATGGCGTGGGCGGCTTGGTTCCAGCGGGCGCCCAGGCTGTGTTGAATGGCGAGACGGGCAGCGGCGAAAAAGCCGCCCACATCCCTGGCGGCCGCGCAGCGGGCGGCGGTTTGCAGCGCCTCGCGGGTGGCTTTCCCGGTTGCGGCGCGAGCCCGGCGCGCGGGGTCGGCCCGGCGGCGCCGGTGCCAGCCCAGAATGTATCCAGACACACCGAGCAAAGCGGCGAGTGCTAACAATCGGATGAAGGCCGGTCTGGAAACCAGCGGCACCAGCGCTTGCTGCGGTGTGAGTTGCAGGTGCTGCCCGATGAGTTGGTCTTGCGGCTTGTCAGGCTCTTTCACTGCGGCGGCAGTTGGGTTGGATTCCGTATCGACGAGATCCTTGCCGGCCACCTGGATTTTTCTAACCGGGCTGGTGAGCGTTTGGTAAGTGCCGGTGTCGGGATTGAAGAAGCTGAAGCCGAGAGCAAGCTCCTGAGGCCCGCCTTTGCGCGGCACGGCGCTGAATTGAAAACTCTTGGAGCCGGCGAACGCCGCCTCGTCGCCCGGTGTGAATTCGCCCTTGCCCGGATAGCTTTTCCATGCGTCCGGCGGGTTGAGTTTCGGGGCGTCCACCAGGGCGAAATTGCCGGTGCCGCTGATGCGGGCGGTGATTTGTTGGGGTTCGCCGGTGTGCCATGCGCCGGGAATTTCCCCGTCATCTAACTTAAAATCGCCGACCGCTCCCGAGAAGTCGGCCGGGCGTCCCTGCGCGGGCAGCGGGCGCACCTCGATTTCCTGATCCTCGGACTTGAGGGTGACGTCCTGCTGGATCATCGGCGTGTTCATGCGGTCCAGGATACTATCAAAGAACGGATCGTCGAATGGACCGCCGGTGGGTCTGCGGGGTTTGGGTGCCGAGGGGTCGCGCACGGCCACGGTGGCACTCAACGACAGCGACACCGGATAGCTGCCGGCCTTGGTTGCGGAGAGGCCGCCATACCAGGTGACGACCGTGTAGCGCTTGCCGTCCTTGATCTCGGTGGTTTGTTGCGGCCGCTCGCTGACGTTGTGGAGTGTGAAGGCCTTCCCTTCCGGCTGGATGCCGCTGCGGGGTTGGGCGCGGGCCTCCTCCGGCAGCCAGGCCCGGATGCGCACCGGCGCGATCTCACCGACGTAAACATGCTTGCGCTCGCTGGTGGCGGGTTCTACTGTTAGAAAACCAAAGCGTTTGCTGCCGGTGTCTTCGGAGTCCCCGGCGGCGGGTGGCACGCCGGGTGGCAGCGGCGGAATTCCGGCGGGCGGCTGGGTGGCGGCGGCGGCGAGCACCTTGAGCGTGAGTGGCTGGGTGGCGAGTTTCCTGCCATCGACCATGACGCCGATGGGAGGAATCTGATAGGTTCCCGGTGTGTTGGATCCCACCGCGTAATTGTAGGTGACGCTCATCGAGGTTTGGCCGTTGAAGCTTTGCAGTTGCTGGCTCTGGCCGCGCGGTAGGATGATGAGGTTAGGCACAGCGGGCAGATCAATCTGGCCGACCTTGCCGCCGGACACGCGGAGAGTCATCAGAGCCCCCCTTGCCGCCGGCACGGATTCGCGGTCGAGCGTGGCTTCCACCTCCCCCGCGGCGGCCACCGAAGACACGCAAACGGCGCTGAGAAACAGCGCTGCGACGAGCTTCCACCATTCTGCACACCTCCCAATAATCCGGGCAACATGCCCGGCCCACTTCTTCCCGTGGCGCGGGCATTCCGCCCGTCGCCCAGAAATCCGGGCAGGATGCCCGGTCCACTTAATGTTAGATCGCTGGAACTGGCTTACCATGTCTTGCCTTTGGTCGAGTTATCGGGAGTGGCGTAGCGGGTGCGCCGTTGTTGTGGGATGGGAATCACCGTGCGTTCGTCGTCACGCAGGGATTCGAGCAATTGCTTCGCTTCCTCGGGTGTCATCTCCTGCTTCTTCTCCCGCTCCTTCGCTTCCTTCGGGTCCTTCTGATCCTTCGGGTCCTTCTGATCCTTCGGGTCCTTCTGATCCTTCTGATCCTTCTGATCCTTCTGATCCTTCTGAT
>JBAXPF010000367.1:0-4227 GCA_037132955.1 Verrucomicrobiota bacterium | reverse complement strand
GACCACGAAAAGTTTTGCGGTTCCTTGAATAGAGGCTGATGAAGCCAATCTCCCTCGTGTAGCCAGGACGGTGGATTTCAGCTGTGGATTTCAGCTTGACCGTATTCAAACCGTTAGGCAGGATTGGGCACTTCGTTGAAGAGGTGACAGGAACTTCCCACTGACCCAGTCATGAAAACGCTTCCCCACTATCTCGCAGCCCTCACCCTCGAAGTCTATTACCGGTTGCTGGCCGTCACCAGCAAGGATCTCTGAGCCAGTTAGGGAAATGCCACCGACTCCACCCATTCAAGTGAATGCCATGGCAGGCTCCCGGTTGGATGCCTTTTTGGCGGAGCGCCTGCCGGAGTTGTCCCGCACCCGCATCCAAACGCTCATCCGCGAGCAGTATATTCAGCTCAACGGCCAACCCGCCAAACCCCGCGACGCCGTCAAACTTGGCGATCTCATCACGGTCGTCGTGCCCGAGGCGGTGCCGCTCGACGCCACCGCGCAGGAACTCCCACTCGACATCCTCTACGAGGACGACGACCTCATTGTCCTCAACAAAGCGCCGGGGATGGTCGTCCATCCGGCACCCGGCAATCCGGATGGCACGCTCGTCAATGCCCTCCTCCACCATTGTGCGGGAAAGCTCTCCGGCATCGGCGGGGTAGAGCGGCCCGGCATTGTCCATCGCCTGGACAAAGACACATCCGGCTGTTTGGTTGTGGCCAAGACCGATGCGGCCCATCAATCGTTGGTCGGCCAATTCGCCGGACGTACGCTGGAGAAACTCTACCTCGCGGTGAGCCAGGGCATCCCGCGTCCCCAAAAGGACACCGTGTTCACCCACATCGGACGCCATCCGGTCAACCGCCAGAAAATGGCGGTGGTCAATCCGCCCGGCGGCAAGGCGGCCATCACCGATTATGAGGTGCTCGCCGTCGATCCCGCGACGCTCACCGCACTCGTGCTCTGCCACCTTCACACCGGACGCACCCATCAAATCCGGGTCCACCTCCACCATCGCGGCACGCCGCTCGTCGGCGACCCGATCTATGGCAAACCCAGCCCAAGCTCTTATCTAACCGGACGGCTCATGCTCCACGCCTGGCGCCTGACATTCGACCACCCGCGCAGCGGCGAGCGACTTCACCTGGAGGCGCCCATCCCGTCCGAATTCACCCCGTGGCTGCAATTGCCGCAGGCCGCCGACTTCTTCATCTAACTTCTAACCCATAACTCCAACATGACCGACGACATCCTCCCCGACCTGTTGGCCGCCGTCGCGCAGCAACTGGCCTCACCGCAGACGCCCTACGTGGCGGCCACCCTCGCCCGGTTGGTCGCCGGCTGCCTTGATGAATCCGAGGCCACGTTGCAGATGGCGCTGTGCCTGGGTGAGGAGATGGACCAAGTCCTGCGGCACAAGCGCGGCTTTGACCAGGCCGCCTATCGAGCCGCTCTCGACGCCCTGCCCATGCCTGATGCAGCCGAAGAGTTGGCATGAAAGTCAGAACCGCGCCATGAGGCCAATACTAGGCGGAAGTCTCAAGGTACGGCGATCTGAATCGCCGCTGTTCATGTTGAGCCAATGAGAGGAGGCAATCCGCTTCTCATTGCCAGCTCATGATCAAGGGCGATTCGGAGATCGCCCCTCCTTGGGTCGCGCGACCCACGCCGGAATGCGAATGCGAGAATAGCCTCGACGCTCCGGCCCGGGCGCGCTCAACTCGACACCTGCATGACCGACCCAGCCACCACCGCCGACCGCATGGAAGCCGCCGTATGTTCCGTGGTGCGCGGCCAGCACGACGTCGTCCGGCGGGTGCTGGCGTGCATGATCGCCGGCGGCCATGTGTTGCTAGAAGACTTTCCGGGCACCGGCAAGACCACGCTGGCCAAGGCGATCGCCAAGTCGATTTGCGGCACGGTCTTCAAGCGGGTGCAGTTCACGCCGGATTTGCTGCCGTCGGATATTCTCGGCATTTCGGTGTTTGATCCACGGACCCAGGAGTTCCGCCTGCACGCGGGGCCGGTCTTCACCGACATCCTGCTGGCCGATGAAATCAACCGCGCCTCACCTCGCACGCAAAGCGCCTTGCTGGAAGCCATGGGCGAACGCCAGGCCACCATCGATGGCCAGCGCCATGTCCTGGATGGCCTGTTCTTTGTCATTGCCACTCAAAACCCGGTCGAGTTCCGCGGCACTTACCCGCTGCCGGAAGCGCAGATGGACCGCTTCGCCATGCAATGTTCGCTTGGCTACGTAAGCGCGGCCGAGGAGTCGGCGATTCTGGCCGCCCAGGTCGACACCCATCCGATCGATGCGCTGGAAGCCGTGGTGACGCGCGACGAGGTGCTGGCGCTGATGACCGCCGCCAAACAAGTGCGTTTCAGCGACGACCTGCGGGATTACGTGGTGGCTCTGGTTGGAGCCACCCGCGGACGCCGGGAAATCCAACTGGCAGCCAGCCCGCGTGCATCGTTGGCCTTGATGAAGGTGTCGCAAGCGATGGCCCTGTTTGATGGCGGCGATTTCGTGTCGCCGGAAATCATCCAGAAGGTGGCGGTGGACGTGATTGCCCATCGCTTGGTGTTAGAGCCGGAAGCCCGGCTTGGCGGCTTGAGCGCCCGCCAGATCGTCATGGATCTCATGGCTCAAACCCCGGTGCCGGTGTAAGCTGGACCCAACCATGAACGCCGGCCAGCCATCACCCGCCACCCTCTCGCGCGTGCCACACAGCGCCGACTTCCTCCGCAGGTTGCATCGCGCATATTTCCATGGCTCGGGCATCGGGCATTTTTTCCAGCGGCGCGTGTGTCCGGCGGGCGTTGGCCTGGCGGTGGTGCTTATGTTAGGCGGGGTGCTGGGGGTGGGCCAGCCGCGCGAATCGGTCTATGCGCTGTTTTCGCTCGCGTTCGGGATGGGAATGTTAGGTTTGCCGCTGGTGTTGCTCCGGCGGGCGTCCATCGCGGCCACCCGCGAACTCCCGCGCTATGCCACCATCGGCGAAGTCTTCCGCTACACCCTGCATGTGACGCATACCGGACGACGCCGGCTGCGGCGCGCCTGGCTCGTGGAAACCGTGCCGGATGCGCGCCCCAGCCTAACAGAATTCAGCAACCAGCGCGAACCGGGCGAGGAGGAACGCAACGTGTTCGACCGCACTTTTGTCTATTACCGGTGGCAATGGCTGATGTCCCGCAAGCGTCTGTTTGTCGGCGGAACCGCCCCAGAGGAACTCGACCTCGCGCCCAGTGGGCAGGCCAAGGTCGCCGTGGAAATCACGCCCCTACGCCGGGGGGTGATCCGCCTCAATGATTTGCGTGTCCTGCTGCCGGATCCCTTGATTCTGTTTCAGCGCTGCTGCAAGGTGGCGGCACCGGCCGTCACCCTCACCGTGCTGCCACGGCGCTATCCCTTGCCTCCCATCGAATTGCCTGGCACCGCGCGCTTTGAAATCGGCGGCGAAGTGACCGGCAATTCCATTGGCAGCACCGGCGAATTCGTCAGCCTGCGGGACTATCGTCAAGGCGATCCGTTGCGCCAGATCCATTGGAAAAGTTGGGCCCGCACCGGGCGCCCGATCGTCAAGGAATTGGAAGACACCCACTATCCGCACTATGGGTTGGTCCTCGACACCTTTCCCGAAGCCGGCCCGGGTCCGCTGTTTGAGGATGTGGTGGCGGTGGCGGCGTCCTTCGCGGCGGCCATCGACACCCGGGAGTCATTGTTAGACCTGATGTTCATCAAAGACCTGGCCCACATCGTCACCGCCGGCCGCGGGCTGGCCAAGGCCGAGAAACTTCTCGAAGTGCTCGCTGCGGTCGAACCGGAGCCACGTCCCGGCTTTGACGCCCTCGCACGCCTGGTATTGCGCCATAGCGACACCCTCAGCTCCTGCCTGGTCATCTTTGCGGGCTGGGATGAAACCCGTGCGGCCTTTCTGCGCAGCCTGGTCCGCGGTGGCATCACCTGCGCCCCCATCATCATCGGCCAAGGTGCGCCACCGGATGCCCTTCCCGGCCCCTGGATCCGCTGCGGCCACCTCGCCAGCGACCTCCGGCGCTTGCCGTCCCGCCTGGCCGCGCCGACCTGATATCCTAACAACTTCCCACCCCACCCCACCCCACCCCACCCCACCCCACCCCACCCCACCCCACCCCACCCCGCTCCACCCCGCTCCCGCCATCACCGACCACCGACCACCGCCGCGATTTTTGCTAGGCACGGCCCTCTTG
>JBAXPF010000366.1:0-4248 GCA_037132955.1 Verrucomicrobiota bacterium | reverse complement strand
ATGGACGCACCGGCGAAGCCTTCCACAACCCGGTCGTCGTCGGCATGATCTATATCCTCAAACTCGGCCACTTGGTCGCCGATAAGATCCATGCCCGCGCCGTCGGTCCCTACTCGCTGGTGACCCAACAACCGCTGGGCGGCAAGGCCCAGTATGGTGGCCAGCGCTTCGGGGAAATGGAAGTGTGGGCATTGGAAGCCTACGGCGCCGCCTACACCCTGCAGGAGTTGCTCACCGTCAAGTCCGACGATGTGTTAGGCCGCACCCGCATCTACGAGGCCATCGTCAAAGGTGACAACAACCTCGAGGCCGGCACCCCGGAATCCTTCAACGTCCTCATCAAGGAAATGCAATCCCTCGGTCTCGACGTGCGTCCCGGCCGCAAGGGCTCCACGCATGGCTCCGGCATGACCGGCGGCCTGGATGATTATTCCTTGGATGATCTCACCCTTTAATCCGAGCCCGCGAACCCCAATCCCGATCCTAACAAATTTGTTCCTATTATGAGTGTTGACACCAACCTTCGCGAGCTCTTCGGCGTGGATGAACGCCCGGAAGCCTTTGATCAGGTTTCCATCACCGTGGCCTCCCCGGAAATCATCCGGTCCTGGTCCAAGGGTGAAGTGAAAAACCCCGAAACCATCAACTACCGGACGTTCAAACCGGAAAAGGGCGGCTTGTTTTGCGAGCGCATCTTCGGGCCCACCCGTGACTGGGAGTGTGCCTGCGGCAAATTCAAGCGCATCAAACACAAGGGTGTCATCTGTGACCGCTGCGGCGTCGAGGTGACCCTCAGCCGCGTGCGCCGCGAACGCATGGGCCATATCGAACTGGCCGTGCCCGTGTCCCATATCTGGTTCTACAAGTGCATGCCATCGCGCATCGGCCTGCTGCTCGACATCAGTGCCCGCCAGTTGGAGCGCGTCATTTACTACGAGGACTACATCGTCACCGAGGCGGGCAACACCGCCCTCGAACTCGGCCAGCTTCTAACTGAAACGGAACTCCGTGAGGCGGAAGACACCTATGGCGACGGATCGTTCCGCGCCGGCATGGGAGCCGAGGCCTTGCAGGATCTGCTCAAGCAAGTGGATCTCGTCGCGCTGGGCAAGGTGCTCGAGGAGGATTTGGCCACCACCAAGTCCAAGCAGAATCGCAAGAAGTTCGCCAAGCGACTCAAGATCACCCAGGGGTTTGCCGCATCCAAGTCCCGTCCGGAATGGATGATTCAAACGGTGTTGCCGGTCATTCCGCCGGATCTGCGTCCGCTGGTGCCATTGGAAGGCGGACGCTTCGCCACTTCGGACCTCAACGACCTCTATCGCCGCGTCATCAACCGCAATAACCGCCTCAAGAACCTGCTCCTGCTCAAAACACCGGAGGTCATCATCCGCAATGAAAAGCGCATGTTGCAAGAGGCGGTTGACGCGCTCTTTGACAATGGCCGCCATGGCCGCGCCGTCACCGGTGCCGGCAACCGCCCGCTCAAATCCCTCAGCGATATGCTCAAGGGCAAGGGCGGCCGCTTCCGTCAGAACCTGCTAGGCAAACGCGTCGATTACTCAGGCCGCTCGGTCATTGTCGTCGGTCCCGACCTCAAGCTCGGCCAGTGCGGTCTGCCCAAGAAGATGGCCCTAACACTTTTTGAGCCATTCATTATCCGCCGTCTCAAGGAGCTTGGCTATTGCCACACCGTGCGCTCGGCCAAAAAAATGATCGACCGGAAAACCACCGAAGTCTGGGACATTTTGGCCGAAGTCACCAAGGGTCATCCGATCCTGCTCAACCGCGCGCCCACGCTGCACCGCCTCTCGATCCAAGCGTTCGAGCCGAAGCTCATCGAAGGTGAGGCCATCCGCGTCCATCCGCTGGTGTGTACCGCCTACAATGCGGACTTCGACGGCGACCAAATGGCCGTGCACGTTCCGCTATCCGTGGAAGCCCAGTTGGAGTGCCGCCAGCTCATGCTCGCGCCTAACAACATTTTCTCGCCTGCCTCCGGTCGCCCTATCACGGTGCCCTCGCAGGACATCATTCTTGGCACCTACTATCTGACGTGGGCACCCGTGCGCACGCAGAAAGACCGCGAAAAACAGGAACATCTGCCGTTGTTCGAAAATGCCTCGGAAGTGGAGTTTGCCATCGCGTCACGCAAGATCGAATACCATTGCTGGATCCGCATCCGCAACCCCGACTTCGGTCGCGACACCCGCCTTGGCGACAAGGAGAGCAAGGTCATCGAGACCACGCCGGGACGGGTCCGCTTCAATGAAATCTGGCCCCCCGGTCTCGGCTTCGTCAACTACAACGTCGGCAAAAAACAGATCGGTGAAATCATCTGGCGCTGCTATCAGGCATCCGGCCAGAAGAAAACCGTCGAGACCCTCGATGAACTCAAGACCCTCGGCTTCAGGGAAGCGACCCGCTCCGGCACTTCCATCGGGATTGTGGACATGGTCATCCCCGAGGAGAAAAAGGAGGTGATTTCCAAGGCCTACGAAGACGTTGACAAGGTCACCAAACAATACCGCAACGGCGTCATCACCGATGGCGAACGCTATCAGAAAGTCGTCGATGTTTGGACTCACGCCACGGACACCATTGCCAACGCCCTCTATCGCAAGATCGAGCATAACGATGGCAAGGCCAAGGCAAGTCCCTTGTTCATGATGGTCGATTCCGGCGCGCGCGGTAACAAGAGCCAGATCAAACAGCTCGGTGGCATGCGCGGCCTCATGGCCAAGCCGTCCGGTGAAATTATCGAGCGCCCGATTATTTCCAACTTTCGCGAGGGTCTTTCCGTGTTGGAATACTTCATTTCCACCCACGGCGCCCGCAAGGGCTTGTCCGATACCGCGCTCAAGACGGCTGACTCCGGCTACATGACTCGCAAGCTCGTCGATGTGGCTCAGGACGTCATCATCACCCGTCAGGATTGCGGCACCGCCAATGGTATCACCGTCGCCGCCATCGTCGATGGCGATGAGGAGGCCGCCTCGCTGTCCACCCGTATCTATGGCCGCGTTTCATGCGAGCAGATCAAGGACCCCGTTACCGGTGATATCATCGTTGAGGTGGATGACATCGTCGACGAAGTCCAAGCCACAGCCATTGAGCGCATCGGTTGCCTGAAACTCAAGATCCGCTCGGTGCTCACCTGCGAATCAGATCGTGGTTGCTGTGCCAACTGTTATGGTCTGAATTTGGCCACCAGCAAACCTGTCAAGATCGGTGAAGCCGTCGGCATCATCGCCGCCCAATCCATCGGCGAGCCCGGCACTCAGCTCACCATGCGTACCTTCCATGTCGGCGGGGTCGCTGCCGCGACGTTCAAACAACCGATCATCAAGGTGAAACACGCCGGCCAACTGGTCTATAAAGGCATGCGCACCGTGCAATCCGCCGACGGCCATTGGGTCGTGCTCAATAAGAACGGCACCATCTCCATCCGCGGCAAGGACGGCCTCGAGCTGGAAAGTCATAACATCGTCATCGGCTCGTTTATCTCCGTCAAGGACGGCGAGGATGTCAAGAAGGGCGACACCGTCGTCACCTGGGATCCCTACAACGTGCCGATTCTAACCGAAAAGGCGGGCCGCGTCGAACTCCGCGACATGATCTCCGGCATCACCGTTGCCAACGAAACCGACAAGGAAACAGGCAAGAAGGGCGTCGTCGTCACCGAGCACAAGGAAGACCTCCATCCGCAGGTGGTCATCGTCGATGAAGTCACCAAGGAAATCAAAGCCAGTTACTCCATTCCCGTGGGCGCCCATCTCTCCGTCAAGGAGGGTGAAATCGTCCACGCCGGCATTCAGCTGGCCAAGACGCCCCGCAAGGTGGCCCGCACCAAGGACATCACCGGCGGTCTGCCGCGCGTGGCCGAACTCTTCGAGGCCCGCAAGCCCAAGGACTCCTGCGTCATCGCCAAGATCGACGGGGAAATTTCCTTCGGGTCCAATGTCCGCGGCAAGAAGAAGGTTGTCATCACGGATTCGACCACGGGTGAGCAAGTCGATCACCTCGTCCCCATGGGCAAACACATCGTCGTCACCGATGGCGATCAGGTCAAACGCGGCGACCAGATCACCGAAGGCCCGGTGTCTCCGGAAGATTTGTTAGAGGCCTGCGGCGCGCAGGAACTCCAGGAGCACTTGGTCAATGAAGTGCAATCCGTCTATCGCGTCCAGGGTGTGGAAATCAATGACAAGCACATCGAGGTCATTGTCAGGCAGATGCTGCGCAAGG
>JBAXPF010000365.1:0-4250 GCA_037132955.1 Verrucomicrobiota bacterium | reverse complement strand
GGCGGCCCCCAGCAGTGCGCCGAAGTCGCAGGTCAGGATATCCTTGGCCGGACTTGCCGGAGCCACCGTGACGCTGACAGTGTAGATCTTGGTGGAGCCATCCTCGGCTTTGATCGCGTAGGTCTGCGGGTTGGTGAAGTCTCTGGTGCAGCCCGAGGGGTAGGCCGCGTCCGGCACGGCCAGGGATGAAACCGTATAGGTGGGTGAGAGGCCGGACACGGGCGTGCCGAACGGCACGCTCAGGGTCACCGTGGTGCTTCCGATGCTGGTGGCAGGCAACCCCGCAAACACGAAGGACGTGAGGTCCTTGGCCGTGCTGGCGGCGGCTTTGGTCACCGTCACGGTGTAGGGCTTGGTCGTGGTTAGATCCGAGGCGGTCACGGTGTAGGTCACCGGATTGGTGAAGTCGTAGGGGGGCGGCCCGCCATTGGCCTTGTCGCAGGTGGCCCCTGGCGACAACGTGTAACCGGGTGAGAGCGCGGTCACATTCGTGGCGTAGGGCACGCTCACGCTGATGGTGTTGCCAGAGATGGTGGTGGCCGGCAGTCCCGGGAAAACGAAAGTCAGGATGTCCGCCGGATTGGCCACTTGCAGGGCCAGTCCTGCCGAGACACTCGGATCGTTCACCGCATCGCCCTCATAGCGGGCTGTGATGGAGTATGACCCCAAGGCCAGGCTGCTGGTGGAGATGCTGGCTTGGAGAGCTCCGTTCAGGACGACCGCGCCCGTGCCAATCCGGGTGGCTCCGGCGTAAAAGGTCACGTTGCCGGTGGGCGTGGTGCCGGTCACCGTGGCGGTGAAGGTGAACGAGGTGCCCACCGTGGCCGGGTTGGTGCCGCTTGTTAGGGCCAGCGTGGTGGTGCTGGTGGCGCCCGGCGGGCCCACCGTCGCCGTGCCGGTGCCGCCGAAGTAGGTGTCGTTTTGGTTTTCCACGGGGGCTGCGGAGCTGGAGGAGCCATAGACGCCGGGAGTTGGTTGGGCCGCGCCGCCGAGGGTCAGGCCGGAGATCCGGCGGGTGCCGGTGAAGTTCAACAGGGCCTTGGCCCCGCTGGTGATCTCCAGCGGGCCGTTGCCTAACGAAAACGCTGTGGTGCAGGCAAGCGTGCCGGCCAGCACTTTGGTGCTGCCGGTGGCAGTGTTGGTACCGCTGAGGGTCAGGGTGCCGGTGCCGTTTTTGACCAGGTTGCCGCCGCCGCTGATCGATCCACTCCATAACACGTCATGACTGGAACCCCCCGGAGGGCTGGTATGCACCACCAGGCGGGCATTGGCCACCAGATAGACCGGGTTGGCCACCCCGGCGGTGAGGTCGGCCTGGATACGCAAGCAGCCTCTGGTCAAGTCAGACCCCTTGAGTTCCGTGCGCAGGGTGCCGGTGCCCAGCGAATTGACGTTGAAAAGTTGGATGTTGGTGCCGTCGGTGCTGTTAGGGGTGCCCAGCGTCAAGCCGCCCGTGAAGGTGTTGTTGCCTTGCAGGGTAAGGCCTTGATCGCGTCCTCCACCGACCACCACAATGCTGCCGGGGCCGGAAATGGTGGTGTTGGTCCAGACATCCGTCGCATCACCGAAGGCGACATTGAAGGTGACCGGGCCGCCACTCAGGTAGAAGGTGTTAGGATAAGCGCCGCCCGGGCTATTTCCCTCAAACCCGGTGCCGTTCGCATTGGATTGATTGAAGGTCACGCCACCGGCCAGGGTGATTTGCCCCGAGCCGAGGCAGCCTTTTACGTTAGGGATGAGTTTGCCACCGGTCACGGTGGTGCCGCCGCTGTAGGTGTTGACGGTGCCCAGCGTTAGGGAACCGGCGCCCTGTTTGGTCAGTTTGCCGCTGCCGGCGATATGGCCGCTGCCGGTTATTCTGTAATTGCGGGTCGGGTTGTTGACCGTGATGTTGGTCGGTATGACGGTGGTGCCGAGGGTGACCGTGCATGCGCCCGAGCCGCCCGCGGTGTCATCAAAGATCACGGCCATGTCGTCCCGATAGGGGATGGGGTCGCCGGTGGGCGTTTTCCAGTTGAGGGAATTATTGATGTCCCAGACACCGGTGCCCGCCGCCCAAATCAAGGAACTCAGAATCGACAAGGTGCCATTGACCGGCGTGAACGAGTAGTTGACTGCCGCCAGGGTGTTGACGGTGCAGGTGATCGGATAGGAGCCCACCGGTGAGGAGAGGGTCGCCGTGGTGGATAGTGTCGGCGCTCCCGTTACTCCCGCGGAGCTGGCGTCCTCGCCATTTTTGAAACCGCTGAGGGTGTAGGTCAACGGCGGAATCGCCGTGCCAAGCAGATTGCTGAGATTATCCGCTGTCACCGTCAGCACCGCCCGCGTGATCCTGCCTGTTAGACTGCCCGGTTGGATAAGGGAGTAGTTGCCTGCCTGAGGGCCGCTGAGGGTGCAGGCGGCATTCACCGCGATGCCGTTGCCAACGCCCGCGCCGGCAAAAGTGCCGGTGCCGGTCATCGTGACCGCTCCCTCATCGCCGGCGACAACACCGGTCAGGGTGCCGGTGATGCTGGCGGTGGGGGTGCCATCGTAGGTCTTGGGCGTGACCGCGGCGGAGGCAAGGGTGAGCGGTTGCGGGTTCACCGCCACCGCGACGGCTCCCGGCACCACCACGGTGGCATAGGTGATGGTGTTGGCGGGGGTGAAGGTGGCGGATGCCGCGTAGGGGCCGACTGCCGTCGGTTTGTTAGACGGGGTGGTGAAACTGAAGCTGCCTGCCACCGAGGCGGTGCCGCCAGTGAGGGTGGACGTGCTGAGGGCCTGGCCGTAGGTGATGCCGGAGGCGGTGGGCCAGGCGCTGACGGTGGGGACGATTTTTGAGCTGATGGTCAGGCTGGTGCCGGTATCCGTGGTGCCTAACAAGGTGGTCGCGTTGCCATCGTAGGTGTAGGTGATCGTATAGGGCGTGGCGTTGGCCGGAAGCGTGGCGGTGGGGAAGGCGATGCTGAAGGTGCCCGTGCCACCGCTGAGGGTGGCGTCCCGGGTCACGCCGTTGATCGTGACATGGACGAGTTCCCCATGGGTCGGATAGACCGGGCCGGGGCCACTCAGCGTGCCGCCCAACGTCACGCTCGCGGTGCCGAAGCTCACGGTCTTGCTCAGGGTCAAATTGCTGAAGCTGGCCGCCACCTTGGTGGGGGCCGAATAGGTGATACTGACCGTGCCCGACCAGGTGCCGCCGGTGCCGATGCCCACGTAGCCGTTGCCGAGATACAATTGGGCGCTGCTCAAGTCGATGTTTGCTGGAAAGTCCGTTGGCGCGCTTTTTGAGTCCGTGACGGTGCTGTCTGCACCGCTGCCTGGGCCCGCGTTGCCACCGACCCAGAGCAAGCTGGTGCTTGCCGAAAAAACCGGGCCATTGCCGATGGCCAGCACAAAATCGTCGCCCGCAATGGCTGGCGTCGGATCGGCCAGTACGGTCAGTTCATTGGCATAATTGTTGTTGTCAGTGCCATCGATAGTGGCGTTGATCTCGACTTTTTTCAAGATCGAGCCGGCGGGCAGGCTACCGAGAGACCACGGGGTAAACGTCCCGGCTCCGAAAAATGTGCCACTGCCACTGGCGCCGAGATTGCGTACCACGGTGGTGTCTGCGTGCGCGACCGATCCTGCGCCCATAACCTTTCGCCGATATTTTCGCGGTGGTAACAGGACTTCCAGAAACCGGCGTTGCACTTACTGAATCATCGGTAGACAAGGTTTCTTTTACTGGATCTACTAGGACTGCTAAGAAAGTGGCAGCATCTTGTGCAACGCGAATGGTTCCAGTAGTTCTTGAGTGCGGCGGAAAGGATCCAGTAATAGTTGCTGGTGATGCCGATGTTGATTTAGCGGCCGAATACGCACTTTGGTCTTCAATGTCCAACGCCGGACAGACCTGTATCGGAGCTGAAAGAGTTTATGTAGTAAATGAAGTTGCCGATAAGTTTGAGGCAAAGATTAAAGAGCTTGCCCTTCAAATTCATCCGGGCGCAGATGGAAACTACGGCCCGGCAACCATGCCATCTCAATTAAAGGTAATCCAGGGCCACATTTATGACGCTGCAAGCTAGGGCGGTAGATTTCTATTTTGTGTAACCGATTAGGTAAAAGATCCTTTTGTTGAGCCAGTAATTATTTTAGTACTACCGGAGAACTCAACGAAAGTAATCGAACAGATCTTTGGACCAACCTAATTTATTAATCGGTTAGCCTATATGTGGGAAGCGTTACGACTATTAAATGCTACTAAACTTTGATTGTCTCAA
>JBAXPF010000364.1:0-4285 GCA_037132955.1 Verrucomicrobiota bacterium | reverse complement strand
CCCAATACCCGCAGACCCACGGGATCCGGCAAATGTATCCGGACCGCAAAACCGTGGATGCCACAACCCGGCGGGTGGTGCCCATGGCCAGGATCCTCCGTGAAAACGGCTACGATACCGCCGCCATCGGCGATTGGTGTGCCGGCTATTATGAAGTGGTGCCGCTCGGCTTTGAGGACATCTCAGTGTCCACTTTTGACAACTTCAAAATCTACATGAGCCAGGCAGTGGTCATGGCGCATTTTGTGGTGCCGTTGTATTTCGACAATGCGCTGGGTTACCGGTTGTTTCCGCAGCTCAAGTCCTTCGCGCAGTTTGTCACGCCGGAGGTGGTCACCGGGCGGGTGGAAGACCGGCTGGCCAAAGCGGCCAAGTCGCCGCGGCCGTTTTTCTGGCATGTGTTCTTTTCTTGCAACCATCTGCCGTATCGCAGCCAGGAACCGTATTGCAGCCTCTTCAGCGACCCGGCTTACCGCGGCCGCAACAAAAACGGCGTGGATTTCGATATCGATGCCTTCATCGGAGGCACCGACCTGGAATCCAAGTGGAAAGCGCTGCCGCCGCCGGAGGTGGCACAAATCCGCGCGCTCTACGACGGCTGCACCCGGCAGTTTGACGCTTGCGTGGGCCGGGTGCTGGCGGCGCTCAAGCGCGACGGGCTGGAGGATAACACGATTGTCATCATCACCGGCGATCACGGTGACGACCTCTATGAACCGGGGGTGACGCTTGGCCATGGCCTCACCTTCAATGGTGGCGGACAGGCGAATCACGTGCCCATGATCATGCACTTCCCTGGAGTGGCACCACGGGTGATTGCGGAGACCGTGCGCATGATCGATGTGATGCCTACCCTGGCGGATTGGGTGGGGGTGGCCAAGCCCGCCGTGTGGGAAGGCCAGAGCTTCGCCACCTGGCTGACAGGCGACGCCAAGCGAGAGACCCGGCCGTTTTATGGTGAGACAGGCTTTCCCTTCATTCAATTCAAGGTGGCCGGCGTGGATCGTCCACCACTGCCGACCATGGATGAACTCACCGGCATCGACAAGTCCTTCAACTATCAATTCGTGCTCAAGGAGCAATACCGCGAGCGCTTGGTGCAGGCCAAACAACGCTGCCTGCGCACCCACGATTGGAAATTGGTCTGCACCCCCACCGCGCAGGGGACCCGCCATTTCGGATTATTCCATCTGCCAGTGGATCCGCAGGGTGAACATGATGTTGCGGCGGCCCGTCCAGAGGTGCTCGCCCCGTTGCAGGCGGCGCTCGAACAATGGATGGATGACCACCGGGAAATGTCCATCGCGGGAATTTTTCCCGCCGGCGAGCCTCAATAATCCCCTCCCACGCATTGCCACTTGAATTCCACTCCATACCAGCCATCTTTCCGGCCACCCGTCCCCCATTTCATGAAATTCCATCTTCCCTTGTTGGCCTGCGCGCTTGTTTCACTCGTTTCCGCCGCGGAACCTCCCAAGATCTTCGCTGGATTGTTAGAAAAAGACATCCCCGTGTCGGCCCAAGTCGGAATCGTGTTACCCCCGCCTGAGATCGACAAATACGTTGCCAAGGTCGAAGCGGCGGCCCGCCTTGACTCGAAATGGTTCAAGGAATTCTCGGCGCAAGCGAAGCCTGGCGTGCCGCTGCCATTTCATGACAAACTCGGCCTCACCAAGGAAGAATACGACGAGTATCGCAAGCTCTGGGCCAAGCGCGAATTCAAGTCGCTAGAAGACGTCAACCTGCTGCTGCGCGAGACGCTTGGCGGGGCCTGGACCCTTGTCGCCACGGGTTCTGCCAGTGCCATCTCCAACCTCCGCTACCACGAGAAAGACGACAACTTCAGCTCGCCTAACGGAGATCTCAAGCGCATCGAGGACATCAAGGCCGATGCCGACAGCATCCTCGGTGCATGGACCGGCAACGAATGGAAATTTGAAGAGGAAACCTCTCTCGGCAAGACCAAGGAGAACATCGCCTTGGGGCGCTTCGAAGGCAACAAGTATGGCCTCGTGGTGTATCGCTTCCAAGAGGTTTCCAGCGAGGGCACCCGCATCGTCGATAAGAGCCTTGCCGTGCGCTTCGTCCTCGGCAAAGCCGGATACCTCAAGCTGCCGGCCAAAAGCGGACGCCCGGACCAACCCGATGCCGAAGCACCCGCCAAGCCCGCCCCTGCGCCCAAGCCCACCCCCAAACCCAAACGCTAAGGCGGAAGAGCCATGGACCAGGCGGCCCCAGCAGGCGCAACTCGCCGGGGCTTCAGGCACTGGAAGCGCTGGGGGCTTGGGCTTTGCATGCTGCCGCCTCTCGCATTTGGCTTGAGCAACCTCGGCCTCGCCAGCCCGTGGGGACGGGAGCGGATCGCCTCGCGACTCAGCCAGCGCATCGGCCTGCATGCCCGCATCGGCGGTGCCTCGTGGTCACCGTGGCATGGCGTGACGCTGCGCAAAATCGACATTTCCCAACCGCCCGAATTGAGTTCGGCCATAGCGGACCCGCTGCTCTCGATTGCCTCGTTGCAACTCACTCCGGTGTGGCGGTCCTGGCTTCACGGACGCTTTGAGCTGCGTGCCGCGGAATTTGATTCACCCCGCCTCGTCGCGTCAGTCGAGATGATGTCACATTTTGTCCGGCAGGTGCCGCCACCCACAGAGCAAATTTCCGGGCCACCCCTTGCAGCCCAACTCGCGCCCCCCCAGGTTGCCCTAACCACTCCTACCGCGCCCGGCACGCCGCCACCTGAAGTCCGCACGGCCGAGGCTGGCCCGCCGCCCCATGCAAAAATGGCGAGCCCGCCGCCGCGCCCAACCCAATGGCTGCGCCTCCGCCACGCCTCATTGCGCCTCGTGGCAACCGCAGCCACAGCGCCCCTGATGGAAATTGACGACCTCAGCAGTGACTTGCCAGTGGGCGGGGATGCGGCGCCATCCATGTTGCACCTGGCCAGTCTCAAAGCGCACGGCAAAACCGTAATCGCCGATTTTCACGCCCCGCTGACCTGGCGCTCTCCGGTGCTATCGCTCGCCCCGGTGGACACCTCAATCAATGGCCTCAGACTCGTGTTTGCCGGCAAGCTCGCCTTCCTCGATGGACTGCCGATGCAACTCGAAGCGCATATGCCCAAGCAATCCCCCACCCCGCTGGCCCTTCCCGGCGGCGGCGTGGCCAAGGCAGCGCAAGTGGCCGCCAACGGGCGCTTCCGCGGGCTGTTGCTGGCACCCGCCACCTGGCAAGGCGAGTGGCACGCCGAGGCCACCACCATTTCCCTCCAACTGGGCGGACACCATACCGTCTTCGACAGCGGGGGGTGTGCCATGGTCCTGCGCGGTGGGGTGCTCTCCTGCGTAGATGCCCGCTGCATTGGCGAGGATCTTTCGCTGCTGGGCAACGCCACGCTGCTGGCCGACGGCCGGGCCGCCGGGGTGATCCGTCTCGTCGGCTCGCCCGAAACCACCGTGGGTCTGGTCAAACGCTTGCTGCCCAAGACCGATCCCACGCCTTCTCTAACACCATTGAACACGCCGCAACGCGTCGCCTGCGACCTCGAAGTGTTTGGCACCCTCAATGACCTGCAAATCCGGCTTGGCCAAAACGGTCCGGTCGTGCCGATCCCATGAAGAAGACGAAAGATCGCTGCGCTTCCAGACAGAAGACAGAAGAAAAGCAGCAGCTCTCTTTCTCTTGTCTTCTGTCTTCCGTCTTTTAGTCTTCTGTCTCCCCCATGCGCATCATAGCCGGAATAGCCGGGCGGCTCGCCATCAAGGTCCCCTCGGCGGTGGCCCGCCCCACCACCGATTTCGTCCGCCAGGCCGTGTTCTCCATCCTTGGCGAGCGGGTGGACAACGCCCGCGTGCTGGATCTGTTCGCCGGGTCCGGCGCACTCGGCTTGGAAGCGCTCAGCCGCGGTGCCGCCACCTGCGTGTTCGTGGATGAGCACCGCCAGGCGGCGCAGGTGATCACGCACAACCTAACAAAATCAAGGCTGGCGGGCGGGCGGGTGGTGCGCGCCGAGGTCAGCACCTTCTTGCGCCGGGATGCCGCCACCTATGATCTGATATTCGCCGACCCTCCTTATGTAAAGCGACCCGGTGATGCCGACGCGATCGGCGGGTTGTTAGGCGGGGCGTTACTGCGCCCCCGGCTCGCGGCCGATGGCTGGTTCATCGCGGAAGTGGCCGCCCACCAACCGAGCCCGGCGGCTGACGCGTGGTCATTGGTGGACCGGCGCGAATACGGCGGCAGTGCCATCCTGCTTTACGCGCCGGTCATTTCGGCCTAACCTTGT
>JBAXPF010000363.1:0-4317 GCA_037132955.1 Verrucomicrobiota bacterium | reverse complement strand
GTTTTGCCGCTGCCTCCGCCCAGAGTCACGTCCCCGCCAAACAGCAGGGTGTTGGCCAGTGTCCTAGTCGTCACCCCGTCCGACGAAAGCGTGCCGCTGTTGAGGGCGATCTGGCCAGTGCCCAGCGCGCTGTTGTCACCCACCTCGAGGGCCCCGGCGTTGAGGGTACTGCCGCCGCTGTAGCTGTTGGCGTTGGTGATGGTCAGCGTACCGCTGCCAGATTTGTTGAGCGTACCGACATCGGTGATGCCAAAGCCGCCAGTTTGTTGAAGAGTATAATCATTGCCAGTGGTGTTGCTGAACAAGACGCTGCTGGGGGTCACGTTAGCGGTGATGTTGACCGTTTTATTGGTTGCGGTGTTATCGAACAGCACGGTGTCGCTGGCAATGAAATGGGTGTCACCGCCGGTAACTCCGCTGACTGTGCCCACCAGCGTCCAGTTGGTGTAAGTGCTGGTATTGTCCCAGTTGTTAGTCCCGGTTCCCTCGCCCTTCCATACCGGGTAGCCGCCCTGCACCACGTAATCAATCGCGTTCGTGTTGTTAGTGAGGGTGGCAATCTGGCGCCCGCCGCCGCTCGGACCGGTGACGCTGAATTTTGTCAAATCGCCAGCAGTCCAGGTTCCGTAGCTGGCCAGATGATAGGTGCCCGCCGCAAGCACGCCGCTGGGCAAGGCGAAGGTGACGGCACCCGTTGCGCCGCTAAGCGTCAGCGCACCGGCCACGGCCACGCCTGCGCTGCTGGTGCTGAGGGTGCCGATGTTGATGGTCCCGGCACCGCTGAAAGTCAGACCGCCGTTGATATGGAGGGTGCCGCTGCTGCCATCTCCTGCCGTGATACTGCCGCCACTGCTGACGCTGACCGCATTGCCGGAGTTGCCAACATAGCCACTGCCGCCCAAGGTGCCACCGGCAGCCACGGTAACCACGCCGCTGCCCGTGCCACTGCCCGATGAGGTATTTACGAACAAGGTGCCGGCGTTGACGGTGGTGGTGCCGGAGTAGGTGTTGTTGCCTGTCAGCGTCCAGTGGCCCGTGCCGTTTTTGGTCACGCTGCCCGCGCCGGTACCGATGATGCCAGCCAGGCTGCTGCCGTTGGCTGAGCCGTCGAGCGTCAACCCGAAGTCTGCACCGGTGATGGTGCCGGCGTTGGAAAGCACGATATTGCCGTTGGAGGCGACGATGCTGCTGGCGCTGCCAAGGGTGAGCAAGCCGCTGTAGGTGGCGGCGGTGGCGGAGCTGTTGGTCAGCGCGCCGCCACTGGCGACGCCCGTGCCGTTCAAGGTGAGCGCTTCGGCGGTGCCGAGAGTGAAGCCGTTGAGGTCGAGCGCCGCTCCCGTCGCGCTGACGCTGGTGCCCGCGCCAACCGTGCCCAGCGGCGTGTTGGTGGCACCACCGGCGGCACCCAGCTTGAGCGTGCCGACGCTGATGGTGGTGGTCCCGGTGTAGGTGTTGTTGCCGGAGAGGATGACGACGCCCGCACCGACCTTGGTGAGTGCATGGGCGCCGTCGATGACCCCGCTGAGGGTCATTTGGGAAACCGTGCCCACGCTGCTGTCGGTGGCGAGGGTGATGGCACCGACAAAACTGGCGGCGGTGCAGTCGCTGTTGGTGAGGGCCCCGCCGGCGGCGATGCCGGTACCGCTGAGGCTCAGCGCCTCGTTGGTTGAGAGGGTGAAGCCGCTGAGGTCGAGGGCGGCGCCGCTGGCCACGCTGGTGCCCGCCTCGACGGTGCCCAGCGGGGTGTTGGTGCCGTTGCCGGTGGCACCGAGTTTGAGGGTGCCGCTGGTGATGGTGGTGGCCCCGCTGAAACTGCTATTGCCGGAAATCGTCAGGGTGGCGGCTGTCGAACCGGGGTCCATGACAAAAGCACCGGTGCCGCCAATGACCCTGGAGAAGGTCGGGCTGCCGGTGGGATTTTTGTAAACCAGGGTGCCGTTGTTGGTGATGCTTGAGGCGTTGCCAAGCGAACCACTGGCGTCGGCGTTGCCGATTTGCACGGTGCCGGCGCTGATGGTCACCGCGCCAGTGAAGGTGCTCAGCCCGGTGAAGATCAGCGTGCCAACCCCATCCTTGGTCAGGCTGCCGCTGCCGCTGATGCCGTGGGTGTAGGTCTGGGTGCCGAACAAGTTGAATATCAGGCTGCCGTTGTCTGCGATGGCCGAGCTGGCGGTGATCGAGCCATCGTGACCCGTGGTGCCGTCGCCGAGTTGCAGGGTGCCGCCGCTGATGGTGGTGGTGCCGGTGTAGGTGTTGGTGCCGGTGAGCGTGAGGGTACCGGCACCCGCCTTGCTCAGCGCGCCGCTGCCGCTGATAACGGTGGAGGATGTCTGCGAGCCAAACAGATTGTAGGCCAGGGTGGCGTTGTCGGTGATGCCGACGATACTGGCAAGGGTGCCGTCGTGGCCCGTGGTGCCGTCGCCGAGTTGGAGGGTGCCGCCGCTGATGGTCGTGGTACCGGTGTACAGGTTGGCGCCGGTGAGCAACCAAGTGCCAGCGCCCGTCTTGGCAAGTGCCGTGACGCCCGTACCATTGTCGCCGATGACTCCCGCAAGCGTGTTGGCAGCGGTGCTGCTGCCGGTGAGCGTGAAGGTGCGCGCCGTGTCGCTGCCCGCCAGGGTCGGTGCTCCGGATAGCACCCACGCGCCGCTGCCCGAGGCGTCCAGGGAGCCGCCGCTGGTGCCCAGGGTGAAGGCGCGGTTGCTGGTTTCACCCGCGCCGGTGTATTGCAAGGTGCCGCTGTTGATCACCAAATTGGCGGCGTCGCTGGTGGCGGAGCCGAGGTTGCCGGAGGCCGCGCCGCCGTTGCCGATGCTGCCGACGGACAGGATCCCGCTACTGACGGTGGTGACTCCGGTGTACGTATTGGCACCGCTGAGCGTGACTGTGCCGGAGCCGGATTGGGTCACACTGCCGCTGCCACTGATGATGTGGGGGTAGGCAGTCGCGGCGGAGCTGTTGAACACCAAAGCCCCGTTGTCAGTGATGGCTGAACTGGTGGCAAGCGAACCGCCGCTGCCAATTTGCAGGGTGCCGCCGGAATTGATGGTGGTGGCCCCGGTGAACAGGTTTTGCCCGGTGAGTATCAAGGTGCCGCTGCCGGCCATCGTCAGGGTGCCGCCGCCGGTGGCGATGACCGAGGCGAGGGTCGTGGTGTGCGCGCCGCCGACCGTCAGGTTCTTGCCGACGCCGGTGACGCTGCCGGTGTTGGAGAGGACGATGTCGCCGCTGCCCGCCACGATGCTGGTGTCGCCGCTGAGCGTGAGCAAGCCGCCGTAGGTGGCCAGGGTGGACGAGCTGTTGGTCAGCGCTCCGCCACTGGCAACGCCTGTGCCGTTTAAGGTAAGAGCCTCGGCAGTGGCGAGAGTGAAGCCGTTCAAGTCGAGAGCCGCTCCCGTTGCACTCACGGTGGTGCCTGCTGCAACTGTACCTAGCGCGTCGGTGGAACCGAGTTTCAAGGTGCTGGCGCTCACCGTGGTGGCTCCGGTGTAGGTGTTGGAGCCGCCCAGGGTTAAGGTGCCGGCGCTGAGGGTCAGCGAGCCGCTGCCGCTGATGGCGTTGCTGAGCGTGCCGCCGTAGTTGTCCGTGCGGTTGAACACCAGCGCCGCGTTGTCGGTCACCGCACCGCTGCCCAGCGTGCCGACGGTGCCGCCCGCGCCGATTTGCAGGATGCCCGCGGAAATCGTGGTGCCGCTGTAGGTGTTGGCACCGGTGAGCGTCAGGTTGCCCGCGCCGTCCTTGGTCAGCGAGCTGGTGCCGATGATCGAGGCGATGGCCGTGTTGCCCGCGCCGCCGACGCTCAGAAGGTAGGCACCGCCGATGGTGCCGGCGTTGGTGAGCGTCAAGGTGCCGGAGTCCGAGTTGATGCGCGAAGCGCTCGCCAGGGTGACCAGGCCGCCGTAGCTGTTGTCGTTGCTGATGTTGCGCAGCGCTCCGTCGGAGTTGATGCCGCCGCCATTGAGGGTGAGCGCCTCGCCGACCACGCTGATGCCGCCTTGGATTTGCAGGGCCGCGCCGCTGGATACCGTGGTGCCGGCGTCAATGGTGCCCAAGGCCAACGCATTTTGAATGTTGAGCACCCCGGCGGTGACGCTGGTGAGACCCATGTAGCTGTTAGCCAGGTTGAGAATGGTGGTGCCGCTGCCATCCTGGCTGACGCTGCCACTGCCGGAAATGACTCCAAAGTCGCTGCCCTGGGTCAGCGTGTTGCTGTGGTTGAAAACCAACGCCGCGTTGTCGACGATGGCACTGCTCCCCGCAAGCGAACCGGTGGTGCCGCCAGCACCGAGCTTCAGCGTGCCGGCGCTGACGGTGGTG
>JBAXPF010000362.1:0-4342 GCA_037132955.1 Verrucomicrobiota bacterium | reverse complement strand
AAACCTACGACCTCAATTCGGAAATCTCATACGGTATCAATTCGGCCCGTAACAGGTAAGGGCAACAAGCCGTGTCGGATGCTCACCCGCCAGGATCAGCCCGCGCGTGGTTTCCAAGTCGTCTATCAAAACGGTCACCGGCACAGGTGGAATGTAACCGGCCGCTCCACGCGCGCTTGCCACAACCTCAACCAGGTAAACGCCCGGCGTGGCGACTTCAACGTCCCAGGACGCCGCGCCCCTGCGGGCCATGGACGACAATGTGCCATCCGTGCCCTGTAGCCAGGCCCCGGGGTTCCCGGACCACTGTGCCAGGGCGACGGTTTTTTCAAGGACCGGGGCCGGGGTGTCCTTGATGAGGGGATTGGAGTGATAGAGGTTGATCTCGTCGCTGTCATTCACTCCGTCACCATCCGTATCGGCCTTGTCGGCGCGGGTGCCCAACAGGAATTCACGGCGGTTTGAAAGTCCGTCGCCATCCAGGTCCTTGTCCGCATGGCGGCCTACCTGCGGGATGTTGTTAGTTTTCTCCCAATCATCAGGTATATCGTCATCATCGATGTCGTTAGGGTCGCCCGCGAAGCCGGCCAGCGCCTTGCCTTTAATCACCTCGAACTCCTTTGCCCCCGGAACCTTCCAGCCGACCGACACATGGTTTTCCTTGGTGTCCTGCTTGTGCAGGGCCTCGATGAAATACCGCTTGCCCGCCTCCAGATGGATGGGCTTTGAAATCTGGCCCGGCTCAGTATCCCACTCGCGGAATCCGCTCCAGCGGTCCACAAAGGCGATTTTCTCCTTGTAATACTTGAACTCGGAGGGGCTCAGCATGAGTTCACATTGGTTGTCCCCGGCAATGGCAAACGTGTAATCCCCGGTGGCGGGCGGAATCAGATAGGCCCTCAAGCGCGAGCCGTAGAAATTCCCCAACCCTTGCGGCCCTTCGAGGCTCATGACCCAGTTGCGCCGCGTCGGATTGAGCGGAAAGGAAGGAGCCGCCTTGAGGGCTGCAAGGTTGCCGACGATATTTTCCCAGCATTCCCACATGGCGAAGCCCGGCGCGCCGTGCACGTCGGCAACCTGCGGATCCAATCCTGCCTGGTATTCACGGAAATTTTCGAGCAAATCACCGTCCGGGTCACCCCAGGCACCATTGGCTCCGGTGGGGTCCTTTGGATCCAAGTTGTGAGCGACCTCAAACGAATCTAACAAGTCATCGTCATCACCATCCCGGGGATCTTTTTTGTAGGGACTGAAAAACTCAGCCTCGATGACCGTCTGGAGTCTTCCGGGCCTTTGCCATGCCACGCTCGAATGATCCCGCGGGTTGGCAGCGGCATCCTGCCGCGCTCCGCGCTTGAACAAAACCTCAATGTAGTATTTCTGCCCTTTCTTGAGAATGACGGGCTCGCTCTGCTGTGAGGCGTTCTGACCATAAGCTCGCCATCCCGTGCCCCTGGTGGTTTGCGCGATCACATGCTTGGTGAATTTGTCCTCCGATTCCGCCAGATAGAGGACGCAGGCGTGGTTGCCGGCAATGTAGAACACATGCGGACCGTCATCCGGGGCCGTTAGATACCCGCGCAGGCGGCAGCCATAGTTCTCGCCTTCATCGCTGAGGTCGCAATTGTCAATCAGCGTGGCGTGCGATGGCTTTGCCGGAAAGCGCTTGTCAAGCACCATGTCCTTGATGCGGTCACCAGGCAGGTCCGCCCAGCTCTCGCAGGTTAGCATGTGCTCCGTTTCCACGGCATCGGCCTTGAGAGGATCACTGCCAGTCTTCCATTCCTCCCAATTGGTCAGACCATCGTGGTCGGGATCTCCGTAAGCTCCGCGATTGGCCGGATCCACGCCTTCCGTCATCAATCCTTTGGACTGTTGCCAGGCATTGGGCAGCCCGACATCCGCCATATCCTCCTTGTCGCGCTCCCACGAGATCAGCGCGTCGGCACCGATGACCTGGGGCGTGGTCCCGCCCGGCAACACCCATGCCACCGCACAATGATCCATGTTCCGGCTCTGCTTGTGGAGGATTTCCAAATAGCGGGTTTCATCCTTCCTCAGGGTGATCTTGACTGACACCTGCTCGGGAAGGAGCGGCTGCTCGACCTGCTCCGATCGCCGCGTCCACTTCGCGGGCGGGCCTGGCTGTTCCACGCGTGCTATCAACTTCCGGCTGAGGGAGGACTTGGTGTCCCCGAGCCAGAGTTCGGCGGTGTCATCGGCGATGAGCATGAAAGTGTAATCCCCGTCGGCTGGCGCCTTGATCGCCCCGCGCAGCCGCGAGCCGTAATTGTTCCCGTAGCCGGGGGAGGTTTCCAGACGGTGCAGATAGCGGACCTCGTCCGGTTGCTTCGGAAATGTTGCCGCCCTGGTCAGGTCAAAGACATACTGGCCGGGGATGCCGCGCCAGATCTCCCAGCGAATGCATCCTGGATTCCCCTCGGAATCCGCCTTGTTCGGGTCGGTGCCAAGGAGCATCTCCTGCCAGTTCAATTTGCCGTCGCTATCCGCATCCCCCCAGATACCGTTGGGACCATCGTTGGAGGCAACCTCAAGTCCGTACCGCTGTTTCCACTCGACCCGCAGTCCATCAGCCGGCTTTCCCGCCGCGACAACTTCACTGAACGCGGGAACCGTCCCTTGCACGATCACCCTTCTCGAATCCTTCGTCTCCCATTTCACGGCATCCCACTGCAAGGTGATCTTGTCGCTGCCCATTGTCCAAAACTCGAAGCGCTGCGGCACTCCCTGTTCCATCCTCACGCCGCCCGCACGTTTGACGGGGTTGCCCTCCCGCTGTGCCAGCCTCCACTCGCCCGTCTTCGCATCTACCATCCAGAGCTCAGCGTCATCACCACCGTCGATAGTGAAGCTGTATGCAAAAGTTTCAGGCGCGCTGAGCACGCCGCGCACCCTGACCAGCGAAGGAGCCGCGCGGGCCGGAATCTCAAGATCGGCCAATTGCATCGTCGCGGCCGCCTCCGCCGGCTTCCGACTGCGGCAAATCTCAAACGCGCGCCGCACGGAGGTCGCCGCCGGCCTGTCAAGCGGCCAGATCTCGGCGACCACGCCGGGTTTGATTTCCATGTCCGCCGCCGTGGCAGCCAGGGGTGCCATCCACAGCAGTGATAAAAACACGGCGGACACTCGCCGGAGGCATGATGTTGGGGCTTTCATAGAAATTGCGGGACAAGGAAACCGGGTTCATCGTTAGCGAACGTCATTCGCAACCTAACATTCGAGCTGATGGCCTAATCGGCTCCGGAAGTCAAGATCATTGGAGCTATCTGAGGAAGTTTGCAGCATATGCGCTGAGTTTGATAGTATATGCATAGCGCGGGTTGATCCGATGAAGTTATCCACAATTTTCAACCCGTGGCGGTCATCGTTCCGGGAGAGGTAAGAAAAGTTGCCATGGTGCATTCTTTTTTCGTGCCTTGCGTTCTTTTCCCAGCCAATGATTCGCCAGTCCCGATGCCTCGTTGGGCGCCTTACCGGAGATTATTTCATCAATCCGGCGGCTTTTGTGATCGCACTCCCCGCCGATCCCCTGTATCGCCACAGGCATGCCCGGACAGTTAGGAATCAAGAACCTTAAAGGGATGAGGTGCAGAAAGAAAGGTGGACTCACCAAACCAACTGTCACCCCCGCCATACCCGATACCCTCGCCGCCGGCGTCGCGGCATTTCTCCAACATCTCGCCGCCCGCGCCTATGCGCAAGGCTCGCTGGACGCCCATCACTGGGCGCTAAAAGGATTTCTGGCGTGGACCGATAGCCAAAACCTAACCTCGCCGGCCGCATTCACCCGCGCCACCATTGAGGATTATCAACTCCATCTCCACCGCTACCGCTCACCCCGCACCAAGGAACCGCTGGTGGTCAACACCCAGCTCGCCCGCCTCGGGGCCATCCGCCGCTTCTTTGCCTGGCTCTGCCGCTCCGGCGCCATCCCCGCCAATCCGGCCTCCGACCTTGACCTGCCCCGCAAACAAAGCCGCCGCCTTCCCAAATGCCTCAGCACCGAAGAAATTGACCGTCTGTTAGCCCTGCCCAACAGGGCCGACCCGTTCGGCCTGCGCGACCGCACCATCCTCGAACTCTTCTACGCCACCGGCATCCGGCGCACCGAAATGACCAAACTCGATCACGGCGATTACGATCCTGCCGCCTGCACGCTGCTCATCCGCCATGGCAAAAACAACAAGAGCCGCTTGTTGCCGGTGGGCGAACGGGCCGCCTTCTGGCTCGACCGCTTCCTGGCCGAGGCCCGCCCACTCTTTGACCACCTGCCAAATGAAACCGCCATGTTCCTCAGCGGCTACGGCATGCGGTTGAGCCC
>JBAXPF010000361.1:0-4344 GCA_037132955.1 Verrucomicrobiota bacterium | reverse complement strand
GATCATCTGGGCCTGGCGCGTGAACGGTTGCTTCACGAGTTTGGCGATGACCGCCTCGATCTGGTCCACACTGAACGCGCCGACGCGCGTTGCCTTGCCATCATGGGATTCCTGCCACGAGCCGTAATTGACGAGGCGGCCGTGATAGGTGTATTCCCAGCGTGTGTCGTTAGGGTCGTTCATGCTCTTGACCCAGTGGTCCTTGGCGCCGCCGACCTCCATGACATATTCGCGCAAGTCCTCGATGCCGCCGGGAAACGCCTTGTGGATCATCGGTTCGGACAGCGGGTCGAGCACGGTTAGATTCAGCGTGCAGTCGAGGCTGAGCGGGTCGCCGGGTTTGTCGTATTGGGTGCGGAAGCCCACCCCGTTTTCATAGAGTGCGATGAGGGCCTTTTCGTAGGCGGCGGCGAGACTCGTCTCGCAGACGTGCAAAACCGGGATGTTTTTCATGTGCCGCTTTGTTGACGGCGCGGGACGCGCTGTCAAGACCATTAGCCAAGAATGAAGAGGGCGATTCGGAGATCGCCCCTCCTTGAGTCATTCACGCCACAAGAACCGTTCCCAATCCCCCTTAAGTTAGCGCCATTCGGGGGCGGTCCCTGCACGGGGCGGGCGACGGCATGTTAGACGACGCGGGGCGGGGCGAAGCCGTCGCGGTAGTTGCGGCGGATGAGGGTCTGGGTGGCCTCCGCGTGATTGGTGAAGGCGAGTTTCGACTTATCCCAGAGGAGTTCCTGGCCGGGGAAGCGGGTGGCTTTGACGGTGAGCAGGACCGCTTCCGTGATGCGCACGGCGTCCTTGAACGGGGTGCGCAGTTCGGTTTTCTTGCCGAGGCAATTATCCACCCAGGCGTGCCAATGGTTGAGGGGCGGGAAAGGTGGCAGGCCGGGCATCCGCAGGCCTTCCTCCATCTTGCCATCGCGCCAGATCTTGAGGCGCCCGTCCGCTTCCAGCACCAGGGTGCCGCCTTCGCACACCACCACCGTCATGTTGCCGCCCTTGATCGGCACCGGAATGCGCATTTGCTCCAGCGTCGGTTGTTGGTCGGTGTCGTAGTAGTGGATCGGGAAGGTCTTGCCGGCAAACTTGTCGGAGGTGACGTTATAGACGACGGTGGATTTGCACGGGTTGACGTGGAAGACCTTGCCAGCGGGCTCCGGGCAGTCGCTCTTGACCGAGACCGGCGACATCAATTCGTCGTAAGCGAAGAAGATCACGTCGAGGATGTGGCAGCCCCAATCGCCGAGGCCGTTGGTGCCGAATTCCCACCACGAGCGCCACTTCACCGGGGCTAACAAATCGTAAAAGGGCATTTTGGCGCAGGGGCCGAGCCACAGGTCGTAATCGAGGTTGGCCGGCACGTTGGGGTTTTCCTTGAAGACCTTGCCGTAGTTGAAATACTGACCTTTGTTAGGTGAGCCGGTCCAGGTGTAGGCCTCGATGGCCTTGCCAAGCTGGCCTTGGCGCAGGATTTCGACGGCGGCGCGGCGGCCGGGATTGGCCATGCGTTGGTTGCCGAGTTGGGTGACGAGGGTGGGCCTGGCCTTGAGTGCCTGTTCGACCATCACCAATTCCTCGAGTTGATGGACCAGGGGTTTTTGGCCATAGACATGTTTGCCGTGAGCCATGGCGGTGAGCAGGATGGGCGCGTGCGAGTGGTCGGGCACCGAAACGATCACGGCGTCAAACTTGTCGGCGTGTTTGGCGAAGGCCTCGCGGTAGTCGCGGCAGGTGAAGGCAGCGGGATGTTCGGCGGCGGCCTTGGCCAGATGGTTTGAATCCACATCGCACAGGCCGGTGATCTCCACCTCGGGATGGCTGGCCACCGCGTGGCGGTCGGCCTCGCCGATGGTGCCGACCACGCCAATGGAAAGCACGCGAAGTTTGCCATTGGGCGAAACGGCGCGGGCCCGCGGGGCGAGGCCGAGCGTGGTGAGGCCGAGGCCGGCGGCGGCGGTGGTGTGAAGGAAATGACGGCGACTCAAGGAGGTCTTCATAGGTGGCGGCGGATACGCGCGGCACCGTGGCGGGCTTTCAAGAGAATGCCGCGCCGGGAGCAAACTCCACCCGCGCATAGAGCTCGGCGAGCGGGAGCGCGGCGTCGATCTCGGGCAGGGGAATCGTGCTGTCGAGGCCGGAGTGATACTCCAGCGCAAAGCCGCCTTCGGACTTGCGGCGATGGACCGTGACCGCCGGCATACCCGGCTCGACATAAAGCAAAACCTTCAACGACGGAATCGTTAGGTAGGCGTCACGTTTCTCACCAAGGTCGGTGCGGCAAGTCGAGTCGCTCAGAACTTCGATGATGACGACCGGTTGGTCTTGGAAGTGATCGGACGCCTGATTCGGATGGCAAACGACCATCGCGTCCGGATAATAGAAGCGGATGTGGTCGGGAAACTCGATGCGGACTTTGGTATCGCTGTTGAAGGGCTGGCAGGATTTGCCACGGAGTTGGGCATGCAACTGAGCGAAGCTATTGCCGGCAATCACATTATGGCGGTTGGTGGCTCCGGCCATGGCGTGGACACTGCCACCAAGATATTCGTGTTTCACCCCGCTGACCTCTTCGCCCGCGAGGTAGTCGGCGATGGTGATGAAATTCAGCTGTCTCAACGCGGTCATGGGCGGACCATAGCAGACGGCCGTGACGACGGCAAGCCGTTTGCCTGGAGCTTGCCAGGTGCGAGATGGCCCCCATGGAACCGTGACTGGCAAAGTCCCGCTCCATATCTGCCGCATCGCGGCGGGACGCCGCAATCACGGCCTGCCGCGGGACGCGACAGCCACGTTGACCGTGGCGGCGGTTTGCAACCGTCATGCCCGGCACCCATCCAACGGGACTGCCAAGTCCCGCTCCATATCTGCCGCATCGCGGCGGGACGCCGCAATCACGGCCTGCCGCGGGACGCGACAGCCACGTTGACCGTGGCGGCGGTTTGCAACCGCCATGCCCGGCACCCATCCAACGGGACTGGCAAGTCCCGCTGGCATCACAGGTAGGGCGGGCGGCCCGCCCGCGATTTTCTTCTCCCGCCACGGGCAAGCTGCCCGTGCCCCTCTGAAAACTCAAGCCACGCGCACGGCGTGCTTTTTGGAGAGTTTGAGCACATCGCCGGCGCGGGGCGAGACGGAGGCGGCGGGATCCAACAATTTTTCGCCGTTGAGTTGGACCGAGCCGGTGGTGATGAATTGCTTGCGCAGTTCGCTGTTGGATTTGTCGATGCCGAAGGCGGCCTTGAAGGCGTGGGCGCTGAGGCTGAGCACGTTGAGGTCCGCGGGCAGATCGGCAAGGGGGAGCTCCGGCAGGTCGGCCGCAGCCAGGTCCTTTTTGGAAAAGCGGGTGTCCCAATCGGCACGGGCGGCCACACCGGCCTCCGCCCCGTGATAGCGGCCGGTGAGTTTCTCGGCGAGGGCTTTCTTGGCCTCCATCGGGTGGCCGGCCGGGTCGCGGCTTTCACCTAACAACAACAGGTAATACCGGTCCATCAGCTCGTCGGAAACACTCATGAGCTTGCCGAACATTTCCTGCGGCGGATCACTCACGCCGACGTAGTTGCCATAGGACTTGGACATCTTGCGGACGCCGTCGAGGCCTTCTAACAATGGAAGCACCATCACGACCTGTTGGGGTTGGCCCTCTTCCTTCTGGAGGTCGCGGCCGACGAGGATGTTGAAGAGTTGGTCGGTGCCGCCGATTTCCACATCGGCGCGGATTTCCACGGAATCCCAGCCCTGCATGATCGGGTATTGGAGTTCGTGGAGGCGGATTTCCTGGCCGGCATCAAGGCGGTTGCGGAAGTCCTCGCGCTGGAGCATTTGCTGGAGGGTGACCCGGGCATTGAGCCGGAGGATTTCCTCGTAGGTCATCTTGCGGAACCAATCGCCATTATACACAATCTCGGTTTGCTCCCGGTCCAATATCTTGAACGCCTGGTCGGTGTAGGTCGCGGCATTGGCCAGCACCTCATCGCGGGTGAGCGGCGGGCGGGTGGCGGTGCGCCCCGACGGGTCGCCCACCGTGGCGGTGAAGTCGCCGATGAGCAACACCGCCTGGTGTCCTAACAACTGGAACTGGCGCAACTTCTCCAACGCCACGGTGTGGCCGAGATGAATGTCCGGTGCCGTCGGGTCCACCCCGAGCTTGATGCGCAGCGGGCGGCCGAGCCGGAGTTTTTCCAGCAATTCATTGGCGGACAGGACCTTGGAGGTGCCGGCGACGAGGTGGGTGAGTTGTTGTTCGGGGGACATGGGGGGAGGGGAAGAAAAAGCTGAAAGGCTGAAAAGCTGAAAGGCTGAAAGGCTGAAAGGCTGAAAGGCTGAAAGGCTGAAAGGCTGAAA
>JBAXPF010000360.1:0-4362 GCA_037132955.1 Verrucomicrobiota bacterium | reverse complement strand
GTGCCCTTAATCGCATGAGCAACAGCGCCGTCATCACGTCCAACAGCGGCCGCCTCACCTACTCCAACACGGCTGACGCGGGCAATATCTATGCAGAGACCCTGGGTGCGCTCGCGCTCAACGCCGGCCGCCTTGATGTCATCCTCAGCAACGATCAAAACGGCGGCAGTGGCAACGCCCAGACGCTCACGTTCAGCGGCCTGAGCCGGTCGGGTGGCTCGGCCAGCGTGGCATTTTCCGCCACCGGCGGACTCAACTCCACCACCAACATGATCAAGCTAACAGGTGTCACGCCGACCCCGGCCGGCCAGATCATCGGCCTGTGGGCGACGGTGGGAACCAGCCCCACGACCCAGAGCGACTATGCGGTGTGCAATGCCGCGGGGTATCTGGTGGCGGCTAACATTCCCGGCACCCCGCAAACCACCTGGACCAATGCGGCCAACACCTACACCTTGAGTGGTGCCGAGGCCCTCACCGCCACCCGCGCCCTCAACGCTTTGCGCTTCACCGGTGCCAGCAGCACCCTCGCCCTCGGCATTTTCAATCTGGAGACGTTCTCCATCTTCAATGGCGGCTTCGGCACGCTCAGCATCACCGGCCCGGGCGCCATCCGCCAACAGGGGACCGCGGCGGCCAATCTTGTGCTCAACCCCGGCAACTCCACCCTATCTATCAGCGCCCCGCTCAAAAACAACAGTGGCGTGCTCACCCTGCTGAAAGTGGGGACCGGCACACTCACCCTTTCCGGTAACAACACCGCCACCGGTGCGCTCAGCGTCGATGGCGGCGGCACCTTGAATCTCGCTGGATCTAACTCATTTACCAGCGGCATCGACATCGGTGCCAGCTCGGCATCCAACATTGTCAACGTCACCGGCCGGTTGACCGGCCTCGGGGTGGCCGCCAATCTCAACGTGGGCAGCACCACCTTCGGTGGCAACCAGTTGAATCTCTCGGGCGCGGGAAGCTCCGCCAACCCGACCCTCAGCATTGGCACCGCCAACGTGGCGATGTGGGTGGGTGGCAGGGACTCCGCATCCTCCAACAACAGCCTGACCATTTCCAATGGCGCGTATTTCAGCATCACCGGCGGCAACGGCACGACCGACAGTTCTGTGGGCAAGAACGCCGGCTCATCTAACAACTTACTCAAGGTCAGCGGTGCGCGTTCGACGTTCACCAATGGCGGGCACTGGCTTATTATAGGTGATGCCGGCAGTTCTAACACCCTGATAGTTGACCAAGGTGGCAGGGTGCAGGTGCGGGTGATGGGTGTGGGATTTTCCGGCAGCAATAACGCGGCCATCGTGGACGGTGGCAATTCCTCGCTGCAGGTGACCGAGGATCTCATCATCGGCGGCGGTGCCAACGGCAGCGGCAACAGCGTGACAGTCTCCAACGGCGCTTACTTGAATACCCAGACACGGAGCGGCAGAACCGAGTTTTCGTGCATGATCGGAAACAGTACCGGCGCGAATAACAATTCGGTCACCATCAGCGGCACCCACTCGCGTTGGCTTGACAACGGTTACCCGGTGATGATTGGCGGCAGCGGCTACACGTCATACCCGGCATTCAACTGGGTGGATGCGCGCAACAACTCATTGAGTATCTCCAGCGGTGGCACCGCCATCATCAACACCGGCGTGATCCTGAGCGGCACCACCTCGTCCTGCAATCTCGGCAACGGCACCGGCATCAGCACCATGATCGTTGGCAGCGTCAGGGACGGAGGCGTTACGCTGAGCGTCACCGACGCGCGGCTTAACCTCAACAGCGGTCGTCTAACAGCAGTGGTGGCCGGCACCTTGGTTTCCGGACCGGGCCAGGTGCTGCTCAACGGGCCGGGCTATATCTCCACCTCCCAGGCAAATTCGGTCATCACCAGTGTGATCGCCGGCAGTGGCAACTTGATCAAGGAAGGGGTCGGTACTCTAACACTCGTGGCGGCCAACACCCATACCGGAGCCACCCTGGTGAATGCCGGCACGCTGGCCCTGAATTATGATATCTTGGCGGCCGACAAATTGGCTAACACGAGTGCGTTGGTTTTGGGTGGTGGTTCCCTGGATCTTGTCGGCGGAATGCAGACCGAGGAGGTCGCCACTACCATGCTTAACGCCGGCAGAAGCGGCGTCACTGCCGCTCCCGGCACTTCGGTGCTGCGGATGAATGCCATTACTCCTGGCGTGGGCATCGTCAATTTCGGCGCAGCAGGCATCGCCAGCACCAGCAACGCCAACGATGGCAGCGGCATCCTCGGCGCCTGGGCGACGCTGGGTGGCAGCGATTGGGCGATGCGCTCCGGCACGCTGGACGGCAGTGGCAACTATTTCATCACCGCTTACAGCAATTACACTAACATCAACGCCCGCGGACCAAGCACCATCGCCAACGGGGCGGGCGCCAACGTGCGCATCAACGGCAACGGCACCGGCGGCAACATCAACCTTGGCGCTGCCACCACCACTATTAACACGCTGCTGCAGAACAACGCCAGTATCCCCGCCACGGTGGCTCTTGCCTCCGGCAATGTGCTGGCCACCAACGGCATCATGATCGGCAGCGGAATGGAGGCGTTGACCATCGGTGCGGTTGCCGGCACCGGCAGTTTGCGCACGGCCACCGCCGGTGCCAGTCTGGTGCTCAATAACAACAACGCAGCCGTGGATCTAACAATCAACGCGCCGATTGTCGCCAACGGTGTCTCCGGCCTGGCCACGGCAGGTTCCATCATCCTCAACGGCGTCAACACCTACACCGGCAATACCGGGATCGGCGCCGATGCCGTCACCGCGCTGGGCGTCACCACCTACAGCGGGGGACTCACTATTGGCGGAGCGGGTCAATTGGGCGGCGGCAACTATGCGGGGGCGATCTCTATCAGCGGCGGCGTGGGGTTGATCTTTGCAAGCAGCGCCAACCAAATCCTCGGCGGCGTGATCAGCGGCGACGGCAGCTTCACCCAGTCAGGCAGCGGCACCCTCCTGCTCGCCGGCGCCAATACCTATGGCGGTGTGACCACCAGCAATGCCGGTGTTCTAACATCAGGAAGCGCGACGGCCTTGGGGCCGGTTGCAACCGCGGCGTTGGTGTTTGGCGAGGGCAGCACCGGCAAGGTCCGCTTGAATGGCCACAACATCACTCTCAACAGTCTCAACACCGGTGGCACTGTCGGCACACCCATCATCGAGAGTGGCTCCGGCACGGCCGGCACCGACACCCTGACCGTGAACGTCTGGCCCACCAGCACCGGAGTTGCTAACAACAGCAGCTACGCCGGGTTGTTGCAAGACGGTGCCATCCGCAAGCTGGCGCTGGTCAAAAATGGCACCGGCACACTCACCCTGGGAGACGCCAGCACCGGCATCAGCACCTTCAGCGGTGGCACCACGGTCAACGCGGGCACCTTGACTCTCGGCAATCAGAATGGCCTTGGCACTGGTTCCCTGACCTTGGCCGGTGGCAGCACTTTCCAACAGGCGATGTTTGAAGGCAACACGGCTGCGGGAGCCGTTCCCAATGCGCTTCATCTGGGCACCGGCGAGGTGACCCTTAACATCGCATACAGTGGCTACACTGACATCTGGCTCAATCAGGATGTTTCCGGCGGCGGCACTCTCCGTCTGGTCAGCGATGGCAACGGCCGCACCCTCACTCTCAGTGGGGCCAAAACCTTCACCGGTGGCATCATTCAAGCGGGATACGGGGCCTATCCCAGCGTGGCCATCGACAACGTGGCGTCCCTGGGCAGTGGGACGTTCCGCGCGAATATCAACGGTTCTAACACAACGGTGGGCGTGCTCAAACCCATTGCCGATCTATCAGGCGGAACCGGCGTCACCAACGCCATTGAAATCGCTTCCGGCGCGCGCCTGGTGGTGGAGACCGGCGCGACCGAGTCGATCCAACTTTCCGGCGCAATCACGGGCGGCGGCAACCTCGTCAAGACCGGGACGGCCAGCTTGATTCTATCAGGTGCCAACACCTACGCGGGGATCACCACAGTCAGTGCGGGCATGCTCACCGTCACGAATGCCGCCGCTCTGGCCGGCACTTCCGGCATGACCATTGCGGACGGAGCCGGCTTGAGTTATGCGGCCAGTGCCGACGCTCCCTTGGTGCTCAACTGCAACCTCGATGTGATGGGATCCACCGCCAGCATCCTCGGTGGGTCCATCGGGTCCACGCCCACCAGTGCCAGCATCGCGGTGGCAGGCTTGGCCAACGCCATGCCGGGCAGTGGGATAGGTGTTGACGTGTTTGTGGTGCCCGGCGTGACGCCCGCGACCGGCAGCTACACGCTGCTCACCGGTGCGGGAGCCAGCACCCTGGATGGTGCCACCTATACCCTGGGCA
>JBAXPF010000359.1:0-4380 GCA_037132955.1 Verrucomicrobiota bacterium | reverse complement strand
AAATCAGCCTCCAAATCCATCCTGAAAACTTTTACAGAAAAAAAGTTGCGCGGCCGTCCAGCCATGTCTTGCTGGACGATTATTCGTAGTGCGTCCATAGTCTAATGATTTTGACTATCCGTTCCTCTTCGTACACTTGATAGACCAGGCGATGCTGGATATTAAGGCGCCGTGAAAAGACTCCCCTGAGATCTCCAACAAGTGCCTCAAATGGCGGTGGATCCGCGAATGGATTCTCACCGATTAAATCTAGCAACTGCCTGGCCTTTTTGGCCAAGGAACTGTCCTTGAGTTTTTTCGCATCCTTCTTCGCCTGTGTGGTGTAGACCAGATCGTAGCTCACAGGTCAATCTCCCGGCTGCAGTTTGCAATCGGTTCTTCCATCCCATGGCGGATCGAATCTCTCATTCCAGGCATGCTGACAAGGTACAATGTCTCTTGAATTGCCCTCCAGTCAGCTTCACCAACCAAAACGGCATTACCCCGCTTCCCGGTAATGTGGACCGGTTCGTGATCGGAAACCGCAGAATCAATGACCCTATAGAGGTCTGAACGGGCGGAAGTAGCAGTAATAGTCTTCATGCGGAGACCGTGCGCTATCCCGTGCGGTTTGCAAGGGGAATTTTCCGCCCATTTTTTCACCCTCAGCAGTCGAGCGCGCCATTCAAGGATCAAGTGAAGCGCGGCGGACTGCCCAGTTAGGCACGCGTTTTTTTACTTGAGTGGAACCTATTTCAATCCGTGAAATCCGTGGTTAATCTATCGGACAATTTGAACTAGACTACGGAACTCGGGTAGAATGTAGGATATTCCACTCCAGAAACCTCTTATCATCCATGTCCATCTGCGTTCACCTGCGGTTCATTATCCTCTTTAGTCTCAAGCCTCGATTTTCCACGGCGCGCGCATCGGCTGGTGGATCAGGGCATTGACGGCGGGGTCGTCGGAACGCAGGGATTTGGAATCGAACTTGAAGCTCTTGTTGAGGCGATGGGCGGTGATGCCCATGTTCACCATGGCGCATGACCAAAAACCATTCTGCTCGTTGAGCGCGAATCTCTTGCGGCTGCGCACGCATTCATGGAAGTCGATGGCTTGCGGTGGCGGGTCCGGCAGGGCGTCGATTGTCTTGCGGAGGTCGGGTATGTTAGATTCGAGACCCTTGGAAATCCAGCCCTTGGGTCCCTGCATATAAACGGCCTCCTTGTCCTTGTTCTCGCCATCGAGGACCACCTTGCAGCCATCGGCATAGGTGTATTCGATCCGGCGCCACGCGCCCACCGCCTCGGCGTCCTGCGGGTCGGCATCGATTTCCACCGAGATTGGCGCCTGGTCGTCCTTATCGAGGAGGTATTGGACGGGGTCGAGATAATGTTGGCCCATATCGCCGAGGCCGCCGCCATCGTAGTCCCAATAGCCGCGGAATGTCCCGTGGGTGCGGTGGCGGTTGTAGGGTTTCATGGGGGCCGGGCCTAACCACATATCATAGTCCAACTCCGGTGGCACCGGCTCGGGCTGCAGGCCGACCTTGCCCGCCCAGGTGCCCAGCTTCCAATCGAAGCCGGTGACGCCGGAGACGGTGATTTTCAAGGGCCAGCCTAACAAATCGTTCATGGCGGCCTTCTTGAGCATTTTCACGGGAACCCGCATGTCGTAGAACCCGGCTTGGAAGCGGAACCAGGTGTTGAGGCGGAAGATGCGTTGTTGCTGTTCGACCGCTTTGACCATGGCAATGCCCTCGCCGATGGTGCGGCTCATGGGCTTCTCGCACCAAATATCCTTGCCGGCCTTGGCGGCCTCAATCGCGATCAAGGCATGCCAGTGTGGCGGCGTGCAGATGTGAACGATGTCGATGTCGGTGCGGGCGAGGAGTTCGCGGAAATCGCGGTAGCCCTTGATGCCGTTGGCCTCCGCGCCGGCGTCGCGCATGCGGTTGGCCAGATGGCTGCTATCCACATCGCAGAGCGCCAGCAACTTGCCGGGCATCGTCAGGTGGGAGGCGGAAATGCCGCCGCAGCCGATGATGCCGCGGGTGAGTTGTTGGGACGGCGGGGTCTGGCCATTGAGGCCGAGCACGCGACTCGGCACGATTTGAATGGTCGCCCAGGCGGCGAGGGATTTGAGAGTTTGTCGGCGGGTGAGCATGGGGGGAATCATTCCAGTTTCTTGAGTTGGGTGGTGAGGTAGTCGCCGCAACGGGTTTCGGTGCCGTCCTTGAAGCGAATCAGATAGGGTTTGCCGGTGGTGGACGAAACGCTGGCCGCCTTGGCAATGAAATCCGCGGCGGTCTTGATGTCCTTGTCGTTGGCCTGCCATTTGCCCCGCAGGAATTTACCGGCGGTGACGGAATTGGCGGCACTGCCATTGCGCACGAAGCTGGCGTCCTTGAGCGCTTCGACGTGGCCGATGAGCGCCTCGATTTTGGCTTTCTCAGTGAGCGCCTTGGTTTCGGCGTGCAGCGGGATGACGGCGGTCAAAAACAGCAGAAAGCCCAAGGCGGCGAGAATGAAGGATCGGTGTGTCATGGTTTGTTAGGGATGTCTTTTCAGTCCTCCACCTTGATGGTGGTGGGGTCCCAAGTGATCGGGGGAAACTCCATCTGCAAACTTTTGAGGGTATCCACCATGATGCGGGCGACGCACAGGTCGCGATACCACTTGCGGTTGGCAGGCACCACATACCACGGCGCCAGCGGCGATGAGGAGCGGGAGATCACATCCTCGTACACCTGCATGAACTCGCCCCAGAGGGCGCGGTCTTTGAGGTCGTCCGGATTGACCTTCCAGTGCTTGCCGGGGTTGGCGAGGCGGGCTTCCAGGCGCCGCTTCTGTTCATCCTTGGAAATGTGCAGGAAAATCTTCACCAAGGTGGTCCCCTCCTCCGCCAGCATCCGCTCGAATTCGACCACATGGCGATAGCGGCGGGCCCACACCTCCTCGGGAAAGATCTGCTTCACCCGCACCGCGATGATGTCCTCATAGTGGCTGCGGTTGAAAATGACCAACTGGCCATTGGCGGGCACCTTGGAATGAATGCGCCAGAGAAAATCATGTGCCAACTCCTCCTCGCTCGGTTTCTTGAAGGAACAAACATGGATCCCCTGCGGATCTATCCGCGAGAACACGTTCTTGATGCAGCCATCCTTGCCGCCCGTGTCCATCGCCTGCAACACCACCAGCACGCGCTGCCGGTTCTGCGCGTAAAGCACTTTTTGCAATTCCTGGAGTTCGGCGCGCAAACGCTCGAAATGCGGTTCATGCTCCTGTTTGCCGCCATCCCCGAACAATGCCTTCTCCTGGGCATCGATTTTGCCCAGATCAACCCTCGATCCGTGTCTGACCAAATAGCGTTCGCGTGCTCCCCTCACTGGCATGCCCAAGTTATTCATGCCGCCCCTGCCGATGGCAAGCAGAGATTGCCGCCCAACACCCGAAGTGGCAACGCGCAAACCCTGCCCTTCATCAGCCATCAAAACCCAGCCTCCCGCATTTCCCGCAAGAATACCCCCAAAAATACTCCTTGGCAAATCCGGCCGATCGGGTATCCCCCGCTGTTGACGAAGACTGTTTCTCTGTCCCTTTCTCTAACAGCCTTGTGTCAAGTCCGACAGGCTGTTATCGCTCGCTCATGCCCGAGGCGCGCGTCAATCTTGAGACTCTGGAGCGGATCGTCTCCGCAGGGGACGATCAGGCTTTGGCTGAGGCGGCGTTAGCCGGACTCTGCGAGATCTCTCCGGGAGACCATTTCTCCGCCATCCTTTTCCATCCAGGGACTTTGGCCGCGGAAGTGTTTTTTCCGCATCAGGGATGGCTGGCTTCCGGCAACGATTTCCGTGCTGCGGCGAACGGGAAATTGATCGAACATCCGCTGGCCCGGAAGTTCCTCAAGCGACAAGAGCCCATGGCACTGCTGCGGAGTCGGGAGGTGAGCAACAAAGAATGGCGCAGGTCATTCATATACAACGAACTGGACCGCCCTCTAGGTGTCGAGGACATCGCAACGGTTTATCATGTCACCGCCTCCAAGCGGGTGTTGGTGCTCACTTGCGGGCGGAGTCGGAGGTTTGCTGACCATGAATTCACTCCAATCCAAGCTTACCACCGGATATTGAATGGCCTGACTCAGTTCCACCCGATGAGTCGCTGCCAGGACAGCACTCAAATCGCCGAACTCAGCCATCGCGCCCCTTTGGGGCAATTGGTGCCTCTGACCACGCGGGAACGCGAAATCCTCCACTGGCTCCGTGGGGGCAAACGGGATCCCGAAATTGCCATCATTCTCCGCATCAGCCCGCGAACGGTGAACCACCACGTGGCGAATATCCACCGCAAGCTCGGGGTCGAGACCCGCACCGCTGCCGCAATGTTCCGATAAACCCGG
>JBAXPF010000358.1:0-4398 GCA_037132955.1 Verrucomicrobiota bacterium | reverse complement strand
CCTGGATGATCAAAACGCTCGACCGCATCGAACAGGAAACCGGATGGACTCCCGACGATGCGTGTTTTGCTCCGCGGGGGTGGTGGAATCCCCCGGCAATCAAGGAGCGGTTGTTGGAGACGGCGGTTTTTCCGGTCCACGGCAGGGACGCGAAATATCTCGCCATTGAAAGCAATCCCCGGACCCGCGAGATGTATGCCAAGTTCAACGTCCCGTGCCTCTGGGTGACCAGCGAGGGGGATTGTCTCCAGAACGAAACCCGGCTCGTGAAACGTCTGCCGCGTTGACACCCGCCACGCGGGCATGACTGAAACCGATCATGTGATGCCCTCCGGTCCCTGGCAATTCGACAAGCAGGTCACCGATGTTTTTGACGACATGCTCCAACGCAGCATCCCGCAATACAACGCGATGCGCATGGTGGTCTTCGAGGTCGGCGCGAAATTCGTGCAACCCGGCACCACCATCATCGACATGGGATGCTCGCGGGGCGAGGCGCTACTTCCCTTTGCCTCCAACTTCCGTGATGCCAATGATTACCTCGGCCTTGAAATCAGCGAGCCGATGATCGAGGCGGCACGCGGGCAGTTCGCCAGCCACCCGCACGGCAATCGCGTCACCATCCAGCGTGCCGACCTGCGCCACGAGTTCCCGGTCGTGACATCCAGCGTCGTGCTCTCGGTGCTCACGCTGCAATTCACCCCCATCGAATACCGCCAGCGGATCATCCGCCGCGTCTTCGAGTCACTTGCACCGGGAGGTGCCTTCGTGCTGGTGGAAAAGGTACTCGGGGCCAGCGCTGAACTCGACGAGGCGTTTGTTGATTTGTTCCTAACCATGAAGGAGCGCAATGGATATTCGCCGGGCGAGATCGACCGCAAGCGGCTGTCGCTTGAAGGCGTGCTGGTTCCCGTCACCGCCCGCTGGAACGAGGACCTGTTGCATCAGGAAAGCTTTGCCTCGGTCGATTGCTTCTGGCGCCATCTGAACTTCGCCGGGTGGGTGGCGGTCAAGCCATGAGCTTCATCTCCCGCCCACCCACTCCCTTAAGGCGGCGATGATGAAGTGCCCGAATCCGCTTCGTTACACTCCTCAAGGAGCGCGTTCATTCTCGCGAGCACCTGAAGACATGCTGGGCATGTTGCAAGACCCAGATCATCTGAGGTCCTGTAGTCAGCATCCGAATGAAGGGCAAACTGCCGGACAATCATCAAATCTGCCTCTAGCTCATATCGGTTGTAAAACGGAAACGCGATCCCAATCGCGTCCGCAGCACGTCTAGCGGCAACGTCTGGCTCCTCTTTGTTGGAGATCAAGTTGTGGAGAAAAACGTGCAATGCCACGGGCACTTCACCGACATTTACTGTCCATCTCGGGCCGCAAATCGAACTGATCTGGTGGCAAATCGAGAAAAGAATCAAGCTCACCTTCTTCAGGCCACCATGGCAGCAACCCATAAACAAGACTGCATTGGGGTTTAATGCTCCGGTCATGCACAGGACCATTCCGAAATCTGACCAACGAGCGATCGGTCCACCGTGATTCTCTCCGAAGCAGTGGTGGGCACCATGGGCCGCGACGTAGAGGAAATCAAAACCTGCCTCGGTATGGAGATAATCATGCAGGGCATCGAGGTCTTGGTAGTCATGGCGATAAAACTCAACGCGCATCAGCGCGCAAACATTCTGAATGTGCGTGATGATCGCTTCCGGATAATCGGTTGTTGCACGAAGGAAAAGTAGACGATTGTTGGAACAGATCATATACGGCAGTATGACGCTCCCCTGTCCAATGTCGAGCACGATGGCAACACTTCTCTTTTTGGAAACATTCATTCTCCGCCCACGTCGCGCCATTTCGCTTTTGACACTCATCCCTCGGCGTGGAGCCCAAGGAATTATCACCCGAGGTCGCAGGGAAAATCCTCGACGCAGATTTCCAGAACATCGTCAAGAAGGTCGCCGCCGGGAGACCTCTGACGGTCGCCGAGCGCACCCGCATCGAATCGCGGGCAGCGGGCAGCGTCGAGACATTGGCATACGCCAAAACCCTGGTGGAACTCTCCGCCGTGTTGGGCGTGACGCGCCGGACCCTCACTGCCTGGCAGAAGATGGAGGGATCACCGAAACCGCTATCCAACGGCATGTGGCCGGTGGCCGACTGGCGTGAATTTGTCAGGGTCCGGGGGCTCAAGGCGAGCAAAACGCCGGTGGGGAACGAGGAGGCGCTCAAGGCCCGCAAGTTGCTAGCCGAGGTGGAGGAACGCGAATTGAGGATCGCCGTCAAGAAGGGCGAATATGTCCCGCTCCATCAGGTTAGAACCGAATGGATCGGACTGGTCGCCCAGGCTACATCCATCCTGCGGGCGAAGTTTGAGTCTGAACTTCCGCCCATCCTATCAGGTCTCGACGCAACCGGCATCCAGCGCGAGTGCCGCAAGGCGATTGATGAAGTTCTCCGCTGCCTGCACGAATCATGAAAATCCTGCACGACATCTGGCGCGAAGCGTGGCAGCCACCCGACCGGCGGCCGCCGTGGGAATGGTGCGAGGATCACGTCGATGGCATTCCGTATTCGCCCAACCCGGGACGCTTCCGGTCAGAGAACTCGCCGTGGATCCGCGAGGTCATGGAAGCCATCGTTGACCCGCGCATCCGGCTTGTCTCTATCATCGCGTCGGTCCAGTCATCGAAAACCACGGCGCCCGAGCTGACGCTTTGTTATATCATTTCCAATCTGCCAGGGCCCGCGTTGTGGCTTGACCAGACCGACGAGGATGCACGCGACTACTCCGAGGCGCGGTTGCAGAAACTCTTCGACCAGTGCGAGCCGGTGGCGCGGCTCATGCCCACCGGCATCCACCGGCACAAGCGCAAGAACAACGCCATCCACTTCAACAATGGCATGGTGCTGTGGATTCTCGGGGCGCACAACAAGACCAACCTGCAGCGCCGGTCGATCCGCTGGCTCGTGGGGGACGAAACCTGGAGGTGGCCGGAAGGTCACATGTCGGAGGCAGAGGCCCGCGTCACCGCGTTCGGTTGGCTTGGCAAGTGCATCTTCATGAGCCAGGGCGGCGAGGAGGATGACGACACGCACCGCAAATTCCTCTGCACCGATCAGCGCGAGTGGACATTCGCCTGTCCGGAATGCGGGCACCGCCAGCCGTTCAAGTGGGAATGCGTCGAGTGGAGCAAATCCGCCAGGGATGAATTCGGCGATTGGGATTTTGATGAGGTCCGGCGCACGGCCGCAATGCGCTGTGAGTCATGCAACCATCATTTTGACGATGGCGACCGGACGCGGCGTGAACTCAACGCAACCGGCAAGTTTGTTTCCAAGAATCCAAAGGCGTCGAAGGAAAATGTTGGATTCCATTGGAATGCGCTGTGCGCGATGAGCTGGGGCCAGCTTGCCGAGCTCTACCTGCGGGCCAAGGCGGCGGCACGCAAGGGGGACGTTTCATTGCTGCAACAATTCTATCAAAAGCGCCTCGGCCTGCCGTGGCGTGAATACGTCGAGGACTACAAGTTGGAGATCGTAAAATCCGGCTACAAGCGCGGCGAGTCGTGGGAAGAGGAAGGGGCTATCAATCCGAAAACCGGGACCATCCTTGCCGCGCCGCTGCCCGAGCGCACCGGCCTCATTCCACTGCGCTTCATGACGGTGGACTGCCAGATGGACCATTTGTTTCTCGTGGTTAGGAGTTGGTCGGCGGAAGGATCGAGCCGTCTGGTATGGAACGAACGGGTTCTTACGTTCACCGACATCGAGTTGATTCAGGAACGCTTCGGCATTCATTCGTCTCTTGTCTTTCTCGACGCCGGCTATGCGACCTATGACGTCTATCGGGAGTGCGCCAAGCGCGGCTGGGTGGCGCTCATTGGCGACCGCCGCCCGGTCTATCCGCACAAGGGACGGGATGGCAAGACGGTGCTGCGGTTCTACTCGCCCCGTCGCAAGGTCGTTCTCACGCACCGGCAGACATGCCACGTTCACTATTGGAGCAACCTCAACATCAAGGACACGCTCGCCCGCCTGCGCCGCAACCAGGACGCCAGGCAGGGGCCGACATGGGAAGTGCCCGACGACATCGACGACGACTACCTCGCCCAGATGGAGAGCGAGCAGCGGGTGAAGGAAAAGGGTCAGTGGATGTGGAAGCAGATCGGGTCGCGACCGAATCACTATTTCGATAATGAGGCAATGCAGGCGACCGCGGCCACCATGCTCAAGATCATCGGACGCGAAGCGGTGGCAAGTGCCCCGGTTGACACCCCGGACGGGGAACCATGAAAACCGCATTCCTTCTCATCGCCCTGTCCATGCTGCTGTCCGCCTGCGCCACGCCTCCGCCCGTCAGTGGTTCCGTCGAAAGCAAATTCGGCGGGATCAGGC
>JBAXPF010000357.1:0-4406 GCA_037132955.1 Verrucomicrobiota bacterium | reverse complement strand
CCGTCGACTTCTGCCTGCTTCATGAGGCGGCGGTTGGTTTCCTGACAGGCAGCATATGAGCCGCCGCAAAGATTCAGAGCCTCGCAAAACGGGCTGCGGTTGACGGTCTGGTCGTCAAGGCACCAATGATCCGGATCCGCCGAGACCAAGCGCAGTGGCAAGCCGGTGGTGATGCGAAAAGCGTCTTGATAGATCTTGAATCGGTCCGATAGAAGGATCCGATCCAACAGGGTGTTGCCGAAGGATTTGGGTGCGTGATGGGTGGCCGGCATGGGGTCTCGAAAGATTGTCCGGAGCGAAACTAGGGAACCCGTCGCGACTTTTCAACTCTTGTTCGCATTAATTGCTCAAAAATAGTCACCGCAGCGAAATCGACGCCATGGAATTGGGCGGTATGAGGATGGCCGCCAGCAGCGGGCTCATAATCCCCCCCCAAAAAAACCGCCATGCCAGGGTTTCCAAAACTTCTAGAAAATCCGCGCCCGCCATTGGTTCTTTACGTCCGATGTTTCCACTTGTTGACTTCCCGCAACCATGAGTCCCCCCCCGCACCTGCCCGACGGCATCATTGCCGGCCTGGACCGTATCCACCGCTGCGGGTGGGCCGCGGAACCGCCGATCTATCAGACCTACCACGACGCTGAATGGGGCTGGCCCGTCGCCGATGATTGCCGCCTGTTCGAAAAAATCTGCCTGGAGGGCTTCCAGAGCGGCCTGAGTTGGTTGACGATCCTCAAGAAACGCGAAAACTTCCGCCGCGCGTTCGCCGGCTTTCATTTCCATGAGTTGGCCCACTGGGGCGAGCACGACGTCCAGCGTCTCTTAGACGACGCGGGGATTGTCCGGCATCGCGGCAAGATCGCCTCGACGCTGCAAAATGCCCGGCGGGCGCTGGAGATGGTGACCGAGTTCGGCTCGCTGGCGGCGTATTTCTGGCGCTGGGAACCGCCGGCCAACGAGCGCCCGCGCCTACTCGACAAGGCTGCCTTGGCGGCCATGTCCAAGACCCCCGCATCCACGGCGCTGAGCAAGGATCTGCGCAAACGCGGTTGGTCCTACGTCGGCCCCACCACCTGTTATGCTTTCATGCAGGCGATGGGCATGGTCAACGACCACCTCGACGGCTGCGCCGCCCGCGCCAAGGTCGAACAGGCGCGCCGCAAGTTCGTTAGACCGGGCCGCGGCTCAGACCTCCTGATCCCTACCGGACAACGGTCGTGTTCGAGCAAACCGGGTGAGCCCGCCTAGATCCGCCAAAACCTGCTGCAATCGGCTTGCCGCATAATTCGCCTCGCAATGCACGGTCATTCTCTGGCAGGTCACACCGCCCCAAAAATTCCGGCTGCATTTCGCTTGCCACATTTGGCCGGATGCTCCACAAAAGGCGTCCGCCCGCTCCGGGGTGGCGCACATCCAGTTGCTCCGCCCGGTCGGGCGAACCAACCCCTCACCCGCGCCCCCATGGAAAGTATCTCATCCCGTATTGCCAAGGTCAATCCGTCCCTCACCCTTGCCGTCACCAATCAGGCCAAGGCCATGATTGCCAAAGGCGAAGAAGTCTATGCCCTCGCCGGTGGCGAGCCCGAAGTCGACACCCCAGACTTCATCAAGGCGGCCGCCATCCAGGCAATCCATGAAGGCCGGACCAAATACACCCCCGCAGGCGGCATCCTCGAATTGCGCGAGGCCATCGCCGCAAAATTGCTGGTGGATAACAACCTCGAGTTTGACGCCAAACAAATCTGCCTCACCGCGGGGGCCAAGATGGCTTGCTTCAATGCCATTCTGGCGGTGGTGGAGGAAGGTGACGAGGTCATCATTCCCGCGCCCCACTGGGTTTCCTATCCGGAAATGGTGCGGCTGGCGGGCGGCGTGCCCGTGATCGTGGAAACCATGGAGTCCACGGGCTGGAAAATGACGGCCCAACAATTCGAGGAGGCCATGACTCCGGCCACCAAGATGGTCATTCTCAATTCGCCGGGCAACCCGACCGGCGCCGTCTACACGGAGCTGGAACTCCGCGAGATCGGCGACATCGCCCTCGGTGAGGAAATTGTGATCCTCTCCGATGAGATTTATGAAAAACTCATCTATGGCGACGCCAAACACGTCTCAATCGCCTCGCTCAGTGACGCTCTCCGCGATCTAACCATCACCGTCAACGGGTTTTCCAAGTGCTATTCGATGACCGGCTGGCGCCTCGGATACACCGCCGCGCCCAAGCTCTTTGCCGATGCGATCGACAAGATTCAAAACCACACCGTATCCAATGCGACCACCTTCGCCCAATACGGCGCGCTGGCCGCGCTGCAAGGCGACCAAACCTTCATTGAGGATCTGCGCGGCGAATACGATGTGAAGCGCCAGTTCATGTTGGCCCGCCTCAAGGCGATTTCTAACATCCGGGTCGTGGAGCCGCAAGGCGCCTTCTACTTCTTCGTCTATACCGGCAGCATGGGGCTCAAATCCCTCAATCTTTGCGACAAACTGCTCTCGCGTTACAAGGTGGCCGCCGTGCCGGGCGTGGCCTTCGGCTATGACGAGGGCATCCGCCTGAGCTATTGCACCACCCTCGACGTGCTCAACGAAGGCCTCTCGCGCTTCGAGCAATTCTGCCGCGAACATTGAGGCCCTAGGCAAGGCCTGCTGCGGACCCGCCCGCATGAAGCACATCGTCCTCAACCCGCTTTGGCTGCTCGCCGCCCTGCTGTGTCAGTGCGGCGCGCCCCAACCGCCGCGCTGCACCTCCGTGCCGTTCGCTTCGCGGGCACCGGCGGCCACGCTCACTGGCAGCGCCCGTGAGTCATGGCAGGTTCTGGCCCGCAGCGCGCCCGCCCGGGACCGGGCGGCAGCCCAAGCCACCTACAATGCCGCCGTGGGCAAACTTTTCGACCAACTCCGTTGTGGGGGCGGTTCGTGGGACGCGCGGGCCGCCGCCCTCGGCACCCGCATCGCCCCGCCCGATGCCCGTCATGCGGACTTGGAAAAAATCGACGCGCTGTTCCCGGCCGCGCTGGTTGGCACCGCTGAGTTGGACACCCGCCGGACCTCCGCCGGCATGGGCATTGCGCTGGTGGGTTGGAAAAAGACCACTCCCGTTGGCACGCCGCGCCCGCCATTCTTACTGCCCACCGGCCTGCCCTATCCGGTCACGGCCACCCTCGACTGCGCTGGCGCCGGCCCGCCGGTTTGGCATTTCTTCAAGCGCTGGTTGTCTGACGACACCGCCGTTGGCGCGCGCCGCGAGGCTCTGGCGGCCGATTGGTCCGCGCCTAACGCTTTTTACTGGCAGATGAGCAACCTCGATGATCTCAAGATCCAGAACGTCTTGCTGCCCGACCGCTTCAGTCAGGAAACCGGACTCTATTTCCTGCAACCCTATGACCCCGAAAAGATCCCGGTCGTCTTGATTCACGGCCTCGTGTCCTCGCCGGATGCTTTCAAAATCACCATCAACGAACTTGCTCCGGAGCCCTGGTTCCGCCAGCACTATCAAATCTGGCTCTATAACTACCCCACCGGCAGCCCTTGGCTCTATAGCAGCATGCGCTTCCGCGAACTCATGCGCCAGGCCTGCGCCTATGCCCGCACCAAGGGCGCCACCCACAAGCTCAACCAAATGGTCATCGTCGGCCACTCGATGGGCGGTATCATCGCTCGCTCCAGCGTCACCAAGCCCGGCTCGGCATTCTATGATGCCTATTTCCACGAGCCGATCGAGCAGCTCAAAGCGTCGGCGAAAAACCGCGGCATCATCCGCGAGACCACGCTCTATCAACCCTTGCCGGAACCGCGACGGGTCGTCTTTATGGCGGTGCCGCACCGTGGCAGCCCCGCCGCCAACTTTGAAATCTCCGTGCTCCTTTCCAAGCTCATCCAACTCCCCAAACGGCTATCGGTCAATTTCCTCGATTCCATTGTGCAGACCGTGGGCAGTGTGCTCGACGGCAACGCCCTGCAACCGCATCTGCCCACTTCCATCAACAGCCTCGCCCCCGATGACAAGACCATCCTCGCGCTCGGCCGGCTCCCGCTACCCGCCGGAATTGCTTTCCACTCCATCATCGGCGACCGCGGCAAAGGCGACACTCCCCACAGCAGTGACGGCGTCGTCCCTTACGAGTCGTCTCATATCACTCCGGTCGCATCGGAAAAAATCGTCCCCTGCAACCACAGCGTCCCCCATTGCCCGGCCACCTGCGAAGAACTCAAACGCATCCTCAAGCTGCACCTGAACAGTAAAAGCTGAAAACTGAAACACTGAAATCCTGAAATAAGGAAACACTGTTCCCTTCTCCCGTTATATCCCCTTGCCCAATCCTTTCTACCCACAGCTCATTCCAAATCTTCATTTCAGCCTTTCAGCCTTTCAGCCTTTCAGCCTTTCAGCCTTTCAGCCTTTCAGC
>JBAXPF010000356.1:0-4425 GCA_037132955.1 Verrucomicrobiota bacterium | reverse complement strand
GCTCAAGGAGATCCATCACCGGGTCAAGAACAACCTGCAAATCATCAGCAGCCTGTTGAGCCTGCAAGCCGGCCAGGTCGATAACCCCGCCGCCCAAGCCGCGCTGCGCGACATGCAACACCGGGTGCGCTCCATGGCCCTCATCCACGAAAACCTCTACCGCTCCGATAACCTCGCCTCGGTCAACCTCTCCACCTACCTTGCCCAACTCTGCCAGCGCTTGTTCCGCGCCATGGTGACCGAGAGCGACGGCATTCAACTCCACTTGGAGCTGGCCCCCATCCATCTCGAAATTGACCAGGCCATCCCCTGCGGCCTGCTGGTCAACGAGCTGGTTTCCAACGCGCTCAAGCACGCGTTTCCGCACCGACGGGGCGGCGAGCTGTGGGTGAAATCCGAAATCCTCCCCGATGGCGCCGGCTGGGGTCTGCGCGTGGCAGACAACGGCGTGGGCTTGCCGCCGGACTTCACCCTGGACCGCCTCACTTCGCTGGGGCTGCATCTGGTCAGCGACCTGGCCCGCCAGCTTGGCGGGCACTTGGCCCTCGGCCCCGGACCCGGGACGGTGTTTGAGGTGGAGGTGCGCAAGCATTGAACATGGAAATCCAAAAACAGCAGTGCATGAACAAGCCACGCCTCCTCATTGTTGAAGACGAAACGATCGTCGCTGCGGACATCGCCATTCGGCTAACCCAACTCGGCTACCCGGTGGCCGGCACCGCCACCAGCGGCGAGGAAGCGCTCGCGCTCATCGAGCGGGTCCAGCCGGATCTGGTGTTGATGGACATTCGCCTGCAAGGCACCATGGACGGCATCGCAACAGCTCACGAGATGCGCCAGCGCCACCAGTTGCCGGTCATTTTTCTCACGGCCTATGCCGAGGGGGCCACCTTCCAGCGTGCCAAGCTGGCCGAGCCCTTCGGCTATATCCTCAAACCCTTCGAGGACCGTGAACTGGAAATCGTCATCGACCTCGCTTCCTACAAGCATCAGGCCGAGCGCAAGATCCAACAGATAGAACAACGCCACAAGACCATCATCCAGACTTCGATGGACGGGTTTTGGCTGGTGGGTGACCAGGCCCAACTGTTGGAGGTGAATGAGACCTACTGCCGGATGAGTGGCTACAGCGCACCGGAATTGCTGGCCATGCAGGTCAACGATCTGGAAGTGAACGAATCGGCAGCGAACACCGCCAACCGCATCCAAAAAATCATGGAGCAGGGGGCGGATCGCTTTGAATCCACGCACCGGCGCAAGGATGGGAGCCTGTTTGAAGTGGAGGTGAGCGTCCTGCACCAAGCCGCCAATGGCCGCAACCTGGTGGCATTCATCCGCGACATCACCGAACGCAAGCGGACCGAGCAACGCCTGCTGGAGAGCGAAACCCAACTGCGGGTGACCCTCGAATCGACGGCCGACGGCATTTTGGCCGTGGACAACAGCGGCAAAGTCTTGCGTGCCAACCAGCGCTTCGCCGAACTCTGGCAAATCCCCCGGCCGCTCATGGAAGCCGGCGATGACAAGGCCCTGTTGGAGTTTGTGCTGGCCCAGTTGGCCGATCCGGAAGCGTTTGCGCGCAAGGTTGAGGAACTCTACGGATCGGATGCGGCGAGCATGGACACGCTCGCCTTCAAGGACAACCGGGTGTTTGAACGTTATTCAGCGCCTATGACTCAAGCCGGTGTGCACATTGGCCGGGTGTGGTCATTCCGCGACGTCACCGTGCAACGCCGCAACGCCGCCGAAATCCTCGAATTGAACGCGGACCTCGAACAACGGGTCACCAGGCGCACCGCCCAGTTGGAGGCCGCTAACAAGGAACTCGAGGCCTTCGCCTACTCCGTGTCCCACGATTTGCGCGCCCCGCTGCGGGCGGTTGACGGCTACACCCGCATGCTCGTCGATGACTTCGCCTCCCACCTGGACGCCGAGGGCCGGCGGATTTGCGCCACGATCAGCCAGAGCGCCAGAAACATGGGCAAACTCATTGACGACCTGCTCGCCTTCTCCCGCATCGGCCGCACCTCCCTCGAACCCTCCACCGTGGACATGGCCAATCTCGTCCATTCGATTTTCCACGAGGTGACCAACCCCGCTGAGCGCGAGCGGATCGACTTGCGCATCGGGCCGTTGGCGCAGACAGTGGCCGACCCGACCCTGCTGCGTCAACTCTGGCTGAACCTTCTTGCCAACGCGGTGAAGTTTTCGTCCGAGAAGCCGCGGGCTGTCATTGACGTGAAGTCCGAAGTGGTTGATGGCGCGGTGGTTTATTCCATCCGCGACAACGGCGCGGGCTTTGACATGCGCTATGTGGGCAAGCTCTTCGGCGTGTTCCAGCGCCTCCACAGCAACAAGGAATTCGAGGGCACGGGAGTGGGCCTGGCCATCGTCCACCGCATCATCGAACGCCACGGCGGCCGGATCTGGGCGGAGGGCAAACCCGATGAGGGCGCGACATTTTTCTTCACCCTCAACCCGGGAGACAAGCCATGAAACAGGCCGACGCAGTGGACATTTTGTTAGTGGAGGACAACCCACAGGATGCGGAATTGATCATCCGTGCCCTGCGACGCCTCAACATCGCCAACCCCATATTTCTGGTGGAAGACGGCGCCGCGGCACTCGACTTCATGCTCTGCCGGGGCAACTACGCCAAGCGCAAGTCATCGCGGACACCCAGGGTGATCCTGCTCGATTTGAAATTGCCGAAAATCAACGGGCTGGAGGTGCTCAAAGTCATCAAGGGAACCCCGCACCTGCGGACCATCCCAGTGGTGGTGGTGACCTCATCGCAGGAGGATCCAGACATCGCCGCCGCCTATGAGCTCGGTGCCAACAGTTATGTGGTCAAGCCCGTGGGCGCCGATGCCTTTATCGAAGCCATGAGCAAACTCGGCCTCTACTGGCTGTTGGTCAACCATCCGCCCAAGGGGATGATGAACGAGCAGGACAGCCCCCCCACGGAGATATCCATATGAATCCCCCAACACGCATCCTGATTGTGGAAGACCTGCCCACCGACGCAGAACTCAACGAACGTGAGGTGAGGCGGGTGCTGCCAGACACCGAGTTCAGGTGTGTGGAGACCTGCGAGGATTTTCTTGCGGCACTCGAGACGTTCCAACCGGAGCTCATCTTGTCCGACTACAAGCTGCCGCGCTTTGACGGGATGGCGGCGTTGCAACTGGCGCTGGAGTTGGCACCGGACACGCCCTTCATCATCATCACCGGCTCGATGAACGAGGAAACCGCAGTGGAATGCATGAAGGCCGGCGCTTGGGACTATGTGATCAAGGAGCACATCAAGCGCCTCGGACCCGCCGTGATCTATAGCCTGGAACAAAAACAACGCCGCCTCAAAATCAAACAGGCCGACGCCGAGTTGCGGGAGAAATACGCCGAACTGGAGCGCTTTAACAAGGTGACGGTGGGCCGCGAGTTGCGCATGATCGAGCTCAAGCAAGAGGTCAATGCCTTGCTGCTAGCCACCGGCCAGCCGGAAAAATATCGAATCGTCCATGACAGATGAAGAGCCCCACCGCAGAGTGCCAACCGCCCTTCCAACAACAAATCCTCAACAAGATCTGCCGCGACCTGGCGCCCGGTGGCTATCTGGTCAGCGGCGAGGCGGAACGGGAACTGGTGCCAAACAACACGGCCTGCAGGCTGTGGCACCTGCCTGCGCCGTGTTTCAAAACCGCCGGGGGATTGAGGAACCCACAGCGCAGCGTGCCTGCCCGCTGTTCTTGTCCTTGCCTTCCACCCCATCCAAGGCTAGGCTCCCCCCGCCCCATGAAACTGCATGATGTGAAAATCAGCACACAATTGCAGCTGGCACTTGGCTTGATCCTGGCTCTGGTGGCGGGCATGGGAGTTTTCGCTTGGCGGCAAACGGCTATATCTCCAAACCCATTGACCACCCCACGCTGCTGCGGACGTTGCATGAATTTCTCGGCTGACAACCCGAACGGTTAGGAAAGACATCTCATGAAAATACTGGCCATAGACGACAATCAGGACAACCTCACGGCGCTCCGGGCCGTCGTTGCGGACCGGTTGCCCGGCGTCAGGATCTTTACCGCCATGAGTGGCCCACTGGGCTTGGAAGTGGCGCAAGCGGAAAACCCTGACGTGATCCTCCTCGACATCGTGATGCCGGGCATGGACGGCTACGCGGTGTGTCGCAAACTCAAGACCGACGAGAATTTGCGCATGATTCCGGTCCTGTTTCTCACCGCGCTCAAGACGGATCGGGACAGCCGCGTCAAAGCCTTGGAGGCGGGAGCCGAGGGGTTTCTTTCCAAACCATTCGATGTGGTCGAACTGAGCGCCCAGATCCAGGCCATGGCCAAGATCAAGGCCGCCACTCTCGTCCAGCGCAACGACAAGCAGCGCCTGGCCGGTTTGGTGGCGGAACGCACC
>JBAXPF010000355.1:0-4427 GCA_037132955.1 Verrucomicrobiota bacterium | reverse complement strand
CATGTCTAGCTTGGAAGGCTAGGGCTTTACCACTAAGCTATGCCCGCGTCTTCTGCAGTGAAGGAAAGGCTTATTGGGCAGTTGCCGCAAGGTTTTTTTTGTTTTTTTTCATCCTTGGCGCAATAAATCCCACGCGAATCTCAGCTGGGTTCCGCCTGGCTGGCTACTTTTTTGCGTTGCCATTTTTTCATTCGCGGTGTTTCGTCGGGCGTCGGCAGCAAGGCGGGTGTAGTTCAATGGTAGAACGTGAGCTTCCCAAGCTTGAGGCGTGAGTTCGATCCTCATCACCCGTATGCGCTGCTAGATGGCCGTTTTTCCTTTATCTACAAAGGGTTTGAGGCCAGTGTTGCTGATCAAGACACAGACGGCAATCCGCCCCTGCCCAAGGAAGCCTGCGCCGCGGGTGCATGGCCAGAATGGGATTGACAAGGGAATCGGCCACGCACTAGGAACGGCTTCCCGGCCTGCACGCGTGCCGCAAACCCCAACTTCGTCCCGTGGCAAGCCCATTCCGCGCCATCCGCCCCACTGCCCAATCCCATCCGCCGCCACCACCGGGATGATCCGCGCCTCTCCCTCCTCTCCGCCATTCCCCGTCATCTAACATGGATTCCCAACCGCCCGTCAACATCCTTTGCGTCAAGTGGGGCACTCGCTATCCGGCCTCTTACGTCAACATTCTTCGCGCCTCGGTTGGCCGCCATCTCAAGCGTCCGGTCCAATTTTATTGCTGCACGGACGACCCCGCCGGACTCGATTCCGGCATCACCGCCATTCCGTTTCCCGCCAACCCGGGAATCAAACGCGGCTGGCCCGATGTGCTGGTCAAACTCATGCTCACCCAAGACGGCTTTGGCGGCCTTTGCGGGCCCACCCTTTTTCTCGATCTGGACGTCGCCATCATGGATGACATCGATTGTTTCTTCGATTACGAGCCGAACCAATACTGCATCATCCACAACTGGGTGAAGGCGCGCAAGGAGCTGATAGGGCAACGCCCGAAAATCGGAAACTCCTCGGTCTTCCGCTTCGATGCGGGTTCGTCTAACGAAATTTACGCAACCTTCCAGCGTGAGATGGCGCGTGCCGAGGACCGCAGCATCTTCAACACCGAACAGGCCTTTCTCACTTACGCCATGCGGGAAGTCCGGTGGTGGCCGGAAACCTGGACCCGCAGCTACAAACATCATTGCCGGCCCCTCTTTCCCCTCAATCTTATCGCCACCCCGCAAGCGCCCGTGGGCTGCAAGATCCTCGTCTTTCACGGCCGGCCCGACCCCGATGAGGCGATTCGCGGGTTCCACGATTCCAAGCTTCACCATCACATGCGGCCCTGCCCATGGCTTGCTCATCATTGGAAAGCCTGAATCCCGCACGCACCCTGTTGAATGCCTCCACTCCCGGAAAAAATCCGCATCAAGTTCCTCGGGAAGTTCCGCCCTAACATGGATGGCGAGGATTGGCTCAACCGCTTTCCAGGGCGCCTGCCGGTTTGGGGCAATTGTCATTTCACCTTTGACCGGCATTGCCGTGAGTATGACTGGCTCGTCGTTTATGACGACCTCCCCTCGGTTGCCGGCGAACGCTACACCCTGTGGGAAGAATCCCTCGGCTGCCCGCGCCAGAACACCCTGCTCATCACCACCGAACCGTCGACCATCAAGGTCTATGGCTCGCGGTTCCTCCGCCAGTTCGGCCATGTGCTCACCACCCAGGAACCCTGGGCCGTCGGGCATCACCCGGGCGCCATCCGCGCCCAACCCGGCCTCATTTGGTTTTACGCTTTCGGCGAACCGCGCGGAACATACGACGCCATTAAAAACCACCTGCCCCTAACCAAATCCCGCGAAATCTCCACCGTTTGCTCCGACAAAAAACAACGCCACACCCTCCACCGCCAGCGTTACCATTTCGTCATGGCCCTCAAGGCGCGCATCCCGGAATTGGAGATCTACGGCCATGGCGTCCGCTTCGTCAAGGACAAGGCCGACGCGCTCGACCCCTTCAAATACCACCTCGCCATCGAAAATTTTGTCGGACTTCACCATTGGACCGAAAAACTCGCAGATCCCTTCCTCGGTGCCTGTATGCCCGTCTATTACGGCTGCCCGAACGCTGAGGAATATTTCCCGCCGGAGAGCTTCCTCCGCATTGACGTCGCCGATGCCGATGCCGCCGCCGAGACCATTCGGCGTGCCATCTGCGATCGCCTCTACGAAAAAAATCTCCCGGCCATTCTGGAAAGCCGCCGCCGGGTCGTCCAGGAATACGCTCCCGTCGCCTGGATTTGCCGGGTCGTCAACGCACACCACTCACCCGCTGCCAGCCCGCCCTCCGCAGGTGAAAGCATTCTGAGCCGCCACTTGTTCCGCCGCCGCTCATGGCTCAACGGCATCTCCTTCGCCGCCGAAAAGTCCGCCGTCGCCATCAGGCATCGGTTCGGTCCAAGATAGAGGACCGCCCGCTATCATGTCGATTGACACGAATTAAATCGTGGGGGAAGAGTCACTTCCGTCGCCGCATGGAGATAAACAAAAGAGGACCGGAGTCGGTGGCACGACCCCATGACAGCAGTTAACCGTTACATGCGAGCGGGTGACGCTCAGTAGTTGTAACCTTGGCGTTGGTCCTGGGACTTGCCATATGCCCCGCCGATGAGTGTGCCGGCGCCGGCACCGATGAGCGCGCCTTCGCCCGTGTGGCCGGACTGATGGCCGATGATGGCTCCCGTGCCGGCACCAAGCAGGGCGCCGGTGGCCATGCCCGCGTTCGTGTTAGGTCCTTGATTGGAGCAGGATTGCAAGGCAAAGGCTGCCGTGACGGAGAGGAGTGCGAAGAGTTTGTTCATGATGAGGGGGGGGGTCGTCGCCCCAACCCTCTCACATTCCGTCCCCGGCGCAAGGGGAAAGCGCAAATTTTTTCAGCGGGCGGGGTAGGCGGCCGCGAGGTGGAACACCGCGGCGAACAGCAACAGCAACACACCCCCAAGGGCGAGCAAGCGGTTGAAGGCGGGTCCAGGCGGTTGCGTGCGCACCCCGTGGAGGATGTTCCAACCTAACAAAATGACGGGGACCCCGGCGGCAGCCAGCACCGGTTGGCCCAGGAACCACCAGAGGCTGCTGGCACCTGCGGCGAGCAGCAACTCCGCAAAAATGACCGCCATTGCGGCAGAATGGCCGCAGCGCACGGCGAGGGTGCGTTTGCCGGTGGTGGCATCTTCCGCGCGGTCGCGGAGGTTGTTGATGGAAATGAGCACAGCGGAGAGCAGACCGATCTGCCAACCTAACACCCATGCCGCGGGCGGCCACGCGCCGGTCTGGATGAAGACGGTGCCCGCCACCGCGATGAACCCGAAGAAGAGAATGACAAACAACTCACCTAGGCCGCGGTAGGCTAACGGAAACGGTCCGCCAGTGTACCCGTAGGCGAGAAACAACGAGGGTAGGCCGATGGCCACGATCGGCCACCCGCGCGCCTGATAGAGAACCCCGCCACAGCCGATAGCCAGCAGCAGAAACCCGCACGCCCAGGCATACACCGTGCGCGCCGACAGCAGGCCGGTGGCGGTGACCCGCATCGGACCGAGTCGGCGGGCGGTGTCGGCGCCTTTGTGTGAATCGATGGCATCGTTGAAAAAGTTGGTGGCAATTTGGATGGCCATGGCCCCGCCCAAGGTGCAGAGGGCGAGGCCGGGGTGGAAATTGCCGGTGAGTTTCCAGGCCAGCACGCAGCCGGCCCACACCGGCACGATAGCTGCCGGCAACGTCTTGGGACGGGCGGCTAGAACACAGGCATGCAGGGAGGAAGGGGTCACGGATGGGAGTTCAACAACAAAGGGTCGGAAAATCGAGTCGTTAGATTGAGAGACCAATACGACTGCACGGGACTTTACCCCACCGTTCGGACTGTCAACTGTCGTGCGGTGAACAGGCTGCCTTGGGCGTCTTCGTGCAGGGCCCGGGCACCGCTTGTGCGCTTCGGCCCGAATTGCCCGCGATGGTTCTCAAACACCCCGTCCACATAGGATTTCGTGCCCAGCACCAACCCGTCGGAGAAATACCGCACCCGGCAGCGCAACAACGCGGCACGACTCAATTTGCCCATCCGCTTTTTTCCCGCCTCTGCGGTCTCCGTGGCAAACCCGCCCTTGGCGGCCTTGGCCTCTCGGGCCTTCCCATCCTCAAACAACCCGCACCGATACACTTCCGCCGCGCTCATGCCTTTCGCGTTGGCGGGCGTGTCCCAGGCGGCCGCGCCGCGCCCGCTGTGTCCCGTCACCTGGCACAATCCCAGACGGGCCGTCTTGCCCCCGCCCATCGCTTCCCCGTAGCCGCACCACCGGTAATCCTTCGGGTCTTTCACCATGCCTGCGCGCAGCGGGTTGAGGTCGATGTAGGCGGCCATCGTCCGCAGCGCCTCGCCGTCCT
>JBAXPF010000354.1:0-4455 GCA_037132955.1 Verrucomicrobiota bacterium | reverse complement strand
CCGACACGGTGAACGCTTCACCATCGCCGATGACTTCACCGAGGCACTCACCGCCGCCGCCCACGCATTCCCCAGCGGCACCTGGCTCGATTGCGAGGCCTTGCAACGCCGCGGGTCCATCCGCAACACCCTCGTCATCCTCGACATCGTCGTGCCCGATCTCCCATGGACCGCGCGCAAGCAACTCCTCGCAGCCTCCGGCGTGCCGGTCCTGCCGTGGGACTACATGCCCGCCAAGGATTACGGCTTTCCTCATGGCCGCCTCGTCGTCACCGATGAAATCCCCGCTGATTACACCCTGCGCGCTGCCTGCGAGTTCTTCGCCCTCGTCAACACTGACATGGGCGAGACCGTCTTCGAGGGAGTCGTGATGAAAAAGGCCGATTCCGTCTATCCGATTCAAACCCGTTCCCCGGACACCCGCTTCCCCTACTGGGTCAAACACCGCTTCATCGGATGACCATTGCATCCCGGCCCGCCGCAGGGTGGCGACCTCCAATGCCTGCCCCTCGTGGCTTCAAAATCAACGGCGGACCGGTTGCATGGTCAAGGCAATCGATTCCATCATGGCTTCGCTGTCAGATCCATGCGAAGAACGTAAGCCAGCAAAGCCAACAAAGGCCTCCCGAAATGCCAAGAAGTGAAATTACGGTGCCAATCTCGAACACTCGGTAGGCAGGCAGAAGACCCCAAAACCAACGGACATGCCCGAAAAGCCCGACGCTCGTGTAAGTCACACCAAGCGCCATCGCCGCTCGCCCATGCTCAACGATGGCACCGGAATGGCGATAGTAGCAGATTGCCTCTTCGGTGATACATGCACGAATTCCGAAATAGGCGACGATCAGTGGCAGTAGGATGCCCAGAAGAACCAGCTTAACGCGACCTCCGTTAGGCGGGTTGAGAATGTCTTCAAAATCAAGTGACATGGACTTTGCCTGTTTTTGTGAAAATTATCTGAGCCAACGTCACTTCTCTGGCGCGGAGCTTGCGACATCGCCATCAGAAAGTGGAGGTGTCTCCGTCTTCTTCTTGAAGAGTCCCTTAGGGTGCGCCAAGAATCCAGCAATCATCATAGCCGCCATTCCGAGAATCGGTGCAATGACAATGTAGAAGTCCCAAAGCATCCCCCTCGGCGCATCGCTCATGTTGGCGTAAGAGACGTCAGTCTCAATAGCCATCCATGATGTCACGCCGCACGCCGCGATGCAGCCGAGTCGACGCGCGAGCCCTTCTCGTGCTGAGTATTCGTTCTTCAACAACCAGTGCCGCACAAAAAGGAAACCGAAGAGGGCCGTTGGTCCGAAAAAGGCGAGAAGCATGGAGAGGCCATAGGCAATACCCGAGATCGGGCCAAGAAGCCAGCAGAGAACAAACCACACTCCGAGCATGATTGCATATGCGCGACCGCCGGTGAGTCGCCATATCCGCCATTGTGTTACCGTTTCAATCATCGTCTATTCCTATGGGATGTCTGTGAAATCCAATTTTACTTCGCGACTGGCGGCTCATTCCTTGACTTCGTTCAAGTGGAACGGCGTCGGACTGACCTCCCATCCGGGGGAACCGTCTTTGGATCGCATTTCCGGATAGTGATGGCAGAGGAAAGGATAGACCAGATTGTAGTATCTGAGGCTGGTGTCCGAGAATTGTCGTGTGGGATTCGGGCCGTTGTACCACCAATGTGACGGATCGTCGTTCCACCAGACGCGTCCATCCGGATATGTTACCCCCGTCCACCTCGCCCCACCGTAATAGGATTTCCACGTCCTGTCGGGCACGGCCAACTTTCTATTATCCGCTTCGGGGCTTGATTCGAGAAGCCGCTTGACCAGCCATGGTTGGTCCACCGCATATGTTAGGGCCATGAGAAATCGGTCTGCCTCTTCCACTGTGAATCCATGCCATGACTCATGCTGGAACGGCCTGCGAGTGGCCGTACTGAAGCTCCGAATCAGCGCTGCCGAGTCCTTCTTCCTCTCCATACGGATGATTTCTTGCTGGACAACATAATCTCCGGTTCGGAATCGGATCTCGAAATGCCATTCAGGAGGGATCAGGATCTTGTAGTCAGGGCAATGGATTGGCGCATCCCCAACAAGAAGCTTCCACGCCTCCGGGCTGCGTCGGCCCTCCGTTTGCACGCGGCGGAAATAATCCTCGCCCACGCCCTCCCACCACTTCCGGTAGGCGCGGGCCCGCAGACTGTCGGTTTCGTGCTGACTCTTGAATGACATCCGCGTCAAGCATTCGAGTTGGGAGAATGGTATGCCTCCCTCGTCCCCTTTCTTCTCCAGATAGGTGATCACGGATGGTATCGCTTCAGGCTTGGGGAGCGATTTCACATGAGGGTAATCGCTCTTAATATCATAAGTGTATTTCATCCATTTGGTGAAATCCCCCCACTCACCCTGGCGGGGAGTCTCTGTGGCATCGACCACCGCCTGCCGACTGGCCCGCCGCATCTTCACCGATGGATAATCCGCCCGGTCCTTCGGATTGGCCGGATCGGATAGACGGAAGAATCCCTCGCGAACGGTGAAATTTTTGGGCTTCAATTTCCCTTTCCGGCGGTCATTATCTGCAATGTATCCCTCGATGAGGAGCACACGCAATTGACTCCCTGGGGCGGGAGCAAAGAGGTTCCACTCTCGGCCGTAGAGGGTTTTCCTGTCTTTGTCATCCGGCATGCTGAGCAGGAGCGGCCATAACCGGATCAGGATCTCCGAGGCCTTTGCGGGATCTTTGAGATCATCGATAGCGGGAAGCCCGTCATAAAAGATGATCTCGTCGCTGAGCGAGCGATGATCGGACGGCGATAAAGCGACCTTGCCAGGGTGTTCTTGCACGGGACCAATGATGTCGAACCGGACCGGACCGGCCAAATTTGCGTATTCGTTAGGCGGCGAGCCGATGACGGTTTTCATTTCCCCGACCCAGTGCCGGCGGAGTTCCCATTCACCATCCGCGTTCCGGGCCATCCCCCCGGATTTCTCGACCAACGCGCGTGCACCGGTCAAGGGTAGGATCGCGGTTTCGTCTGATTTTGCGTCGGCTTGCGCTTGCGCCATAGGAGCCACCGCAGCAAGCAAGATGGCGGCAAGTATGGATGGTGTCTTCATGGCTGGAGGATGGTAATGAATCGTTTTCATATACCGAAATGCCAACGTTAGATGTGGAGGCTCCGGCGGGACAAGCTCCGAATTCGGTTCTTGGTGAATTTTGGTGGATATTCTTGCAGGGTTTAGCGTCTCCGCCAAACTCCCGGGGATGAAAAGCACAGAATTTTACCGTCACATTCTTGGATTGGAGTCCCCGTGGAGTGTTAGCGATGTTGATCTGGACATGACCGCCAACCGAGTGGTGGTCCGTGTGGAGATCGACCGGAGCACAAAGTGGTATCATCCGGAGACGCGGGAGCCGGCGACGCTGCACAAGTGGTCGGAGCGGCGGTGGCGGCATCTGGATACCTGCCAGTTTGAAACGATCATTGAGGCGAATGTGCCGAGCGTGAAATACCGGGATGGCACGATCGAGGAGGTGGCGGTGCCGTGGGCGGACCGCTACCAGCGTTATACCAAACTGCTTGAGGCTGCGGTCATCATGTGGCTGGAGGCTTGTGGCAACGTGGACAAGGTTGCCACTACGATGCGGCTGGACTGGCAGACGGTCAGCCGGATCATGGAGCGTGCGGTGGAGCGGGGTTTGTTGCGGCGTGAGGATGAGGTCATCACCAAGGTGGGCATGGACGAGAAGAGTTTCCGCCGTGGGCATGTTTACGCGAGCCTCCTCAACGATCTGGACAACAACAGGGTCTGGGATCTGGTGGAGGGCCGCACGACGCAAAACGCCCGGGAGCTGCTCGAAACATTGTCTGAGAAACAACGCGATGGGGTTGAGGCGGCGGCGATGGACATGTGGTCCGCTTTTGAGAACGCCGTGACCGAACTTTTGCCCAACGCCGACATTGTGCATGACAAGTTCCATGTGAGCGCTCACCTCAACAAGGCGGTGGATGATGTCCGCAAAGAGGAGCACCGGGACTTGATGAGAGCCGGCGACGAATCCCTCAAGAAGAGCAAATACCTGTGGCTGCGAAACTTTCCCGATCTGCGGCGCGAGCCTTCGTTCCAGGAGCTTTACAGCGCCAATCTGAAGACAAGCAGAGCGTGGAGGTTCAAGGAGGCCTTCGCCGCCTTTTGGGACTATATCTATAAGGCTCCGGCGGAGAGATTCTTCATGGACTGGTTCCGGGCCGTAAAGCGCTCGAAACTCGAACCGCTCAAGAAGGTCGCCGACATGCTCGCGAACCGTCTGTGGGGCTTGCTCAACTATCTGAAGCACCGGATCACCAACGCAGCGTCGGAGGGCATGAACTCTCTCGTGGCGCGGGTGATCGCCAATGCACGCGGACTGCGGAGCTTCCGAACGCTGCGTGTGCGGGTGTTGTTCTAT
>JBAXPF010000353.1:0-4462 GCA_037132955.1 Verrucomicrobiota bacterium | reverse complement strand
ATCACCGACGGCGTGCTGCACTCGGCGAGTTCGCAGAAGGCATCACTGGTGGTGTTGCCGGCCGCTACGCAGTCGTGGCTGCCGAGCCTGTTCGAGGCCGGACAGCATCAGGTGGTGGCCATGGCGTCGGCACCCACGGCGCTGGTGCGCTTGGGCCGGGCCACGCCCACCCGCGTCGGCATCGCCGGAATTTTTTCCTATTTGCAAGCACCGCCGGAGAAAGTGCGGGCGTCGCTCGCCGAATTCTTGCGACTGGCGGTGCAATACGACATGCCCGTTGTCGTGCAACTCGATGGCGAACAATGGTGGGAGGGACGGCCGGATTTGTGGAACTGGTGGGATCCCAAACGCCCCGGGTTCAACCCTAACAACCGGGCCAACGTCGAGTGGAGCGGCTGGGGGCCGCAGCACGCGGTGCGCATCGCGTGGCGCAACTGGGGTCAACAAATCCGGGTGTTGCCGCCGCCGAACCTGATGAGTCCGGTGTATCGGGCAGCCTGCCACACGGAGATGGGGGCGTTGATCCCGATGATTCTTCGCTGGTGGCAGGCGCTGCCACCAGCGCGGCGCGACCTGTTGGTGGGCATCAAACTCGGCTGGGAGAGCTCGGTTGGCGTCAACTCATGGTATTATCCCAACGGCAACGCGTTGGCCGAGCGACCGGTCACCGAGGACCCCAAGACCGGCTTGAAAAACAACGAATTGCCCGCCCGCGGGGTGGCAGCCATCGGCTATGCGGCGACGACCCAGGTGCGGCTGAAGACCAAGGGCGAGTTGACCGAACAGGATCTGGCAGTCATTGCCTGGCGGCATCTGGAGGATTTGTGCCGGGTGGCGTCCCAGCTCGGGGTGCCGCGCAACCGTCTGTTCACCCATGGGGCCGCGTGGAAGGATGAGGAGCTTCTCTATCATGCGGCGGTCAACCGCTTCAGTTGCCCGGGTTGGAGTTTTTACAAATACGCGAATGACCCGGCCAAGGACGCCGGCGTGCGCAAGGCCCTCGCCCGCAGCGACGCCCCCTGCTGGGCCGCCGTCGAATGGCTCGGCGGCGGCCCCACCGTCGATTCATGGCGCAAGGCCCTCTCCAACACCCTGGCCGACCCGCGCTGCCGGTTTCTTACCATTTACAATTGGGAGAGCATTGAGAAGAATACCGCCGCCCTGCAGGCGATCCGCGACGTTTGCGCCATACCCGAAGTGAAACCAAAATCATGAACAAGCATCCAATTTTGTTAGCATCGATTCTTCTAACTGCCGTGACCCAACCCGGTCTGGCGGAGGACTTCACCCGCACCGCAGACTGCCCCGCTCCCGGTGGCAAGTTGCGCGTTGAGGTTGGCACGGATGCGAACGGCCATTTGGCGTGGCGCATGGAAGCCCTCGGCCGTCCGGTCATTGGCATTTCGCAGGCGGGGGTGGTGGTGGCGGGAGTCGACAGCGGGGCGGCGGCCACGGTGGGCAAACCGGCGTTGCGCAGCATCGATGAACGCTTCCCGTGGCGCGGCCCGGAAAAAGAACGCCGCCAACATTGCCAGGTGGCGGAGTTTCCCATCCAAGCCAACGGCCAGACATGGACCTTCGAGGTGCGCGCCTTCGACGACGGCGCCGCCTACCGCTGCCGCATTCCCGGCCAGGGAAAACGCCGCATCAGCGGCGAGGCCGCAACATTTGTCCTGCCCGCCAGCGCGATTTGTTGGGCCAACCCTAACACAGGCCCGTATGAGGGGATCCACCTGCGGGCCGCGGTGGAGAAACTCGTGGCCAAGGACGGCATCGGCATGCCTCTAACAATCGAGCTGCCGGGCGGCGGTTACGCGGCCATCACCGAGGCCCAATCGATGGGTTGGAGCGGCATGACGCTGGAGGCCACCAGCAGCACGACGGTGAAAGGCTCGTTCCGTGACGATGGCAATGGCTGGGACACCACTGGCGACATCGTCACCCCGTGGCGCCTGGTCACCGTGGCGGCCGATCTCAATGGCTTGGTCAACGCCCCGCTGGTTGATGCGTTGTGCCCGCCGCCCGATCCGGCGTTGTTTCCGCAAGGCATGGCCACGCCGTGGATCAAGCCCGGCCGTTGCCTGTGGCAGTGGTGGGCGTTTGACGATCCGGGCACCCATTGGTCAAAACAGAAAGACTTTGTCGACAAGGCCGCCGCGCTTGCCTGCGAATACTATCTGGTGGATGAGGGCTGGGAACACACCCGCCAGGAATGGTTCAAGCCCGGCGACCCCGCCGGCCCCTGGCCGCGCATGAAAGAACTCTGTGACTACGCCAAAACCAAGGGCGTAGGCATCTGGGCGTGGCGCGGCTGGACCAACAACCGGCAACTCCAGTGGCCGGGCCTGGAAAACCACGACAAGCGCGTGGATTTCTTCCGCCGCTGCCGCGAGGCCGGTATCGTCGGCGTCAAGATCGACTTCATGGACAGCGAGAGCCACGACCGGCTGGATTTCTATCAAGACTGCCTCAAGGTGGCGGCCGAGCACCAGATCATGGTCAACTTCCACGGCGCCAACAAGCCCGCCGGCGAGGCCCGCACCTGGCCTAACGAGATGACCCGTGAGGGCATCCGCGGCCTCGAGTATAACAAATGGTCGGCCAACCCGCGCGAGCATTACGCGACGTTGCCCTTCACCCGGATGCTCGCCGGACATGGCGACTTCACCCCCACCACGCTCAACCCGAAGTTCCTGAAAGGCACCACGGTGGCGCAACAACTGGCCTGTGCGGTGGTGCTTTCCACGCCCATCCTGTGCTGGGCGGAAAACCCCGACATCTATCTGGCCAGCCCGGCTGTGGATGTGATCCGCGCCATGCCGGTGCTGTGGGATGAAACCCGCGTTCTAAAGCCCAGCGCGATCGGCGAACTCGCCGTCCTCGCCCGCCGCTGCGGCAATGAGTGGTGGGTCGGCGTCCTCAACGGCGGCGGCCAGCGCAGCATCGAGCTGCCCATGGATTTCCTTGGCGCAGGCAAATGGAGCGCCGAGCGCTACGCCGACGGCGCGCAATCCACGGACTTTGCCATCACGCGCGACGTGGCGGTGACTGCCAAAGAGCCGCACAAGGTGGAGCTTGCCCCGGGCGGCGGCTTGCTCATGCGTCTCCGCAAGCAGCCATGAGCCCGTCTGTCTGCCGCCTGCCGCTCGCCACCCCCATGGGTGACTTTGTCGCGGAATACTCCGCCGACGGGCTTGCGGGTTTGAACTTTCCTCTAACCGATGGAGAGCAATCTTCACCCGTGGCAAGCCGGGATCCGCCACCAGGGATCCGCCGCTGGCACGCTCAAACAGCCGAGGCGGTGGCCTCCGTGCTGACCGGCAAGACTCCGGCGCAGCTGCCGCCGCTGGATCTATCAAGTGGCACCGCGTTTCAGCAGAATGTGTGGCGCGCCTTGCAAAAGATCCCCACCGGACAGACCCGCAGTTATGGTGAAATTGCCGCGGAGTTAGGCCGGCCCACGGCGGCGCGCGCGGTTGGCGGCGCGTGTGGTGCCAACCCGATCCCGTTGTTGGTCCCCTGCCACCGCGTGCTTGCCGCCGGCGGCAAGCTCGGCGGGTTCTCCGACGGGCTGGAGTGGAAACGCCGGTTGCTAAAACTCGAGGGACTGCTGCCGTCGTAGCATGAATCTCACACCACATACGGCACCCAGCCGCAACTCGCACAGTGCGCCTCATAGAGCTCCAGCGTCATCACCATGAACGCCCAGGCACCCGGCACGGTCGCGTCGCCGTCGCTGACCGCCAGATTGCGCCGCCAACCACCATCAAACGCCATGCCTGCGGTCGCGGCGGAGGAGCCAACGATGAGGTGGGACCAGTTTCTGCTAGATATGACCGCGACGGCGCCGGCGCTGACTCCGTTCTTGCCGTTGGCCTCGAAGGCGATGTCGGCATTGAGGAACCGCTGTTCGTCGGGCACGGGCATGGGCATTTCCGGGGCATGCCGGGCATCGGACGCGAGCGAAAAATGCACCTTGTCATCGGCGTCGCGCATCACGATGATGCGGCAGTTGCCGCTGCATGATAGAGTGGTGGCGGTGCCGCCCCATGTGCCGGTCGCCGGCAGCGCGGTGGCGGTCACGCTCAGATCGAGGGTGAAGCTTCCGCGGGTGGCCCAGCCGCGGAAGCAGCGTGGCGGATGCATTTCCAACACGGACTCTAACATCCACTGATGCCCCGGATTGCCGCTCGCTGCCGGCACCACGGCGCGGACCAGCGTGCTGGAATCACCCACCGCATCGAACGGGTCTTGCAGGCAGACAAGCAACAGGTCCGGAGGCACCGGTGCCGCCCGGGCGGGAGTCGGGTTCGTCACAAAATCCGGTCTGACCAAAGGTGATTTTTTCGCACTCATCACTTGTTATATAACAAGATCACGCCGCCGGGTCGAGGGAAAAACTCCATCGGGTGGCGCACGCTTCCAGCGTGCCTCCTTCCGCATCCTGCGGAAGGGTATTTTG
>JBAXPF010000352.1:0-4498 GCA_037132955.1 Verrucomicrobiota bacterium | reverse complement strand
GAGCGCAGATGGAACGGAGTGGAGCAGTAGTCCGCACTACTTATTGATGCGGCGCAACTCGGGATGCTCCGTGGAGGGTTCGATGGCCTTGATGGCGGCTTCGATGGCGCCGACCCTGCGGTTGTTGAGTTCGCCGGCGGGATATTCGCACCGTTTGCATTGGTCGTTGAAGGCGGCGATCACCTCTTTGAGGCCAGGAATGGCTTCACGGGCGGCCGAGCCATAGCTCACGATCTCCTTCATGATGTCCCCGGTGCGGTTTTCGCTGCCATGGCCGCCCTGGGTCTTGGCAAAGACGACGCCGGCGTCGATGGCTTCCTGGTAGTGATGTTTTGCCAGGGCCTTGAAGGCGCCCATGCGGATTTCAGCACCAAACATGGTATCGGCCGGGCACAGCGTTTTAACCGCGACAACGAGGTCCGGTGCCAGCGCCTGCACATCCTCCAGCGTCAATTTGTTTTCGAAAAACCCGCGCAGGGTGGCCCGTGCCATGCCATCCGGGTTTTTGGACACGACCCGGACCGCCGGATAGAGCAACTTCGGATCCGCGGTCTTGAGCGAATCGGTTAGACCGCCGGCAAACAAGGCGGAGGCCAACTGGCCATGGGTGAACTGGATGGCATCGGCCCAGTTGATCGGTTGGGCGGGCTCCGCCGTCTTGACCACCGCCTTGAGAATGTCCGGCACGGCAGGGCTGGCCGAGCCGCCCAATTTCTTGATGGCCTGGGCGGCCTTGTAGCGCAGCCAGCGGTCGTTGGCGGAGAGTTGGCGGACGAGCACCGGCAGCGCCTCGGTGCACTTGAGGTTGCCGAGTGTTTCGCAGGCGCCCTGCGCGACGTGCGCATCCTTGCTCTCGGCCATGGTCAGCAGTTGCGGGATCATCGCCTTGGCTTCAGGCCGGCTGGCCAGTTCTTCCGCCGCCCAACTGCGGGCAATCGGCGACCAATCGCTGAACGCCGCCACCAGTTCCTGCGCGCTTTTTTGTTTGCGGTCCAGATCGAAGCGTCCGGAGGCGATGGCGGCGGCCACTTGCGGCTGGGTCAGGCAGTTCGCCGGCTTGGCGTCCTTGCCGGTGATGCGGAGGGTTTTCAAGGGGAACGAGTAGGTGAGCACATAGGTGGCGGTGGGGCTCAGGCCGTCGTAACTACTATTGCCATAGTAGGTGTTGTCGCTGGTTTTACCCGGGCCGTATTGTTCGCCGCCGTCATAGGTGAACGAGCCATCGCAACGGCGCACCAGGTCGAGGTGCCACGACGCTTCCTTGAAGAAGGCGGCGGCAGCGGCGGGGCCGCCGGCGTTGGCGCCGAGGGCGCTCCACAAGTAGCTGAAGCCCTGGCCGGTGTGTCCGCACTCGCGGCTGCGGTATCCGGCGGTGGCCATTTGGGCGAAGAACTGGGTTTCCCTGGTCTTGGCGTTCTGGAGCGAGAACATGACGGCGCAGATGGAGTTCTTGCCATTGTTTTCATGATAGGGCCATGGCTCGTGTTCGCCGTAGGGGATGGCACCCTTGTCGACGAAGTAGCCGAAAAACCCCGCCGCGCGCCCGATGGCCGCGTCCACTTCAAGGTCTTTCACCCCGCACTTTTTGCCCAGCACGATCGAGAGGTTGGCGGGCAGTCCGGCCATGTTGACCGGGCCGTAGGGTGGAATCGACCCATGCAATTTGCCCTCGGCGGTTAGGCGGGAGATGCCGTGGCCGAAGGTGCCATACAGGCTCTGGCCCTTGGCGAGCGTGACCGTGTATTCGTTGATGGCGTGCAGCACCTCCTTGTCGCCGGTGGCCAGGAAATACTCGCACAGAAAAAGGTTGCGATAGCCCCAGTCCCAAATGACCATCCCGTCTTTCAATTCCAGCTTCAGCGTGGGTGGTCCCATCTTGTGGGCGAAGTCCTGCAATTTCGGCAGGTATTCGGGATTGCCGGTGGCCAGCAGGGCGAGGCCGCTGACGGCACCGTTCCAACTTTGGTGCAGGGGTTCCTTGTCGAGCACCTTGCAGGCGTCCTCGAAGATGCGCTTGGATTTCTGGCAATTGTAGGGCGCGGTGTTGCTGTAGGTCCCCATCACCTGCAACTTGAGTTGCACCTCTTCAGTGGCCCCCGCGCGCCAGCGGGTGAGCTTGAGGACGCCGTTGTTAGATTCCTTCTCGGCGTCCTGGATGGCAACGGCGATGCTCTTGCGTGCGTCGTCGCCAAACGGCTTGCCCGCCACCCCAACAATCACGTCGTTCACTTGCAGCACGCCCTCGGCCGGCGACTTCGCGCCGACGTGGGTGACCAGAATTTGGCGGGCCGCAGCTGTGGTCCGACCTTGCAGGCCATCGAAGTGAGTTGCCGGCTTGGTGAAAATCCACCCGCGCAGCCCGGTGGCGCCGAGGTTGTAGGTGAGCTTGCGGTCGACCTCGGGGACCTTTGTTAGATCGGGGGGCTCGGGTGCCGGTGTGGCGGTGAGGCGGGCGGCGGCCATGACGGCGATGGCGGCGGCCAGGGTTGTCAGCAGGCGGGGCGAGTGCATTTTCATAAGGGATGAGGCAAGGGTGCTTTGTGCCGGGTTGGCGCGGACGGAACAACACCCCCTTCTGGCAGGATGGGTTGGGACTGTCCACCGCAAAGCCATCGTCTCCTGACGATATCCGATTCAGCGGGACTAGGGCTTTTCCATGAGTTCAAATTCCTGCGCAGTGTCGGCCGCCAGGCCGATCCAAACGATCAAGGTGAAGGTCCCGTCGTTGTCGATGTTGACATCCTGCCTGAAATCCGGACCGGCGGCTTGGGCCGCACCATTGAGCTTAAGCGCGGCGGTGGCGGTGCGGTTCGGCCAATTTCTGATTTCAAGGCAGAGGTTGTGGATCGGTTTGGCCGCAGTGGCTGCAATCTGGAAGCGCAAGGGTGCCGCCGCCCATTCCAGCGCGTAGGCGCGGCGCGACGGGACATAGCCACTGTGGGTCCCGCCGGTCAGCTGGCTGATAGGCGGGGCGTCCAGCCATGACCTGGCCAGATGGGCCAACGCGGCCGCCGGTTGGTCGGTCATGCCTTCCATCAGGATTTTTTCCTGGTAGCTGATGATCCCGTCCTGTTGGGCGCTGTAGGGCCAGAAAAAATGGGAGATCGAGCTATGGGCCGCGCGGTCGGGGAAGCTGGCGTTGCGGCCGGACGAGTTGGCCTGTCCGGTTGGCCAGTGGTTCCACGAGGGAAACACCGAATACCAGGTGCGCTCGCCCCCGTAAATATCGCCACCCTCAAACGCCTGGATGGCAAACGGATGATACTTGCCGGTGAAATGGATCTTCTGGACCACTTGCCCCTTGTAGTTGGGTTTGGGCGGTTCCGGATTCCAATCATAAGAGGTGGCTTTGCCATTTCTATCTATCAAGGTCATCACCGGCGTCTTGCAGACCACGTTTTCCGGGTGTTGGCCTTCGCCAAGCACCACGATCTGTTCGTCCCATTCATGCCAGGTCTTGGGTTTGGACGAATAGCAGCGCATGACCTTGCAGGCCACGCCGTCCGGATAGATTGAGTAATGCCAGTCGGCAAGATCACCCCAGCCGTTGGCATCATAATTCGCCCAATGGTGGTCGGGGTTTTCCAGGCGGTAACGCCAGTGGACCACCACCCTGGCGGCGTTGTTCTCAATGACCCTGACATGAGATGACACGCAGGCCTTGTCCGACATCGGTTCGCAATCGCCCGGCGCGCTGGCCGTGAAGCCGGTCTCGTTGAACTCGTGGGTGAACCATTGGTTGGATTCATTCACGAGCATCGGAATGTAACTCACCCCCCTCCAGAAAACAAACTTGGTGGGCAGTCGGTCGAAGCCCACCACCACATCGGCATGCCGGCCAAACCGCCACAGGTTGTCCCAGGTCTCAAAATACGGCAGGCGCGTGGAGGTCGCGCCAAATTTTCCGTCGCATGTTAGAACGGGCAGCGCGCGGTGTTGCATGTCCGGCGCATCCACGATGGCCTGGCCCGGATTGGAGTTGGCAAACGTGCCGGCAAGCTGGCCGCCGTCCAGCGCGACGTTGTAAACTTTCACCTCATCGAGCAGGCCGTCGATGCCGAAGTCGCTGGGCAGTGTGTCATGAGTGCCTTCCGTCGGTGTCCGCAAAATGCCGGCCTTGCCCACCCGCACCTCCGCGTTGGCGGTCTGCACGCCGCCGCTGCCGATGGATTTGTTAGACACCTCCTTGCCATTGATGTAGAGCCGCATCATGCCAGCGGTCTTGTCGTAGGTGCCGGCCACGTGATACCACTTGAAGAGGTCCAGGTGGTTGGCATCCGTGTAGGGAGGTTTGTTAGGAACGCTGAGTTCCTGCCATGCGCCGTCCACCTTGACCCTGAAGCCGGGATAGCCGTGGCTGTCCACGCCGAGAAAATATCCATCGTCGTCGCCTTGTTGGACGATGGGTGCCCAGTTCCAGGGGTAGGCGCCCAGCGCGAGCCATCCGTCAAGCGTGAGGCTGCCACCGGCCAGCGCCGGTGCCTTGGCGGGCGGAAGT
>JBAXPF010000351.1:0-4561 GCA_037132955.1 Verrucomicrobiota bacterium | reverse complement strand
GAAGAGCTGTCGAATATGAGGCCGGGATCAAAAGCGTAGGGGGTGGTCATCACACGGCACTTCACCCACCGGCGGACGAAGCACGCATGGGCGCTCAAGAGAGGGGCGGGGTTACACTCATACCCGGTGGGGCATCGGGACCGCGTTGCCAGCGGCGGAGAGTCAGACCGTCCGCCGCATCGTAGCCAGCCGCTGAAGTATCTCGGGCTCCTCCTTGAGCCCGGCGAGTGGCCGTAACTGCGACTCGACATACACCCAGTCGAGGCGTGCCCCCTGTCGGATCAAGATCCCCTCCACGTCCACCCAGTCCTTCGGTCGGGACGCGAAGGCCTTCATGACAATGAGGTCTTCAGCCGATGCGGTCGGCAACAGGATTCCCGGTGCGAATTCGTAGAGCGTCGACCGAGCTACGGCCGACTCCTCAAAAGGCATCCCGCCCAGAGCGATATCGATGCCCACGCCGGAGGCCGCCTGTACGAGAAGCACTCGGTTTTCGAGCGCGAAATTGGCGGGATGAGCGACTCGAGGCTCGTACCACGTGAGAATTTCGCGGACGAACGCCTCTTCGCCACCGAAGCCGGTGAGCAACGTCACATCGACGTCGATCGTCTCCCGCGGTTCACCCCAGCGTTGCAGGGCCAGCCCGCCAATCAGGCAGAACCGCCAGCCCCGCGTCTGGAACCGTTGTCGCAGGTCGTCTCCCGCTCGGTAGACCTCAAGCATTGCTACGGGCTTTCATGAACCACCGCTGCTGCTCGACGAGTCCGGAAGAATCCCGCGGCTTCCGCGGCTCATTTCGGTAATCGGCCGGGCCGGTCAGCAGGGCCAGCGCTTTGTGACCATCGATGGCACGAAGCTCCGCGCGGCGAACCTGTTCGAGCGCCGCGCCGGCTGATCGCCACGCCCGCATCCACTCCTTGGCGTTCTCTGTCATGGTGGCTCCACTCTTCACGGGCAAGGACCGATCCTCAGGCCATGGACGCCATTCGATAGCACTCATTGTATGGTACTGCATGTTCCTGGCGGACGCAGCGGCCGATCAGTTATGGGCCGGCCTGTGGCGCTGCGGCCTGCCCCGGCTTGCCCAGCTCCGCGCAGAACCTGATCAGATCGAGCAGGTCGCCCGGCGGAAGCGGGTCGGTCAGTCCCGCGGGCATGATTGAGCCAGCAGAGGTGCGCTGCTCGATCGCGGTCTTCGCCAGCCTGATCTCTTCTCCCTTGGCACCGCGCAGCACAAGTTCTGATTCGGTGTCGCTCACCGGCAGGCCGAGGTGCTGGCGGCCATCGTCGGTTACCACCACAAGCGCCGTGTAGCCCTCCTTCACGGCGGCCCCCGGCGTGAGGAGTGATTCGACGATGTAGTCCAAAGGGGCGCTAGCGCCGATCGTGCTGAGATCGGGGCCGACCTTGCCTCCCACCCCTTTGATCGCATGGCAGCCGACACAGCCCAGCGTCTCGCGGCGGTAGACCAGTTCCCCGCGGGCAGCGTCTCCCTGCTGCATCGCCCGGGTGGCGAGCTGGTGGTAGTCGCCCCAGCCGTAGGCCGGCGGCGGATTGCCCGACTTCGTCGCCAGCAGTCGCCGCAGGTCGGCGTCGCCGATGTTGGCCGATTGCATTTGGCGAAACCCTGCGGCGAGCACCTCTGGCGGCAGGTCATGCGCGGCGATCAACTCCCGCAGTCGGGCCACAACTTTCGAATAGCGGAGCAGTTCCTGCCACAGCTCTGGTGCCTCAGCCGCCGACGTATCGCGCAGCAGCGCCACCACTGCAGGGTCGCCCTCTACGGGGTTGCCACTGGCGAGCGTGAAGGTGGCGCGGCGCCGGAAGGAGGCGGGTGTGCCGGGAGCAGCCAGCGCCAGCAGTCCTGGCCCCCCGCTCCCCCCGCCGCAGGCCAGCAGGCTCTCAAAAGCGGCTGCGCGCAGTGGCTCAGAAGTGTCGGCCGCGGCGGCCAGCGCCACCAGCGCGTCGCCGAGGTCACCCTCCCGCCACGCTCCCGCCAGCCGCACGGCCGCCAGCTGCACAGCGTGATCGCTGCTGGAGAGAAGCTGGCGCAATTCGTCGCGACGGTCGCTGGGGCGCACGCCGCGCAGCCGGGCCGCCTCGGCCAGCGCCTCAAGCACAGCTGGAACGGCCTGCTCGGCAAACCCGCTGGCAGCTGCGTCGGGGGATTGAGCAGCCGAAGCAAGAGCATCTGGCTGGGGCGAGCCGAGCAGTTGGAAATAGAGCCGGTCGACTGCCTGGCTATCACCGGCCCGACCGATCAGTTCCAGCCATGGCCCGCTGCCGTCGCGGGCGAGCGATCTTCCGTTGAGAGGAAAGGCGAGCGCCTCAGCGGCAGAGCGGGACTCGATCGCCCCGAGTCCAAAGGCCAACTGTTTTTCGCGCCCCTCCGGCGACCACGCGCCGCTTGTCACGGCCTGCACCCAAACCGGGGCCAGCTCCCGCATGCTCAGCCAGAGCGCGTAGTCGAGATCGGCATCGAGGGGCATTTCCAGGATGGCCAGTACAGCCGCAGCCGACTCAGCCGAGGGCACCAGCGCCAACCCCCGCGCCGCCTCCAGCCGCACTCGTGGATGCTCGTCTTTGGCGAGCGTGAAGAGACGCTCAACATTCGCTGGCCGGCTGGCCAGCGAACGGCTGATCGCCCGCGTGGCCGCGGCGCGGATGCGGCCGTCGCTGGCGCTCAGGTTCCTCTCCAGCAATTCTTCATCCCACTCGTTGAGCGATTCACAAACCCACAGCGCCTCAAGCCCCGCCATCTCGTCTGGGGTGCGGGCTGCCCATTGCAAAACCGTCTGCAGCACTCCAGTGCCCTTTTCCTTGAGCCCCTGTTCCCGGACGCCCTGTTCCTTGAGGCCCCGTTCCTTGAGGCCCTGTTCCTTGAGCAGCCGCCGGGCCTGATAGCGGGCCCATGGATTTTTGGCCGTGAGCCGAGCGCAGACCGGTTGGGCGGTCAGCCCGGCCAGCGGTTGCCAGCAACGGTCGGTGTGGCGCGGATGGACCCACACAAACGCCGGTGCGCCAGGGCCACCGTTGAGGTACTTGTATCCGCAACCCACTGCAAAGTCGGCATCCGCTTGGTGCAGGTCAACGGGCACAGCACCCGCGCTGTGCGCCAGATCCCACACCGTCAAAATGCCTTGCGCGTGGGCCTGCGCTGTCAGCGCCTGCATGTCCAACATGGCACCGGTGCGGTAGTTGATGTGGGTGAGCATCAGCACCGCCACATCGGTTTGCAGGGCGGCGGCGAGGTCTTGTGCCTCAACCAGTTGCAAAATAAAGCCACGCTCTTTGCACAGGGCTTCTGCGATGTACAGGTCGGTCGGAAAGTTGCTGCGTTCGCTGACGATTTTTGTTTTGTGGGGATAGTCTGCCGTCGCGATATGCAGTGCTGTGGCCAGCACTTTGAACAGATTGATCGAAGTACTGTCAGCCGCGACCACCTCGTCCGCTTGGGCGCCGATGATCTTTGCAATTTTGTCGCCCACGCGCTGAGGCAAGGTGAACCAAGCTGCGGTGTTCCAACTCTGGATCAGGTTCTCTCCCCACTCTTGTGTGACGGCCTGGGCCACGCGGGCTGGAGCGGTTTTGGGCATTGCGCCCAGTGAATTACCGTCAAGGTAAATCACACCGGGCGGCAAATCGAACTGGTCTTTCAGGCTGCGCAGGGGGTCTTGGTCGTCGAGCCGTTCGCAGCTTTGCAAAGTGGGAGTAGGGTTCATCATGGTGGGGTTGCAGGTGTGTGGATTCAAAGTTCGCGCAGCACGTCTCGCACAGGGCTGGCGTCGGCGGTCATCAGTTTCAGGGGCAGGGCAATCAGTTCGTAATCGCCTTCGGGTACGTCGTCGAGCAGGAGGTTTTCCAGCACCCGCAGGCCGCATTGGCGGATCACTTGGTGGCTGGGCAGTGACTTGCGGTCGGCCGGATCGATGCTGGCACTGTCAATGCCGATCAACTTGACGCCCAGCTCGGCCAAATGCTGCACGGTACTGGGGTGCAGCGGCGCGTCGGCATGAGCACCGACATGCGGTGACAGGTGAATGGCGCTGACGTTCATCAGACAATCGTTAGAAAGCGTGGCGACCCATTCCTGACGGTCAGCGGTATCACCCGGAATGACGGGGCTTTGTGAGTCAACGGGTGGAGAGAAATCCCATATTTTTTTCATCAAGGGCGAAGTTAGCACCTGAGAACATTTGCGGTGTCGGTTATTTCCAACACTGCTTAAATATGTTGAGCCCTCTCACAGCGCGCGTGGTGGCAGTGAATGCCAGCGCCGTGCGCGCTCGCAGGCCTCGCTGCCTTCTTCAAATTCACGACAGGGCGATGGACGCCACTCATAAATGCCGCAGGTGGCTTTTTCGCCAATGCGACCATACAGCGCGGCACAGCGGGGCGGGCTGTGGTCGGTGCCGCGCATGCGGCAGGTGTGTTCGGTGATCGGTGAGGCCAGACCTGCCGGAACCGCACCGCCTGCTTCTTCGGATTCGTAAATCGAAAAGTCCACCCTGAAACTCGCGCAGCAAGCGCCGCAAGTGGTGCAGGCGGACATGGCGCGGTG
>JBAXPF010000350.1:0-4569 GCA_037132955.1 Verrucomicrobiota bacterium | reverse complement strand
CCGTTTCGCAAACCCCCGAGCACGAAGTGGAAATCAGTGCTCCTAACGGCACCTGGACCAAGGTCTTTGTCAAGCGTCTGGCGATTGCCAGAACTCCCATTCATTATCCCGAAGGCTACGTTCCGCTCCGCGGTAAATCCGGCACGCTCCCGTCCATCCCCGTCGGATCACCCGGCAACTACGTCGTTGTCCTCTACGACGATGCCGAGGGCCACCTGCAGGCCCTCAACCTCCAGGACTACAAATACCTGAGCGCGGATTGAGGCAACGGACTCAAGACTTGCACGGCATCGAAAGGACAGGCACAATGGATTTCTGGCAACGCGCCTTGCGGCGCACCTTATTAGCGGTCCCCTTCTCACCCCCTCTATCAAATCATGTTCACTGGTCTAGTGGAAGCCACCGGCAGCGTCGTTGCCCTTGAATCCCGTGGCGAGCAGGCACGGCTCACGCTGCAAATCCCGTTCGCCGCCGAGCTGGCTCTCGGTGATTCTGTGGCGATCAATGGTTGCTGCCTGACGGTGGCCGACGTTTCACCCCACGGCATTGCCTTTGACCTGCTGGCGCAAACGCTGCGCGTCACCTCACTCGGCGCACTGCGGGCCGGCTCGCGGGTCAACCTCGAGCGCGCCTTGCAAGTGGGCGACCGCTTCGGTGGCCACTTCGTGCAAGGCCATGTGGACGCCACCGGCACCATCAGCCGCCTCGAAGCGGTCGGACAAGACCACCAGTTCGAGGTGTCGCTGCCACCGGAAATCCATCGGCTGTGCATCGACAAGGGGTCGCTCGCAGTGGACGGCATTTCCCTAACCATCGCGGAGCTCACACCAGCCGGCGCGGTTTTCTGGATCACGCCCCATACCTGGCTGGAAACCCACTTGCACGCGGCTCATGTCGGCCAACCCGTGAATCTGGAGGCCGACATGCTCGCCAAACATGTGGACCACCTGCTCGCGGCCCGCTTGGATCATCCAAAAGAGTCATGACAAAATTCCGCCCCTGCATCGACCTCCACCAAGGACGGGTCAAACAAATCGTCGGCGGCAGCCTGCGCGACGATGGCACGGCACCCACGGAAAACTTTGTTGCAGAGCAACCCGCGCGCTGGTTTGCGGAAAAATTCCGGGCGGATGACCTTGGCGGCGGGCACGTCATCAAGCTCGGCCCCGGCAATGACGCCGCCGCCCGCGAGGCACTCGCCGCGTGGCCCGGCGGGCTCCAACTCGGTGGTGGCATGGATGCCGGCAATGCCGCCAGCTGGGTGGATGCCGGTGCGTCCCATGTGATTGTCACGTCAGTGTTGTTTGACGCGCAGGGCGGCTTTCAACCCGCCGCCCTCGCGGCGCTGGTCAAGGCCGTGGGCCGCGAGCGCCTCGTCATCGACCTGTCCTGCCGCCGCACGCCCGACGGCTGGACGGTGGCCATGAACCGCTGGCAAACCCTCACCCAATTGCCCGTCGATCACGCCACCCTCGACCAATTCGCCCCCTACTGCGCGGAATTCCTCATCCACGCGGCGGATGTGGAAGGCTTGTGCCGTGGCATCGATGCCGAACTGGTCGCCCTCCTCGGCGCATGGGGAAAAGCCCCGATTACCTACGCCGGCGGAGCTGCCACCTTGGCGGATGTGCGCTTGGTCGAACAGGCTGGACACGGCCGCGTGGACGTCACGGTGGGCAGCGCCCTGGATATTTTTGGCGGCCAAGGCGTCAACTACAGCGATTTGCTCGCGTGGAACCGCGGGAATGCGTGAGATGAATGGAATGCGGTTGCAGGCGAGGCCCGCATCGTTTTATGCTCCGCCCGTGCCGACTTTGGACTTGCCTGCTTCCTCAGAGAAATCCGTGACCGACCGGGATTTTCTTCGGTCCGCGTTTCAGTCGATGCTGCTGGCCAGAATCCTGGAAAACAAGCTCTCCAGCCTCTATAAGGCGGGCAAAATCGTCGGTGGCGTCTATCTGGGACGCGGACAGGAAGCCGTCAGTGCGGCGCTGGGCACCGCCTTGATCCGCGGCAAGGATGTGTTTTGCCCGCTGATCCGCGATCAGGCCGGACGCTCGGCTTTCGGCGAAACTTTGTTAGATTGCACCCGCACCTACCTCGGTTCGGTGCTCGGCCCGATGCGCGGACGGGATGGCAACGTCCACCGCGGCCGCCCGCTGGAGGGCATGCCAGCCATGATTTCCCACCTCGGCGCGCAGCTTGCGCTGGTTGCAGGCATGCTTTTCGCCAAACGCCTCAAGGGTCAACTCGAGGGGGTCGTCGGGGCCACCTGCATCGGTGACGGGGCCACCTCCACCGGGGCCGCGCATGAGGCACTCAACCTCATCGGCGTGGAAAAACTCCCGCTGGTCGTCGTCGTCGCCAACAACCAATTTGCCTACTCCACACCCACTAACCGACAATTTGCCTGCGGCGACTTGGTCGAACGCGCCCGCGGCTACGGGCTGCGCGGCTGGTCGGTGGATGGCACGGATTTGTTCGCCTGTGCCAGCGTGATGCGTGAAGCGGTCCGCCGCGCCCGCGATGGCGGAGGACCGCAATTGGTCGTGGCCCATTTGCTGCGGCTTGCCGGTCATGGCGAGCATGACGATGCTTTCTATGTCCCCGCTGCGGTCCGCAATGACCATTACGGGCGGGATTGCATCGAAGTGGCCATCCCCCAGCTCGTCGAAAACGGCCTCGTCTCCGTGGATGAAATCCTCGCGTGGCAGGACCAATACGCCGCCGACGTGCAACGCGCCGTGGCCCAAGCCCAGCAAGAAGCCACTCCCGATCCCTACCGCGAGGACTGGAGCGCCATTTCCACCCGATTCCCTATCAGCCAGTGAGTGTGACCTACATCGACGCCATCCGGGCCGCCCAGGAAAAACTCCTGCGCGAGGACGACCGCGTGTTTCTTTACGGCCAGGACATTGGCGTCTTCGGTGGGGCCTTCAAGGCCACCAAAGGGCTGGCCGAGGCCTTTCCCAACCGCGTGTTCGATTCCCCCATCTCCGAGGATGCCATGATCGGCCTCGCTGTGGGTGCCGCCATCGAAGGCCTGCGACCCATCGTGGAAATGCAGTTCGCGGATTTTTCATCCCTCGCCTTCAACCAGATCGTCAATCAGGCCGCCACCCACTACTACCGCACCGGCGTGCCCATTCCCATCACGGTGCGCTTGCCTTCCGGTGGCACTTCCGGCTCCGGTCCCTTCCACAGCCAAAACATGGAAGGCATTTACGCCCAATACCCCGGCCTCATCGTGCTCACCCCCGCCACCGTGGCCGATGCCTTCCACATGCTCATCGATGGGGTGGCCCTCAACGATCCGGTCATCTATTGCGAACACAAATTCCTCTACCGCTGGCTCAAAGCCAAATCCATCAATAACGACCACCTCCCCATCGGCCAGGCCCGCATCGCACGCCCCGGCAAGCACGCCACCGTCGTCGCCTACAGCGCCATGGTTCATGAGGCGGTCCGCGCCGCCGACCGGCTCCAAACCGATGGTTGGGAAATTGAAGTGGTCGACCTGCGTTCGGTCAAACCTTTGGACCTCGATACCATCCTGGCCTCCGTCGCCCGCACCGGCAGATTGCTCGCCGTCGGTGAATCCTTCCCTTGGGGCGGCGTCACTGCGGAGGTCATTTCACTCGTCTCCGAACACGGTTTTCACCTGTTGGATGCCCCCCCGCAGCGCCTCAATTCCCGCGACACGCCCATTCCCTATCACCCGAAACTGTGGGCGTCCCACCGCCCCACTCCGGAATCCATCTGCGACGCCCTCCGCCACCTCCTCACCTTCTGAAAATCTCTACTTTCAACTTTCAGATTTCAACTTTCACCTTTTTCCGCCATGCCCACCGTTCCCATCCTCATGCCGCAGCTCGGTGAATCCATTGCTGAGGCCACCATCGTGCGCCTCCTGGTGGCTGTGGGCGACACCGTGCGCGCCGACCAAGACATTATTGAAGTGGAAACCCACAAGGCCATCATGAGCGTGACCACGTTGTGCAATGGCACGGTGGCGGAACTCCGGGCCAAAGAGGGTGTCTCTTACTCGGTCGGCTCATTGCTTGGCCTGCTCGATGTCTCGGCCGAGGAAATCGCCCGCACCGGCGTGGAAACACTCGAATCCATCGAGGCCAAACGCAGCGCCGCCAAACCCTCCGCCGCCTCCCCGGGCGCGGCCCCTAACGAAAACAACGTCCATTTTTCCATGGAGGACGACGGCTACGAGGAAGCTCCCGCCGTGGTTCCCAGCGTCAAGGGTCTGCCTGTGCCCATTGGCGTTATGGGGGCACATTACATCTCGCCGCGGATGCGGGCACGGATGGACGATCTCGGCCTGCGCGAGGCGGACATCTCCGCCGTCGTGGGCACTGGCGCCGGTGGCCGCGTCACCGTCGAAGACCTCGAAGGCTTCCTCGATTATCTCGAAGCCTGGCCCAGCAGCCATGCCTCGTCGATGCGGTTGGCCGTGGCGGATGCCATGCGCCGCAGTTGGACCCGCCCGCTTGCCACCGTCGGTCTGCCGCTGCTATTGGATCGAGCCATCAACCATCGCAGCGCCCAATCCCCCAC
>JBAXPF010000349.1:0-4580 GCA_037132955.1 Verrucomicrobiota bacterium | reverse complement strand
GGTACGGACCGGACTCACCAGGGTCGGAGCGGATCGGTTTGCGCCGTCGCCCGGTTGAGACAAGAGGTTCCGTTTTTCCGTGCCGCCATTCAGGAGTGGTCACCCGGGAGTGGGTGAGAATCGGAGATGACTGGGCCGGATGCGGGCATCGGAGGATTGGAGATTCCTGCTCGGGGCGGAGCGTAAAGGTCGCTCCCGGCTTTGGCAAGGCCGGAAACCGATTCTTGTCAAATTTGCTGCCGGCGCAATCGGGCTGGAGTTATCCAAGGGCCGGGATTTTCCGCCATTGCTGGATTTCCGCGAGGACATTGGCAATTGAGGGTGCGCCGGGGTTGGTGCGGGCGGCCAGCGCACGGTCGAGCGAAAAAACGGCGGCGGCGGCGTTTCCAAACGCCGGATCGAGGGCCGGAAAATCCAGTCGGTCGAGCGGAATGCCGCTGCGGAGGGCCTCGGCGACGGCCTTGCCGACCAGTTCATGGGCGTGGCGGAAGGGAGTGCCGGACGTCACGAGGTGGTCGGCCAGGTCGGTGGCCAGCAGCATCGGGTCGGCGGCGGCGCGGCGACAATTGTCCTCGCGCAGTTCCATGGCGGAGATCATCTCGGTGTTGACGGCGAGGATCAGGTGCAGGGTGTCCACGGAGTCAAACAGCGGGGGTTTGTCTTCCTGGAGGTCGCGGTTGTAGGTGAGCGGCAGGCCTTTGAGGGCGACGAGCAGGTTCATCAGGTTGCCGACCAGGCGGCCGGTTTTACCGCGGGTGAGTTCGCAGACGTCCGGGTTTTTCTTTTGCGGCATCAGGGAGGAGCCGGTGGTATGGGCGTCGGAGAGTGCGGCGAAGCCAAATTCGCTGGTGCACCAGAGGATGAGATCTTCGCTGAGGCGCGAGAGATGCGCACCGCAAAGCGCTATCACAAACAGCATTTCGGCGATGTAATCGCGGTCGGCAATGGCGTCCATCGAGTTGTGGGTGACCCCGTCAAAGCCCAGTTCGGCGGCCATCGCATGGCGGTCGAGATTGATGGTGGAGCCGGCGAGTGCGCCGGAGCCAAGCGGCGAAACATTGAGACGTTGGCGGCAATCGGCGAGGCGGCTTTTGTCGCGTTCGAGCATCTCAACGTAGGCCAGAAAATGGTGGCCGGCGGTGACGGGTTGGGCGCGCTGCAAGTGGGTGTAGCCGGGGATCACGGTGGCGGCGTAACGTCCGGCCCGGTCTAACAATGCACGCTGCAAGCCGCAAATCGCGGCGCCCAGGCCGTCGATTTCGCCGCGGCAATAGAGGCGGGTGTCGGTGGCGACCTGGTCGTTGCGTGAGCGTGCGGTGTGGAGTTTGGCACCTGGCGGGCCGATGCGGCGGGTGAGTTCCGCCTCAATGTTCATGTGGATGTCCTCGAGCGATGTCTTGAACTCGAAGGTGCCGGCGCGGATGTCTCCCTCGATTTCGCGCAGTCCGCCCTCGATGGCGGTGAACTCGTCGGCACTGAGCAAGCCGGCGGCGAGTTGGCCGCGGGCGTGCGCGATGGAGCCGGCAATGTCGTGCGCAAACAGCCGCCAGTCATACGAGATGGACTCGCCGAATTGTTGGACGAGGGACGAGGTGTCTTGGGAGAAGCGGCCTTTCCACATGGTTTTGGGAGGAGTTGGTGTCTTTTAAAGGTGGATGCCAGGTGCGCGGCGATGGATTTGACGACAAATTGAGGGTCCCGACAACCACGATTCCGCCCGGTGAGCCATTTTCCTTGCCAATCCCGGCTCCTCGCATAGCTTTCCGGCCAAATCTTCAGGTACGACCGGTGGGAATAATTCAATTTTCGGATGGATCCGGGCTTGTCTTCCGCGATGAACCGGCGGATGACTCGCCGCCTTGGGCGGCATTCCTGTTTAACCGCTTACGCCCCGCCAACTTCTCGATCCCCTCATTGACCCATGGAAACTCCTCCCTTCTCCGAACTCGGGCTGCCCGCCGCCTTGCTTGCCGCCATTGAAACCCTTGGCTACGAACGGCCCTCGCCGATCCAGGCGATGAGCATCCCCACCGCCCTTAAAGGTCGCGATATTGTCGGCCTGTCGGAAACCGGCTCGGGAAAAACCGCGGCGTTTGTGTTACCGGCGCTCACTCTGCTTGATGTCAGTTGCCTGCACCCCCAAGTCCTGATTCTCTGCCCGACCCGCGAACTCGCCGTGCAGGTGTGTGAAGAAGTCCACCGCCTCGGCGCCAAACTCACCGGGTTGCATGCCACCCCGGTCTATGGCGGAGCGCCGATGGATCGCCAGTTGCGCGCCCTGCGCTCCGGAGCCCAATTGATTGTCGGCACTCCCGGCCGCCTGCTCGACCACCTCCGCCGCGGCAGTTTCGATGCCTCCCGCATCAAGCTGGCCATTCTGGATGAGGCCGACCGCATGTTGGATATGGGTTTTCGTGATGAAATGGACGAATTGCTGGCCGCCCTGCCCGCGGAGCGCCAGACCTTGTTTTTCTCGGCCACGATGAACCCGGGGGTTTCGCGTCTGATCCAACGCTTTGGCAATTCGCCGGAGGTCATCGAGGTCCAACAAAAAGCCCGCACTGTATCCACTGTCGATCAATCGTATTTTGAAGTCCGCCAACGCTCCAAGGTCGAAGTACTCTCCCGCCTGCTCGACATGAGTCCGCCCCGGCTCGCCCTCATCTTTTGTAACACCAAACGCTCGGTGGATGAATGCACCGAGGACCTCGTCAACCGCGGCTATGCCGCCGACCGCCTCCATGGCGACATGACCCAACAAATGCGCGAGCGCGTCCTCAAGCGCTTCCGCGAAGGGTCCGTCGAGTTGCTTGTCGCCACCGACGTCGCTGCCCGCGGCCTCGATATCGATGAAATCGACATCGTTTTCAACTACGACTTGCCCACCGACCCCGAGGACTACGTGCACCGGATCGGCCGCACCGGACGTGCCGGTCGTTCGGGGCGGGCGGCGAGCTTTGTCTTCGGCCGCGAAATCTATCGAATTCAATCGATCGAGCGCTACACCCGCTCGGTCATCCGCCGCGAGCGCATCCCGTCCCAGGAACAAGTCGAGGGCCGCCGCGCCGATCTCATCTTCGATTCCCTCAAGGAACGCCTTGAGACCGGGAAATTCGACGCCTATCAGGACAATATCGACCGTTTGCTAGAGCAAGGCCACACGCCGACCGATATCGCCGGCGCGCTGGTCACCCTGCTGCGTGAGTCCAGCGGCCGGGAAGGCTCCGCCATCGAGGAAGACCGTGAGCCGGAACGCAGGGAGCCGCGGTTGGTCAAAGGCAAAGCGCCCAGGGATGATAGATTCCAACGTGAGGGAGGTCCCCAAGTCCGTCCGGAGCGCGCCGGTCCGCGGGATTCCCACAACACTGAGCAAGGCATGGCCCATATGTTCCTGTCCTTGGGGAAAACCCACGGGGTCATGGCCAAGGAGATTGTCGGCATGCTTTATCGTGAGGCTGGTCTGCCCGACGGTTGCCTCGGCCGGATCTCCTTGTTCCCCAAGCACTCACTCGTCGACGTGCCGGAAGAATTCGTCCATCAAGTCATCGAGCGCACCCGCAACGCCCGCTTGCGCGGTCGCCCGTTCCGCATTGATCGCGACCGCGGCCCGCAGGACCGACCCTGAGCGCGATGACCGGTTAGGTGAAGCGGTGCTTGCCGTGGGGCTCCGGGTTCATTACACCCTGCGCATGCGGCTATTTGACACTCTCACCCGGACCGAACGCGAGCTTCGCCCGCTCGACGGCACGACGTTTCGTTTTTATTGCTGTGGGCCGACGGTTTACGGGCCGGCGCACATTGGGAATTTCCGCACCTTTGTGTTGCAGGACGTGTTGCGCCGCGCGCTTGAAACCGGGGGATTGCGCAGTCTCCATGTCCGCAACATCACCGATGTGGATGACAAGACGATCCGCGATTCCCAGCAAGCCGGACAATCACTAACGGATTTCACCGCCGGTTGGACGGCAAAGTTTCATGCGGATTGCGAAAAGTTGGGTTGTTTGCCACCGCACATCGAGCCCGCCGCCGTCGAGCACATCCCGCAACAAATCGCCATGATCGGGGTGCTTCTGGCCAAGGGGCATGCCTACGCTGCCGGCGATGGTTCGGTGTATTTCAAAATCGCCTCGTTTCCCGGCTACGGGCGCCTGTCCCATCTCGATGCCCGCGAACTCGATCTCGGGAAAACCCAGAACACCCGCGCCAATTCCGACGAATACGAAAAAGACAGCCTGTCAGACTTCGTGCTGTGGAAAGCCCGCCGCCCGGAGGATGGGGGGAATTTCTGGCCATCGCCGTGGGGGGAGGGGCGTCCGGGTTGGCACCTCGAATGCTCCGCAATGATCAAGGAATATCTGGGGGACAGTTTCGACCTGCATTCCGGCGGCGTGGATTTGGTCTTTCCCCATCATGAAAATGAAATCGCCCAGAGCCAATGTGCCTGCGGCGGGCACTTCGCCGCGCATTGGTGGCACATCACCCATCTGTTAGTTGATGGCGGAAAAATGTCCAAATCCCTCGGCAACCTCTACACCCTCGACGACCTCGCCGCTCGCGGGTTTTCACCCATGGAAGTCCGC
>JBAXPF010000348.1:0-4591 GCA_037132955.1 Verrucomicrobiota bacterium | reverse complement strand
GCCAGATCGGCGACATGGGCAGCCACACCATGGACTTGTTATGGAATGCGATCGATGCCGGCTTGCCGACCTCGGCCGAAGCCAAGGGCGAGGCGTTCAATCCCGACGTCACGCCGGTGGAATGCGAGTCGCACTTCGAGCATCCCGCCAATGACTGGCGCGGCCCGGTGCGCGTGAGTTGGTATCAAGGCGGGGCGATGCCCAGATCCCCGCGTCCCTCCGTCAACCTCAAAGGCATCGACCACGGCGCCATGTTCAAAGGCTCGAAAGGATTCCTCATCGCCGACTTCGAATCGCGCATGTTGCTGCCGGTCGGTGACAATGCCGACCTCACCTATCTCAAACAGCGCACGGAAAAAACGTTGCTGCCGCCGCTGGGCCATTTCCAAAAACAATGGTTCGATGCCTGCAAGGATCCGAGCCGCAAAACCGCCTGCGATTTCGAATACAGCGGCAACATGATCGAACAAATGTTGTTAGGTCTGGTCGCCTACCGGGTTGGCAAGAAAATCGAGTACGATGGCAAAACCGGCAAGGTCACCAATTCGCCCGAAGCCAACGAGTTGTTGTGTCGCAAATACCGCGATGGCTGGACGCTCAACGGCTGAGGAAATCTAACCTCCAGGCTCCTGCCCATAGCGCACCCTATTGCCCTTGATGCAGCCAGCGGCCACCGCCGGGCTTGCGTTAGCGGCGTGGGTGCGTTACGCTCCGGCGATGCTTACCCCGACTCACACCCGATTTTTTCAGACTGGCAGTCCCTCCGCGCCGGTGAGGCTGCGCGACGGGGCGCTGCTGCCTGGCATCACACTCGCCTACGAAACATGGGGGGAATTGGACGCCGAAGGCTCCAACGCCATTCTCGTGTTTCACGCCCTGTCCGGCTCCCACCACGCCGCAGGCCTTAATCCGGAACTACCGGAAGTCGGCGATTTCTGGCAACCCGAACTTCATGAAGGCTGGTGGAATGTCATGATCGGCCCTCGCAAAGCCATCGATACCCGCAAGTTCTTCGTAATCTGCATCAACTACCTCGGGGGATGTTATGGCAGCAGCGGCCCGTCTTCTATCAACCCTGCCACCGCCAAGCCATGGGGCGCCTCATTCCCTGCGGTCACCGCCGCCGACCAGGCGGAAGTGGCCTGCCGACTGTTAGACCAGCTCGGCATCGAACAACTCAACGCGGTGGTCGGCCCGTCGGTGGGCGGCCTGGTCGGGCTCACCTTTGCCACGCGCTTTCCACAGCGGGTGCGCAATGTCATCTCCATAGCCGCGGGTTACAAGACCACGGTGCTCAACCGGCTCATTCTCTTCGAGCAGATCCTCGCGATTGAAAACGACGCGCATTTCCACGGCGGCGACTACTATGACGGCCAGGCCCCGCTCTACGGCCTCGCATTGGCCCGCATGATTTCCCACAAAACCTTCGTCCACCTCGATGCCATCGAAAACCGCGCGCGCCAGGATGTGATCCAGCCCGATGACGTGCTCGCCTGGTATCGCGTGCGCGACCAATTCCAAAGCTACATGCTCCATCAGGGGAAAAAGTTCGTGCGCCGCTTTGACGCCAACACCTATCTGCGGATCATCGACATGTGGTCGCGCTACGACGCCACGCAGGAGGGTGATGCGGAATCCCCGGCGGCCTTGTTCGAGCGTGCCAGGGATGCCGGCCAACACTGGCTGGTGTTTTCCATCGATTCTGACTTCTGCTTCTATCCGGAAGAACAATCCGAACTGGTCAGGCACCTCGAGGACGCCAAGGTCGAGGTGATGCACATCACCGTCCACTCCGACAAGGGGCATGACTCATTCTTGTTAGAACCAAAACTCTACACGCCGCACATCGCGTGGTTGCTTAACCGCTGAGCGGACACCTCCCGGTATGGACCCTGCCCACCCGACGCGCCCTGCCCTGGCAGGTATGCCGCCCAATGCTGGCAGTTCAGCGCTTCCTGATAGGAAAACAGGCGTCTCGCCTGTTAGGGAAGACAGCGCGTCCCGCCTGTCCACCGCTGAAACGACAGGCGGGACGCCCGTCGGCCATGACAGGCGGGACGCCTGTCCTCCTGCGAAACTGCCAGTATCAGGCATGTCGCCGGAAGCCCTCGCCGCATGGCTCAAGGAGGCCGGCCAACCCGCCTTCCGCGGCGCCCAAATCCTCGATTGGATATGGAAAAAGAAAGCGGGTTCGCTGGAGGCCATGACCAACCTGCCGGCAACGCTGCGGGCACAACTGAGCGCGAGTTTCCGCCTCAACTCGCTGCAACACACCCACACGCAAGGCGCGGCGGACACGACCCGCAAGTTTCTGTTTCGTTTGCACGACGGACGTTATGTGGAAAGCGTGCTGATTCCGGCAAACCCGGCGCTCTACGGCGAGGCCTCCGACCGCCACACGTTGTGCGTTTCATCTCAGGTGGGCTGCGCCTATGGTTGCAGATTTTGCGCGTCCGGATTGGCGGGTTTCGCCCGCAATCTGGAGGCCGCCGAGATTGCCGACCAGGTGCTGGCCGCGGAACGCCTCTCCGGCGAGCGAGTGGACAACCTCGTGTTCATGGGCATGGGCGAACCGCTGGCCAATCTCGACAACCTGCTCGCCGCCATCGCCCTCATCACCGGCCCGCAAACCCTCCACCTCGGAGCGCGGCATCTCACTATTTCCACCGCCGGCTTGGTCCCCCAAATCCGCCGCCTCGCCGAACATCCCCAACAAATCCGCCTCGCCATCTCGCTCCACGGTGCCACCGACGCGGTGCGCGAGAAAATCATGCCGGTCAACCGCAAGTGGCCGCTGGCAGATTTGTTAGAATCGCTGGATTACTGGAACTCGCTCAAGAAACAGAAGCTCACGCTCGAATACATTCTCATTGCCGGCATCAATGATGCCTTGGAGCAGGCCGCCCTGCTGGCCCGCCACGCCCGCCGCCTCCACGCCAAGGTCAATCTCATCCCCTATAACACCGTGGACGGACTGGAGTGGCAACGGCCGTCGGACGCCCATTGCACCGCGTTTCTCAACACCCTCAAACGGGGCGGGGTCGCCGCCACCCTGCGCCTGGAAAAAGGCCATGACATCGATGCCGCCTGCGGCCAACTCCGACTCCAACAGGAAACCGCCGAGGGAATTCTAGCAGGCGCCCCGCCGCCCCGGTTCGACCGTTAGACTGAGCGCTCTTCCCCGGGCATCTCATGGGCATGGGCGGATCGGAGTCCGCCCCTCCTTGAAATAATCCCTGAGGCGCCGGGCTCAGACCTCGCTCTTTTCCGTGGGGGGCTTTTCGCCCTCGACGGCCATGAGGAAAATGGAAATGATGGCCATTACCATGCCCGCAATGATGACCTGGTGGGGAATTTTATGATAGATGATGAGGGATAGCACCATGGTGATGACCGGGGCCACCGCATTGGTGAGCGGACTGACGATGATGGCCTTGCCATACCTGAAGGCATAGACGATGAACAACGCCCCGACCGAATTGAGCATCTGGATGAGGAACGCGAGGTAAGGGCCTTTGATCCCCATACTCACGGGCACCTTGAAATCGGTGAACCAAAGCGCCATGGGTGCGAGCAACAGACCGGTGAGGGTCATGTAGAAGAAAATGCCTTCAGTGGACATCGTGTTATTGGCAAGCTTCATCAGATAGGCTTGGAAACCCCAGGCAAAAAACACCAGTATGGCATACACCAGCCACAGGATTCCGTGCGCTGAGGAACCCGTCGGATCCTGGTATGATAGAAGCGGAATGGCCAGGATGGCCAGAAGGATACCCATCCAGCCGCGTCCGCTGGCTTTCTCCTTCAAGAACATCAAGGATAGAATCACCGTAACCACGGGCGACAACGAGATGATCGGAAACACCAGATAGGCTGGTCCCTGGTTCAGCGCCCCGATGAACAGCGCCAACTGTCCGCCTGCCCCCAGAAACCCGATGGCCAACCCCAGCATAATGGATTTGGCGTCGTGTTCGATTTTCCATCCACTGCTTCTGAGCACGATGATGGCCGGCAACAGCATGGTGAAGGACCACACCACATAAGTCAGGGATCCAGGAAACCCGTTCTTCTCGGGGATTTCACTGAACGCTCCCCACACGCCCCAGGTCAGCGTGGTGATCAGGGCATAGACAAACCACAGGTTCTTTGATTTCACATTCATGGGGGTCACTTCTATCTATCAGGTTATATGTTATAGCAAATCGTTCAAATCATTCAGATTGAATTTCTGGTAATACCTGTCGATCGAATGCTCGATTTTTGCTTCCACGATATAGGCGGCATCCACGCCGTGGTGGGTCAGGGACTCATAGAGGCGGGCGCGCGCTGCGACCACCCCGGGGTTTTCCCAGATATAGCGGCAGCCGGTTTTCACGAGCCAGAGCTGGCGGTCGGCGCTGTTGGCATAGAAATCCGTGGTGCTTTCTCCGGCATGCAGCCATTTTTGCCAGCGGCCGGAGGCGATCACCGCGTCCCACAAGACTTGCTTGATGTCCGATCTGCGCGCGAGTTGACCGGCATCTAACATGTCTTGCTCGATGGCATCGAGCTCCATCAGGCCGTCATATTCATTCTCGGTGAATTCGGGTCC
>JBAXPF010000347.1:0-4592 GCA_037132955.1 Verrucomicrobiota bacterium | reverse complement strand
CTCGGGATCGGCGGGAGAGCGGCGGAAGTCGGCGGCGGCCGGGCTCCAGTCCTCGGCATTGGCGGCGGCCACCTGGGTCCTGTCGTGGTGGCTGATGGAAACCGCCCGGCCCAGATCCAGAGCGCTTTCGCGCATCGCGCGGAAGGCGGCCAGTTCGCGCACGCGGTCGGATGCCTGGCGGCCGGCGCCGGTGGCGGGAGATGGGGCTTGGCGTGGGGCGGCGGCCGGTGCCGGCAGGGTTTGGACCACGCGTTGCATTTCCACCGAGTTCGCTTGGAGATCGGCCAGGCGGGAGGCGGTATCCGCTCCGTGGATTTCCTGGAGGCGGGAGGCGGCGCGGGATGAGAACGCCTGCTGCTTGCGCATCTCGGCCGCCTGTTGTTCCACGTTGAGCACCTCCGGCTTGATCCGGCGAGGCAGGCTTTCGATATAGGTACCGTCATCCTTGAGCAGATGGACCACGTCCTGTTGCAGCGGATTGATGACATAGAAAATCTTGCGCTCGCGGGCGGATAGATCATTGCACAGGATGGAATCCTCGTGCCAATACACATTCGCGCCGCCCATATCCACGCGGTCCACCACCACGCCCTTGGCGGTGATGGTCACACGGCCCTTGCGGCTGAGGATGGCGGCGTGCAGCTCATTGGAGATCGGGCGCACAGAGCCTTCCCGCAGCAGATATTCTTCATGTGGAGATACCGCCACGCTGCGCAAGCGCAGGCGCTCACTCGTCGTCTCTTGCTCCATAGTGACCAATGACTCTTGTCCGTTGGCCTCTCCGAATGTGATGTTTCTGATTTGCATAAGTCTTGTTAGTTTGAGTCCACTTCCTGCCACACATCCGGAGCGAGTTCCGCCTCGGTGATGCGGTGGAATCCCTGCATGGAGTGGCCACGCTCGGTGTTGTGGTCTTTCACGGCCTTGGCCACATGGCGGCCGGCCTCGGTGCAGGTGCAGAAGGGAAGTTTGATGCGGGCATCCGCCCCCGCCGCCATTGCCGTGAGCTTGAATTGCGCGAGTTTTTCCGCCTCGAATTTCGCCGTGCGACGGTCGGACTTGCTGGCGTCCTTGGCGGACTTGTCGCCCATGCCGAGGTTGGCCGGTTGGTTGGAGTAGTTGTTGCCGCGTTGTCCTGGCAGATGCAGCGTGCGCCGGTGCAGGTTGCGGTTGAAGGATTCGATCACCGCCTTGCCGGCGGAGTGGCCGCTGGCCTTGTCGGCTGCCGCCCCCACCCAGCGCATGCCGCCGTCCATGGAGGTCCGGTGGATCTTGATTGCTCCGTCGGAGAAGCTTTCCAGTACCCGTTGTGCCGCTTCCGAGCAAGCCACCGTGCCGCGCTCAAACCAGATATGGGTTTGGTATCCCACGCCCACGCCGTAGCCATCCGCTTGCAGCCCGTGCGCTAACAATTCATCCACATCCGCCGCCTTGATCGCGTCCACCGGCTTTACCAGGAACGCCACGATCGAGCGGCTCGCCACCTCGATTAGGATATAGGCTAACAATTCCACCACGCGGCCGGTGATTTCATCGATGGCCACAAAGTCCAGGCGGACGTCGTCCAGCGTGTAGAGTTCGCATTTGCGGAGTTTGGAATAATCCCGCTGCATGCTGGGCAGGTGCTTGATGGCGGCGGCGTGGCCCACGTTGCCCAGGCGCTTGAGGACTTTCGCTCCGGAGGCCCGGCTGATCGTGCGTGGGCACCAGGGGAAGTCCGGGAGGATGTTGGGCAGGGGCAGTGTCGGATGGCGCTGTGCCCACCACTCCTGCCAGGGGCCCACTCCTGGCAGGCTTTCACCCGCCCGCCAGCGCCGTGCCAGGTCTTTCCATACCGCCTTGCTTTCCACGCCGTTTTGATGGATATCCCGCGCGCCGCTTTCCACGGTGGCCAGGCGTTGGACTTCCTTGATGAGCAGATCCGGCAGCATGTGGACATGCTTGGGCGAGGCATGCTGATGCGCCAGCGCGGTGGCCTTGCGTCCGCCCTTATCCCACTGGTACCACAGCCTCACCAAGGTCTTGAAGCTCGCCCGCATCTCGTGCTTGCCGTCACCCAGCGCTTGTCCGTCCAGCCGCCGCTGGAGCGCTTCCAGGCTCGCCACCAGCGGCGTGCCTTCCGTCTGCATGCTCGCTGCAAGGGCGCTGAATGCCGTGTGCAGGATCGATACGCGCTCGCGTTGCCAGGCTGAGAGTTTCTTGGACATGGGGGAAATAGGTTAGAGGCTGATGCTGTCAGGATTCACCGATGCCAGCGCGTCCGGTTCATCGCTGGGTTTCCAGTCGGTGCCGGTAAGTGCGCTCAGCGTGGCGTAGGCACGGGCGCAGGCGGCCTTGTACATGTCCGGGCTCGCTTCCAGTTGGCTCTTGAGGGCCAGCACCGCCTCGCTTTGTTCCCGGTAGGCGGCCAGGCTGTCGCGCAGGAATTCAAATTCGCTTTGTTCCAGCCGTGGGGGATCGGCTTTTGGCGCCACCGCTTCCACCGCCGCATCGCACAGCGCCTTGAGGCTCACCGGCCCCTTGCGCAGCAGGCGCTTAAGGGACGCCGCAACCTCGCGTTCCGCCGCCGTATGGTCCAGCCCCAGCCCCTTTAGTGCCGTCATGTATTTGTAGGCCGTGGGCTTCTTTAACCACGGGCATTCCGCCTCCAACCAGCCCTCGAAACCCTGCGAAAGAATCACGTCACGCGTGACTTGATTGTTTGACTTCCTTCCCTGACCTCTTTTTGCTTTATCCGGAATCACAAAAACCATATACGCCCGTAGGGCTGCGAGGCCGATTTGCAGGCGTGGCCCGAGGGTTTTTTCCAGGAATTTCTCCTCATGGGTGATGATGATGGCGCGCAAGTGGTCCAGCCGTGTCTTGGCCGTGGCGAGAATGGACTCCGGTGTGGCATCTTCTCTTGAGTTTTGCATCTTTGGCTCTTGTGTCTTATGGGCGAGTTTCATTGGTGGGGTGTTGGCAATCTTGTTTGGGAAATTATCGGATGAAGGTATGCAGAAACCACGTCGTCAGCGCGAAGCTCACGCCGGCCGCGATGGCCGTGCCGGTCCAGCACAGCAGCAGCAGGCCCGGCCAGGAGCGCTGGCGGCGTGGGCGTGAGCAGAACAGGTTGGGGATCAGCCTCTGGCGGGTTTCGTTAGTGATTGTCGGGCTCATGACGTCTTTGATTCGATGTTCAATGTTGGGCGTTCAATGTTGGATGTTCGCTATGCCACCGCTATGCGGGCCACTTGCAGCCGTTGCCGGATGCGATCGATCACCGGCAGGAGGTGGTCCAATTGTTCCGCCACTGACCGCACGCTATGTTTGATGGTGGCGGCGTCCCGTTCGCAGTGCAGGGCGATGCGTTCAAAGCTCCATCCCTCCTGGGTGCGCAGCCACCAATGCAGCAGCTTGCGCGGTTCAATCGTGTAGGGGATGCGGTTGCGTTCCACCAGGATGAACGGGCAATCTATCGCATGCTCATGGGCGATCGCTTCCGCCACTTCCAGCGCCCGCCGCGCATCCGCCAATTGGAAATTATTCCGTTCCCCCAGCGCCCTATCAATCCCGGCGATCTCCGCCTGGTGTCCCGTCTTCCGCATCTGCAATTCCGCTATCAATGCGGCCGTCGGTATTCCTATCAATGTGTGTGTGTGCATGATCTTGATTTCTGTTTCCCGCTTTCTGCTTTCAGCTTTTCTCCATCAGCTCCGGGTATTTCGCGTGGTACGCCTTCCATGCCCGTGCCAATCCCATCTTCTCTGCCAGGCTCACGGATTGGCGGGACAACTCCAGCCAGCCGGCCAGCTCCCGTGCCGTGATCCGGCCCGGCCGCGTGGCCATGCCCAGCGCCTGGGCCACGTACAGCTTCACCAGCTTGCGCCGGAAGGATTCGCTCGCATTCGGGTGGCTCGCCTCGATGCGGGCCGCCACTTCCTCGGCGATGCGGTCGTCAATTTCCTCGTCGGTTGGCATGGGATCGGTTTGCATGGATTAGATATGGCTTGAGCAGCGGCCCATATACTGCGAGAAAGCGGCGAACAGATAGCCTCCCGCGATGCCGATGAGCAGCCCGGCAAAGCCACCCACCACCACCTCCGCCGTATGAACCCCATCCTCTCCGCGCTTTATTCCGGCATCCTTTGTTCCCTGCTTGGCGGCTGGGTCGGTTACCGTCTGCGCATCGGTGGCGAGGCACTCGACCGCCGCCGCGTCTTGCGCATCCGCCTGCGGGAGATGGCCTTGGAAGCCCTCACGGTCCATCCCTTGCACCTGGTCGAGTTCCAGCGCCGGATCACGGCGGAGTTTCAGCACTTGCGCCTCAGCGTGTTGGAGGATCTGCCCTTGTGGCGCCAGCGCCGCTTCCAGCGCCGTTGCCTCCGCTTCCTCGCCCTGGACGCCGCCAGTCTCACTCCCCAGCAGGCAGAGGACGATAAGCAGGCATTTCAGACCAGGCGCATTGAGTTGGCGCGATTGTTGGAGAGTATTGCCAGAGCCGGTTAGAAGAGCAGCGGATCGGGCATTGGCATCTTCGATCAGTGCCTTTGTGCGCGATGGGATTCGAGATGGGGAGTTGATCGGCGGGAGAAACGGCGGGGGATTCTCCC
>JBAXPF010000346.1:0-4593 GCA_037132955.1 Verrucomicrobiota bacterium | reverse complement strand
CAGAGGACAGAGGACAGAGGACAGAGGACAGAGGACAGAGGACAGAGGACAGAGGGGCGGCTCAATCCGGCTCCATGTCCGGAGCATCTGTGCGCGCTACTTTTGCGCCAACGGGATCTCGGCACCGACCAGTAGCCGGATCGGGCCGGGCAAGCCTGCCGGCGTGGGGTCCTTGGGCCCGAGACGCTTGGCCGTGGTGCCCGTGACAAACACTTCGAGGGTGTTGTCGCCGTCGTGGATCGCGCCGGTGACATCCAACCGGTAAGGCGCGCACCAGAGGGTGGCAAAGGGTTTGCCGTTCAGGACCACTCGCGCCATGTTAGAAACCGGTCCGAGGTCGAGCATCACACGGGTGCGCAGGCGGCCAAGGGTCGCTTGCTTGAATTGAAACACCGCGCGGGATTGGGCGGTGCCTGCGGTGCCTTCGAGGAAGGTGGTCTGCCAGGCGGCGCCGGCCAACACCTGCGGCTGCGGCAAATCCACGGCCTCGACACGGAGTAATTGTTTGTTAGGCAGGGTGACATCATACGGTTGGTTTTGCCAGGTGACGAGGGTCGCTTGAGTCGGGTCTGAAGTTACCGTGGGCGCGGGCAGCGCGCACTCCGGATTGCCAACCGCGGCAAGCCCGGTCACTTGCGCCCGGTGTGTCTTGGCGAACACGACAAAGCGCGACTCACCGGGCTCCAGCGTCAGCGGCACGCGCACGCCGCCGGCCTCAACTGCAAACTCAAACAGGCCGCAGGGTGTGACCGATCCGTCAAGCGCATTCCAGAATGCCGGTTGCGAGGTGGCATCCACGCGGAAAACCGGCGCCGCTTGCAGTCGCGTCCCTAACGTATTTGCCACAAAATAGATGTCGCCATCGCTGGTCTGGCGGTGGATCCAGCGCAGCGTGTCGCCGCCGATTAGATCGGGCCGGCACCCGACTTCCGGCAGGGCGGCCTCCAACCCGCCCCGGGTATGGACCCGGCCCGCGCCCACGAGGCGGAAGGCGGCGGCGCTTACCCCATCTTTGGCTGGAGCGGGCCACATGCTGGCGGCCAAGGTCCGGAGTTGTTCATCGCAGGTGGGGAAATTCTTGAGGCTCGGCGAGCGTTCGGGTGCAGGGCCATAGATTGCGCCGCCTTGTTCGACGAGCGTCTTCAACTTGGCGAGCAACTCGGGGCGCATCGTCTTGATCGGTGGCAGCACCAACAATTTGTAGGACAATCCGTCGGGCAAGGTGAAGCGGCCGTCTTGCATGGTGAGGCGGTTCATGATGGCGTCGCCGTTGATGAAGTCATAAGAGTAGCCGGGTGGCAGCGCGGGTTCCAGCGGGCCGTTCATCATGGGCGCGTCTTCGCCGCAGAAGTAGGCCACATCCGCCACGTAACGTCCCTGCTGGAGCAGGTAGTGGCAGCGGCGCAGGTAATCGACCCAGCTTTTCGCCTCGAAGAACCAGGCGTTCTTGCGGTGCATCGGCAGGCCGAACCAGGGCGTGATGATGTTGCTGCTGTCATCGGGTTGATGGACATAGACATGGAAAACGAAATGATTGATCCCTTGTGCAAACATGTTGTCGCCGCGCGTCTTCAACTGGGCCGGTGTGCGCTTGAAATCATTCTGGCTGGTGAAGGCTTCCGCAAAGCAAACATTCTTGCCGTAGACATGCACGGCCGATGAGGCCAGGCGGCACTCAACAGAACCAAGATTGTCACCGGTGCCATACCAGAACTCACCGCTTACCATGTCGGAGTTTTTGCCATACAGCAACGACTCGCCCGGAAATCCCCAGTGGCCGTAGTTTTCCAACCACAGCTTGAGACCATTTTTGTTAGCCACCTCGCGCAGCCCGCCGACGTAGCCGTCGGCCACTTCATCGGCCACCAAGCGGCGCAAATCCCACAGGAACCGGTCCGTCATTTCGGGTGTGCCCACGACGCGCCCTGATAGGCAAGTCAGATAGGGTAGCGGATCATAGTCATAGCGCGAATTGAACACTTCACTGAGTCCGTCGGTCCAGTTTTGTGAACCCATCTCATAACTGTCGGCCACGCAGTATTTGAACGCCGAGCGGTCACTCCCGGTTAGGCGGCGCAGCAACTCGCCGAGGTGCGCGTCGAAATGGGCGGCGATATGTGGCTTGCTCATCTTGTCGCACTCAAGGCCGGTGGCCTCCGGGTTGGCCGGCGAGTTGCGGGTTCCGGTTGGCGTCAGCCCGATGCGTTGGATCACCCACTCGCCTTCAGGCACCTCCCAGGTGAGAGTGCCATCCGCCGCCATCTTGGAGCTGATGTTGATCACCTGCTGTGGGTCGATTGCCAGCGCTTTTTGTGTTAGAGCAGGTTGTGCGGGCCACGCGTAAAAATCCCATGGCGGGACCGGTTCCTGATACATCTTGCCGAGTTGCTTATCGACGAAATGTTCGGTGCGCGCGGCGGCGGATAGATCGAGTTCCACAAGTGCGAACCTGCCGGTCGGCCCGGGAAACACCACCCGCCAGTGGCGTCCGGTGGTTTCGGGAAACACCACGCAAACCGCGCCAAAGACTATCGGGCCGACATTGACATCACTGTTGCTGCGATCCACCACGAAGGTGCGCACCGACCGCCAGGTGGCGCCATCGTCCGACACATCCAGTTGCACGCGCACCTTGATCTTGGCGGCTGCGGGTGTTAGGGTGAGGCTGCGTGCCGTGAACGGGGTTTTGAAATCGAGCGCCAAGGTGGTGGGATTGGCCGCGTCGCCATTGGCGGCAAACGTGCACACCGTGGCGGGATTTTGATCAAACAGGTTGGCCGGCACATCCCCCTTGGGACAAGTGCCATCCGGTTTGCGGGTGGTCAGGTTGTCGTCGTCAGCGGCTGGGCGCGGGAACGCAAGGACGGTTAGATCCATGAACGGTTGTTTCGGCACCGGCAGTTTGGCGGCAAACTTCAGGGGTCCCTTGACCGTGGTTTCGCTCTGGATGATATAGCGCATAGCCTGTTCTGGCTTGATCCAGGGGCCGCCGGATTGGCTCCAGCCGGGCGAATTGAACACGCCAAGATCGACTCCGGTGCGGCCGCCCTCGCGGACCGCGTGGGTCATCATGTCCCACCATGGATCGGATAGAACCTTGACCGGTCCGACGGCCGGTCCCTGGCCACCGATGTTGCCGATGAAAGCGGTGCCGATGCCCACCTTGGCCATTGCCTCCAGATCCTTGGTGATCCCATCCTTGCTGATGTTGCCACTCATCCAATACCAATAACACCATGGGCGGGTCTGATTCGGTGGCTGGCGAAAATCCGCCACCCGCGGATCATTCTCCAAGCCCCGCGCTAAAAGCGCTAAACCCAAAACCATCCATGCGCTGGTGAGCAATGTTTTCATGTCAGTTGTCGCTCTTGTCAGTGGTGTCGGCGGCGATGAGGAATACGGAATGCGCCGGGGGAAGTTTCACCCTTACGCGGGTGATGCTGCCGCTCTTGCCGGCAACATGCTCATACTCGATGGCACTGATCTTGCCGTCGTGCGGATCCCAGAGATATGGCGCAAGCATGCCCCGCAGCCGCACTTGAAGGTCCAGATGCTCGTCGGACGAGTTAGCTATCAGGTAGATCGCGAGGCCTTCCTTGACCTTGTGGATATAGGACAGGTTGCCGCCCTTGAGCGGTTGATCGTGCTGGATAGCCACGTCGGCATCCGGCAGCGCTTCGTCGAGGACGGATGCGAGGGCTGCGGTGGTGGGCGATGGAATGAACCATGCGCGGCCACCCTTGGCGTTGCTTGGACCGGTGGCGGCGGCTTGGCCCGTGGCCTTGGGCCCATCACCAAACATGGCGGCCACCAACGCGCGTACCTCGTCGTCCTTGCCGAACTCGGCTGCGGTGTCGGGCAGGCGGGTGGTGGCGATCACCTGACCGCCCTGGTCGTAAAACTGCTTGATCTTGCGCAGGCTGCTCACGCTGATTGCCCGCGAGCCGGGGATGATGAAGACGCGGTAACGCTCCCAATTGACGGGGTTTTTCAGTCGCAGCGCGTTGCCTTCGACGGCGCAGCGTTCGTCGAGCACCTCGGGATGGATGAAGGTGAAATCCCGCCGCACCCCCAAGGCCAGCGCCTCGCCCACTTGCATGTAATCGGCCTCCGGCACCTCGACGCATCCCTGATAGGGATCGCCGGGACCAAACCACGACCCTGCCTGCAAGGTGGCGATCGGATAGAGCACCGCGATATCGGCCACATGCCGGCCGGCCTGCAGCATCCGCTGCAGGCGTCCCATATACTTGTTATAGGCCGGCAATGCGGCACCATAGGCGGCCGACTCGGGTGTTAGATCCGGCTTGAAGATGATCTTCGCCTGGTCATACCACACGGCGTGCGGCACCATCGTGTTGATTCCCTTGGCGAACTGGTCCATCGCTTCCTTATAAAGGTTGGCCACGGGCATGTTGTTGATGCCGCCGTAACACTCGCACATCACCTGCGGCCGGTCGTAGTTGCAGCCCGCGGAACTAACAATTTTGTAGGCGCGGGAGGCGCGGCCATACGCGAACACCTGGTCGATGCCGGGCATGCTTTGATATTTGAACGCCTTGATGAGGTCGCCGACGGTGCCGATCACCGGGT
>JBAXPF010000345.1:0-4614 GCA_037132955.1 Verrucomicrobiota bacterium | reverse complement strand
AATCGCCGAAAGGAAAAAAAGCGAAATTGAGCGAATGCAAACCCTTAAAGCACTTTCTGTCAGTGAAATGAAATACAGGGATTTGGTGGAATTTGCCGTTGATGGTATCCTCATGGGTGCGAAAAACGGGATCATTATCGGGGCCAATACCTATATGCAGGTTCTGACCGGCAGAAGCCGGGAGGAGCTGATTGGGTTAAAAATCAATGATCTTTTTGCTGAAAATCACCTGGAGGATGTTCCCCTGAGGTACGACCTCCTGGAAAAGGGCGAAGTAGTTGTAAGCAGGAGAAACGTCCTTCATTTCCCTGACATGACGACCATCCCGCATCCCTGCCCGCGCCGTGGCTCGCGGCGCAAGCGCGGTTTCAGAACGCCCCCCCCCGGATTCCAACCACCCTTGATCTTGGCTTGCAGCGCGCGATCTCAGGCATCGTCAGCGAGGAGACCGCCAAACTCAAATCCGCCAATCTCCGCCATGCCGCCGTTGTCGTCGTTCACAACCCGACCGGCGAAATCCTCGCGCTGGTTTCCTCCGCGTCTTGGGAGGATCCACGGGGTGGCCAGCTCAACGGGGCGATGCTTCCGCGCTCCCCTGGATCCACCCTCAAGCCCTTCACCTATCTGTTGGCACTGCGGCGTGAATCATTGATTCCAGCATCGATTCTAGCGGATATTCCCAGCCCGTTTCGCACCCCGCAGGGACTGGACCTGCCGGAAAACTACGACCGCGCCTATCGTGGTCCCGTCACTCTCCGCACCGCCCTGGCCTGCTCGCTCAATGTGCCCGCGCTGCGCCAACTCAATGCTATCGGCGGCCCGGCGCCGTTGTTTGACATGCTAACAAAACTCGGTGTTGCCATGCCGGGAGATGATCCGTTTGTCTATGGGCTCGGCCTCACCCTTGGCAATGCTCCGGTGAGATTGTTGGACCTAACCAACGCCTATGCCACCCTTGCTCGCGAGGGAGTCCAGCGGTCGTTGAAATTGTTTTGCGATGCGCCCGACGCCGCTGAACCCGTTAGATTATTGGATCCGCAGCATGTCTATCTCATCACCCACATTCTGGCGGACGCCAATGCCCGGGTGCCGGCATTCCGGTCCGGCGGACCGCTGGATTTGCCCTTTCCCTGTGCGGTAAAAACCGGCACCTCCTCGGATTTTCATGACAATTGGTGCCTCGGCTTCACCCCGGAATTCACTGTTGGCGTGTGGGCCGGAAACTTTGAAAACCAGCCGATGAAAGGTATCTCGGGCGTCACTGGGGCGGCTCCGATTTTCCACCGGGCCATGCTCAGGTTGTATGAGGGACGCCCGTTGCCCGGATTCAGGCGTCCGCCCGGCTTGCTCGACATCACCATCGATGCGCGCAACGGCAAACTGCTCGCCGACTCCGAATTTCCTAACAACCCCAACGCCTGCCGTGACCTTGCCCCGCCCGACCGTCTGCCACCCGCTGCCACCGCCGCCGATTACGATGCCACCGGCAAGGCGCTGCTCGCCCCCATTTATGCTGCATGGTTTGCCAGTCGGCACAACCTGCGCCGCAGCGACCTCGTGCTGGACCCTGCGCCCGCTGCACTCGAACCCTTGCGCATCATCCTCCCGGAAAATCACGCCACGTTCTTGTTAGATCCGGAAATTCCCTCTGGTTCCGACCGGCTCCGCCCGGTGACCAATCTGCCCGGCGTCGCCCGGTGGAAATCCGCCACCTTGCGCATCGAGCCCGCCGTCCCCGAGCCGGTCATCCACCTCAGCCCCGGCACCCACACCCTAACGGCGACCGACCCCCGCACCGGCAGCACCCACACTCTCACCTTGCACGTGAAGCGGTTGTAGGCACAAGTCATGGGTATTGATGGATGTCGGGCCTGTTTCAGCAGTTCAGGCGTGATCACCAAGGAAGGGCGGACTCCGATCCTCCCCTGCCCATGAAACAGCCGTATTCGCTTGCCTTGGGTGCCTCGTTCGCCCAGAGCTGGGGCCGTGAATCATGGTCGTTGGAGCAGTTGCTTGCTGGTGCTGGCGTGGTTGATCACGGGCCGGTCGGCGGGCGCGATGCCGGACACGGGCGGCGCGGCGGTGACCGCATTTCTCGCCGCTGACGGCCGCTCGTTCAGCGTGACAGCACCTGGCCTGAGAGGGTTTCGCAGCGGTTTTTCGGTCAACATCGGGGTGGGTGGCACTCAACAGTTGTTGGCCTCGACCGGCGGGGTGGTAGTTGGCGCGCCGCAGCAACGCAGCGAGGAAACGCCGTATGGGGTGGCGGAAGTACGCGAGACCACGCTGCGGTTTGCGGAGGCGCAGGTGGACTTGTTATTCCGGCTTGGCCGGGTGGCCGGCGTGCCGGGGGTGTTGGCGCAGGCGGGCATCCGCAATGCCGGTCCACAACCCGTCACCCTTTTTTCCGTGACGCCGGTGGCTGCGGTACTGCAAGTGATCGGCGCGGAGGCCGACTGGCTGGTTACTGCCATGGATCCGGTCAATGGCCACGAAACATCGTTAGGCGACATTCGCACGCAACTGCAGGTGTGGGAGTATGGCAGCTTGTATCGCCGGGATGGCGCCGGCTTGCTGTTCGGTCCGGTGGGCACGCCGTGTGCCTACCTCAACACCCGGGTCACCCATCCCGGCGAACGCGCGGTGACACTGGACTTAACAGCTCAAATGAGCGGGGTTCAGGTGGATGCGGGCGAGACGCGCTGGGGGCAACAGGTGGTACTGTTACTTGAGCCACCACAGCCGGCCCTGGCGCGGTGGGCCACGTGGGTCGGCAATACTCACCACGCGCGCACCGCCAAAGGTGCCTTGTCCGGCTGGAGCAGTTGGTATTTTCTGGCCGGCAACGTGACTGGGAAAGATGTGTTGGATGTGACGGCGGCGGCGGCTGAGTCGGCAGACCGGTTGCGGCCCGAGGTGATGCAGATCGACGAGGGGTATGAGAATGTGAGTGGCGAAGAGGAGGTGAACGCGAAGTTTCCGGAAGGACTGGCCTATTACGCGCAACGCATCGCGGCCACCGGTGCGCGGCCCGGGTTGCAACTGGGATTTCCGGCCAAGCGCGGGCAAGCGCCGCTGGTGGACAAGGCAGGGTGGGAGGGTCTCGCCGAGCGCATCCGGCATGCCGTCCACGGAGGCTTCAGCTATCTGAAAATCAATTTCTATGGGGTTGAGGTCATGGCCGGGGAGGATCGAAAAAAAACTTCCTTTGAGGTGATGCGGGAAGGCTTTGCCAAATTGCGGGAGGCCGCCGGGGACGATGCCTATCTGTTATACTGCGATTTCCAAGCGGACCGGGCGACGGTGGGACTGGTGGACGCGAGCCGCACCGGTGTGGCGGCCGATCGCAACGGGGTCCGCAGTGCCATGACCGAGGTGCTGCGGTCCTATCAACTCCATGACCGTTGGTTCGCGGTGGACAATGGCAACTATTATATGGGAACCGACATCACCAACGTCAGCGCGGTGGCCGGCGGTTGGCCGCTGGTGCGCACGTGGATGAGCATGGTGGGCTTGTCCTGTGGAGCGGCCACCACCTCCGATCCCTGGCACTGGGATAGCTTCAAACCTAACTGGCGCAACGTCGAGGTGCTCACCCCGCCGGCCCATGAACGCAGCGAGGTGCTCGATCTGGGCACCAACAAGGAATGGCCGCGCCTGGTCAGTCACGTCCGGCGCGACTGGGGCGACTCCACCGTCGCCTTGCTGTGGAACCCGGGCACCAGCGAGGCGGCCATCACCCTGGATTTTGGGCAGGCCGGGATGGACCCGCATCGTCGCTATGCGGTCTGGTCGTTTTGGGACAACCGCTATCTGGGGGTGGCCAAAGGCTCATGGATCACCCCGACGCTGGCACCGTCGGCGTCCCAACAATTGTGCTTCACCGATCTGGACCGCACGCCTAACAAGCCGGTGCTGGTCGGTTCCAACCTGCACATTTTCTGTGGCGCCGCCGAGACCAAGCGGGTCAGCTGCGGGCGTGGTGCGATGCAAATCGAACTGACCGATGCGGGTGCGCGCGAAGGTTATCTGTTTGTTTACAGCCGTCTGCCGTTGGTGCTGGGTGCGACGAGCGGCTGCGAAGTCACCGGCATCGTTCAGGCCGGTGAATATATGTGGCGCATCGGCATTGCCGGACGCCAGCGCGGGGCACCGCAACGAGTGGAACTGGATGTGTTGTTGCCGGTGACCCAGCAACTGTGGTTTTGGTTGTTGCTCGCGAGTGTGGGTCTCAGTCTGGCGTGGGCGGCGTCGCGTCATTTGTTAGGTTTGCGGCTGCAGCGCCAGCACGCGCTCGACTGGGAACGCGCCCGAATTGCCCGTGATCTCCACGACGAGATTGGCGCCAATTTGTCGCACATCTCGATCCTCAGCAGCCTGGCGGCCAAACCGGACACGGAGCCTAACACCTCACGCCAGCACAACACCGAGGTGGCCAACGTTGCCCGCCAGACAATTCTCGCGTTTGATGAAATCCTCTGGTCCATCAACCCCAAGAATGACACGCTCCAGAGCCTCAGCCACTATATTTGCCGCCGCACCGAGGAGATTCTCGCGCCGGTGTGCCCTGGAGGGTGAGTTTAATCAGGCGCCCGGCCCATGCGCCAGGCACGC
>JBAXPF010000344.1:0-4627 GCA_037132955.1 Verrucomicrobiota bacterium | reverse complement strand
CCCCGAGTCCCGGAGAAGTCTTCAAGAAGCCAGACAACAACGGTCGCGGTGGGCCAAGTCTTGCGGGCTTTCCTGAACCGGCCCCTTCTATTACACGCCGCCGGCCAACTCCAGAACTTTCTTTATGCCCTTCACCCAAACAGCGCCCTGAGGAAACCCCTGACAATCCGATAGACGGTGAACAGGATTGCCACGCACAGCCCGAGTGTTAGAAAAAGCGCCAGCAGGATGCAGCCGCCCACCATGAGCACCGGCCACCACAACGGGTGCAGTGTGCGGACCTGCCCGGGCCAGCTCTGCCAATGGGCCCGGGTGTGGCTTGCCGCCGCGTCGCTCTCGTCCTGATAGAGAGCGTCCGGCGTGCCGTTGGCGTTCCCGGGGGGCGGCGGCGCGGCACCGTCGATTGCGAGCACCTCAACTTCGATGGCGGGTTCGTCGTCGCGGGTCATAGGTGACGGCGGGAGGCGCGGTGCCCGGATCAGCCTTTGATCTCGAGGAGCATCTGCGGGTTGTTAGGGAATTTCTTGAGGAAGAACAGCAAGCGCTCCATGGCCTCGACCGGGCGGTGGCCGGAGAGGCCGCGGCGGATGAGGTGGATCTTGTGCAGCATGTGTTCCGGCAGCAACAGTTCCTCGCGACGGGTGCCGGACTTGAAGATGTCAACTGCCGGATAGATATAGTTTTCGGCGATCTTCCGGTCGAGGACGAGTTCCATGTTTCCGGTGCCCTTGAATTCGAGGAAAATCGCCTCATCGGCACGCGAGTTGGTTTGGATGAGAGCGGTGGCAAGGATGGTGAGGGAGCCCCCGCCACGGGTGTTGCGGGCGGCGGCGAAGAGGCGGCGGGGGACTTCCAGGGCGCCGATGGTGATGCCGCCGGAGCCGGTGCCACGGCCGACGTTGTTCATGGTGGCATTGTAGGCGCGGGCCAGACGGGTGATGGAATCCATCAGGAGAAACACATCCTTGCCCGCCTCGACGAGGCGCTTGGCACGCTCGATGGCCAGCTCGGCGATGCGGCAGTGGTTGCGCGCGACTTCATCATTGGAGCTGGCGTAGATTTCCGCGCCGGGCAATGCACGCCGGAACTCGGTGACTTCTTCCGGGCGCTCATCCACAAGCAGTACCATCAGGTGGAGCGAGTCGCTGTATTTCTCGCGCACCGCTTCCGCCGTGTGCAGCAGCATGGTGGTCTTGCCAGAGCGCGGCGGGGACACGATCAGACCGCGCTGGCCGCGGCCGACAGGCGTCATGATATCGATGACGCGCGTGGTGTAACGCTCGGGTGTGGTCTCAAAGCTGAGGCGCTTGGTCGGGTTGATCGCCTTGAGCTCGTCGAAGTGGGGGAGCTTGGCCGCTTCTTCCGGCGTCAGGCCGTTGATCTGGGTGATTTCCACCAGTTGCGGGCCGCGCGAGCCATCCTGATAGAGACCGTGCAGCCATTGGCCCAGACGCAGGTTGTAACGCCGGATCAGCTCCGGTGGCACAAACACGTCATCGCGCGCTTGCTCGAAGTTTTTTTTCGGGACGCGCAGAAAACCGAAGCCTTTGGGAGCGAGTTCGAGCATGCCATTGGCCTCGACCTTTGGACCTGCTAGAAAAAGCGGGCGGATGGCCTCCGGCTCCGGACGGTTAGAGTCGGGGTGGAGGGGGGGACGGTTTTGTCCTTGGTGGCGGTTCTGCCCTTGGTGACGGTTTTGTTTGCGCTTTTCGCGGCGGCGCTTGCTGCGGCTGCCCCCATTGGGGTTGTTAAGATTGTTCGGGTTGGCAGGGTTGTTAGGGTTGCCGTGTGGGGCGTAAGGATGGGACGGAGGTGCCGGAGCGGCGGGCGGGGCCGGCATACCCATGGCCTCGGATGCGACCGGTGGCGCAACCGGTGGCGCGGTTGGAATCATGGCGGGAGCCTCCGCCGGGGCTTGGGGGCTGGGCGGGGTTATTGGCTGGTGAGATTCCGTCAGGGAATGGGTGGTTCGCCGCGGGGTGACGGCGCCACCGCCGGGGACGCGTCCGATGCGCCGTGGCGCAACCTCGGGAGTGGCTTCGGACGGAGGGGCACTCTTGACGGGTGCTGTGGCCGCGGTTTCGCTGCTGCTGGAAGCCGCAGGCAGGGGATTGTCCCTACCGCTGCTGGAAGCCGCAACTGCTTTGGTGGCTGTCTTGCGTTTGCGGGTGGCAGGCGCGGGTTCACTTTCGCTGCGGGCCACCGCGGCAGCCACCGCCTCATGGCTGTCACTGGTGGTGGCGGCGATTTTTCTAACGGCCCTGGCCGGCACTTTGCGGGCGCTTTTCTTGGCAGCAGTCGGATTCGCGGATGCGGTCGTTGGCGCGGCCGCTTTTTTGGCCGCTCGTTTGCGGGCGGGGGCCGGGGCCTGGCCAGTGGTTGCCGCAGCGGGCGGCATGGGTTGGTCGTGGTCGTTGTTAGTCATCCGGAAGCGGGTCTGGTGGGTGCGGCTGGCGCGGCGGGGAAATTGGCAGGCGGGGTGATGATGGCGGGCGGAAGCTGCGGACGTCGCGTTGCGGCATGCGCGCTGGCTGGTGGAATCAGGATGCGAGTTGATCTAACAACTCGTCCGCCACTTCGAAGTTGGTGAAAACATTGAGGGTGTCCGCGTAGTCATCCAGCAGATCGTAAAGCTTGATGACATGGCGGGCGATGGTGGCATCCGTGACGATGCTGGGGACTTGCGGGACGGATACAAGTTTTTCCGAGGTGAGTTGGAAACCGGCATGGCGGAGGGCGTTGGCCACGGTGCCGAGTTCGTTGGGAGCGGTGAGGATGAGGTGTTCGTCAAGATCGCTCTGGACGTCATCGGCACCGGCCTCGATGGCGGCTTCCATGATCTGTTCATCGGGCAGACCGGCGGCGTTGAGGCGGATTTCCCCTTTGCGGTCGAATTGATAGGAAACGCTGCCCAGCGTGGCGATGCTGCCGCCGTTCTTGGTAAAAATCGAGCGCATATCGGCGGCGGAGCGGTTGAGGTTGTCGGTGGCCATTTCGATGATGAAGGCGATACCGGCGGGACCGTATCCCTCGTAGGTGACTTCCTGAATGGCCTCGCCGCCGAGTTCGCCGGTGCCTTTCTTGATGGCGCGTTCAATGTTGTCACGGGGTGTGGAGGCCGCCTTGGCATTGTCGATGGCGGTGCGCAGCCGGGCATTGGTCGCCGGGTCACCGCCGCCGGCACGGGCTGCCAGGGCGATTTCATGGGCACACTTGCTGAAGACCCGGCCTTTGATGGCATCGACTCTGGCCTTGATATGTTTGACCTTTGACCACTTGTTGTGACCGGCCATAAATGTATTTCTGGAATTGGGGGTGAAGCGGGATTGCGAAACCGACAAGCAAGATCAAAGATCGACGCGTCGGGGAGACGGTTTGGAGAAAAAAAGCGGCTGGTGGGTGTGCCGAGGTGGAGGAACAGGGGGGTATGAACCCTACCAATGGATCGGCATTACAACGCGAACCATCGCTCCGTCGTCCCTACGCCGCGGACTCTGGGTCATCTTCGGGGGCTTGGCAAACGAATTTTTCAGGGATTTTTTCCGGGCATGCCGCGGCTGACAAGATTTGCAGGTTGCGCAGGCGTCCGGACCATGGCACAATCCGGGCGTGAAACGAATTGTGCTTGGGATTGCAGGAGTTCTCATGACGTTTGGCTTGCCGCTGGCGGCGCCACCGCCATCCGTCGCAGTCAAGGGAGCGCCCAAAGCGGCGGCTGCGGATGCGGCAAAGCCCGCCAAGGACAAGGGGGAGGTGCCCGAGGATTTGTTGGACGACCCGCATCGGCTCGAGGAGTTGGCGGTCAATGAGTTCACGGCACCTTCGATCGCCAAGTTGTTTGACACCTTGCAATTTTTGATGCCCATTCCGATGACCGACGTTGAGCGCAAGATGCCCGCTCGCATGCCGCTGGATCGGGCGGATCTGGCCATCGAGTTGGGGTTTCTCATCGCCGATGGCTTCCTCGTGGTGCAGTCCGGGCAGATGGAAAAAGTGGAAGCCCTGGCCAAGGATCTCACGCGCTATGGCAAGGCATTGGGCGCCGGCGACCGGGTCAACCGGCACTCGGCCAGTTTGTTGGACAGCGCGAAGAAAGGCAAGGTTGAGCAATTGAAGAACGAGCTGCGGGCGACGCAAAAGGATGTGGAGATTGAGTTGGTGACATTGAAGGATGCGGATCTGGCGCACTTGATTTCGTTGGGTGGCTGGATCCGGGCACTGGAGGTTGCGGTGGCCGCGGTGGACAAACAGTTTTCCGAGGAGCGGGCCAGCAAGATCATGCGCGAGGACATCGCGGACTATTATGCCGAGTCGGTGGCCGGCTTGGAACCGCGGATTTCCGAGCGCCCCAATTACCTTGAAATGCGTGACATTCTCGCGGGCTTGCGTCATGAGATGGTCATTGAAAGTGGCAAGGATCCGACCAAGGAGCAAATCGCGGAGATTCGCAAACAAGCGGCGAAGTTGGTGAAGCTCGCGCTGCTGCGCCAGCAATGATGGCTGACGCGTGAGCGAATTTTTTCATGGGCGAGTGGCGGCGCGACCTGCTAGGTTCTCCGGCGTGTCCCTGATATTGGCAATTGAGTCGTCGTGTGATGAAACGGCCGTGGCGATTGTTCGCGGTGAG
>JBAXPF010000343.1:0-4647 GCA_037132955.1 Verrucomicrobiota bacterium | reverse complement strand
GGGCCGCGATCCGGGGCGGTGTGGTCCGGCGCGCCGTGGTATCGCGCACCGTTGGTGCGCGGGATTCCAACGGACGGAAACCCAGGGCGTTGCCCTGGGCTGAGGAATGATGCGCCGTTGGCGCTGAAGACAATCACGATGGGGAAATGCAAAATGAATCGCGAAGACAAGATCACCAAGGGCAGAAAAGAATTGGAGGGGTTGCTGAAATGAAGACCGAGCGACTCGGTGGTCTAGCCACATTTCTTTCTGGCTTCGCCTTTAAATCTAATCTCTTCAATGACGAAGAGAAAGGTATGCCGATCATCCGAATTCGCGATGTCATCCGTGGTAGATCAGAAACGTATTTCTCTGGTGAATACGACGAACGATATCTTGTCAAAAAGGGAGATTACCTGATTGGCATGGATGGTGAATTCAACCTTGCACGTTGGGACTCGGAACCAGCGCTACTCAACCAACGAGTCTGCAAGATCGACTCCCTTTCACGAACCATTGATCGTGGCTATCTGGGAAGATTCCTTCCTGCCGCACTCAAGAAAATCGAAGATGCGACACCCTTTGTCACGGTCAAACATCTTTCGGTAAAAACACTTAACGAAATTGAAATCCCCCTCCCGCCCCTCGCTGAGCAGAAGCGCATCGCGGCGATTCTGGATGCGGCGGACGCCTTGCGCGCCAAGCGCCGCGAGGCCCTCGCCCAACTCGACGCCCTCCTCCAATCCACCTTCCTCACCCTCTTCGGCGATCCGGTCGAGAATCCGATGGGGTGGGTAAATGATTCGCTGACGAACCATGGTTCCTTCAAGAACGGTCTGAACTATGGAAAATCCGAGAAAGGAATAGAAGTCACCTGCTTAGGCGTCGGGAACTTTGGATCTCGATCACGAATCGACGATGTTTCGAAGCTTCCTAGCCTCAGCCTCAACTCGATGCCGCCCAAAGAATACCTACTGAAAGAAGGCGACATCGTGTTTGTTCGATCCAATGGTAATAGAGCTTTGGTGGGCAGATGTCTGTCCATCCACCCAAACGATAACCCGGTCACATTCGGCGGCTTTTGCATCCGATACCGTATCGAAGATTCGCAGTTAGTTGCGACATACCTAACACATTTATTTCGAACGGCCTCTATGAGATCATGCATGCTGCAAGGCGGACAGGGTGCCAACATCCAGAATATTAATCAAAAAGTACTTGGTGATCTGACAATTCCACTCCCCCCTCTTACACTCCAACGCCGCTTCGCCGCCATCGTCGAATCCATCGAGCGCCAGAAGGCCGCGCAGCGCGCCCACCTCACCGAACTCGCCGCCCTCTTCGCCGCCCTCCAGCACCGCGCTTTCCGTGGGGAACTCTGAATGTTGACGGAATGGATCAAGATCCAGCCATGCCACGCACCCGAGTCACCGCCGTGTTGGGCCGGGCCCCGTCCGGGGTCTCGATCCGACCGTTTCTCTGCGAGGACGAGCGCGGGCGTATTCTCTATGTGAAACCATTCGGCAGTCTGCCCGACTCCCTTATCAGCGAATGGCTCGCGGCGAGACTGGCAAGGGAACTGGGCTTGCCGATTCCGGATTTTGATCTTGTGGATCTTCCGGTGGAGCTCTGCCGCGCGGCTGGCCATTCGGATTTGAAGCCCGGTCCGGCATTTGCATCGGTCTCCCTCGGGCCGGGTGCTGCGGATGTTCAGCCACGTGATCAAGGTCGTATCCGACCCGGAATTTTGGCCGAGACACTCGTCTTTGATGCTTGGATTCAGAACGCGGACCGCATCCTCGGACCTCTGGGCGGAAATCCGAATGCCATGATGGTAAGTCCGGGGAGCCGGTTTTTCCTGATCGATCACGACAATGGCTTCGATCCGGAATGGAATCAGGGAGGCTTGCCCCAGCTACATCTGGCACGTCAACAGGCTGCGCATTGGCTGAACAGCAGCCATCGTGCGGAATGGCTGGCCCGGGCGCGGAAAGCTTTCGACAAGTTCGACGTCTTCTGGCAAGAACTGCCGCCGGACTGGCTACAGGGGGTCCAAGAGCGGAGACCGACATTCCGATCACAAGTTCTGGACATTCTCCGCCTGCCGTTCGATGCTCCTGACGAATTCTGGACGATATTCCACCCCAATTCACCATGAAAACCACCGCATTGCTCCACGGCACGATCGAGCTGATCCCCTATGCGGATCAGGGCGAGTTCGTGATTGTGGGCGTGTTTGCCGTCGATCCGGGCGGACGCACGCTGCACTGGCGTTTGCAGAAGCCTGCCAAAACCACGCGGCTGGCCGGTTTTTTCCCGGAACTCGATCGGCGGCAATTTCGCGAAACTTTGCGGCATCTAAATGAGGAATGGATCGAGCTCGGAGCCCAGATCAACCAAGGACGCGGGACCCGTACTTTGGAGCTCGCAGAAATGGATGGAGGCCTGCTTTTCCAGACACTCACGCAGCCCCGCGGTGGAAATCTTCGTTATCAGGCGCGGGGAACGGTTATCGAGGCGGATATCGAAGGCTGGCTCGACCGGCGGTTCAATAAACTGGTGCTACGTGAGATCGAGATGTCTGAGGCCCCCGAGGAGAAACAATTGACCGACGAGGTCAGGCGCCAGCTCTGCGAGTGGAACGTGGTGAAAACCTGGAAAGAGGCGGTGGTGGGTCCGGAAGCTTACCATGCCCGTTTCCCCTTTGCTTATCGCAAGGGTCCCGAGGAGCCGGTGCTGCGCGCCATCAAGCCGCTGTATCTCGCCGGTTCCACTCCCGTTCATATTCTCGAACATGGAGATGCCTGGCTGCAGAAAATCCGGCGCTTGAGGCATTTTGGCGAAGCTCCGAATGTGCTGGTATTCCCGCTGGCTTTCCCAGCGAACAAAAATACTCCCCACTATGAAAATGCCAGCTTGGTTGCGCACGACCTCCGGCACGAGGGAGTGGAAGTGCTGGATGCCACTCAACTCGCGGAACTGAAGCGGCACGTTCTGACAGTGGAAACCGAGGATCTCATATTGAGTGGAGACGGGCGGAAGCTTACGGCCTGAGTTGGCCGTCGATCTCGGCATCATCAAGCATGCGGAGCGGGTGGCTTAAATTTGCTGATTTTCCGCTAGGTTCGCGGCGAGTGACCTGATAGGAGATGCTCATCGTCCGATGAGTTCCAACTTCACCTTCCTGCCCCTAGCGTTCAAGGACCTGGCGGAAGCATCCCGTAGGGCTGAAGAGCAGATCATGGGCGATCCGCGCGCCGCCTGCTTCCACGCCCGCTTCGCGCTGGAGGTCGCTGTCCGCTGGCTCTACCGCTACGACACCAGTCTACGGATGCCGTATGACTCCAGCCTCGGTGCCATGATTCATGATCCCGGATTCCGCAACCTGTTGCCGGAAGCGGTATTCCAGAAAGCCCGGATCATTCAGCAGGTCGGCAATCAGGCCGTCCACGAGTCGCGCCAGATCCGCCAATTGGACGCCATGCAGGTGGTCAAGGAGTTGCATCACCTCTGCTACTGGCTCACCCGCACCTACGCGCCGGATGCCTCCCGCGACGGCGCCGCATGGTCGGATGCCCGCGTGCCCCAGCCGGTCACCACCGCGGCGGCCGTCCCGCGCAAGGAACTGGAGGCACTGGAAAAGCAGCTGGAAGAGCAGGCCAAGGAAGCCCTCCAGCGAGAGCAGGAGAAAGACGCGCTCGATTCCGAACTCCAACTCCTCCGCGCCCACCTCGCGGCAGCCAAGGCCGCTGCGGAGAAAAAGCCGGACACCCACGACTACACGGAGGCGCATACCCGTCATTACCTCATCGATCTCGAACTCAAGCGCGCCGGCTGGCCGCTCGACCAGAAGCGCGACAAGGAATTCGAGGTGACCGGCATGCCGAACCAAGCCGGCAAGGGCTACGTGGACGACGTGCTCTGGGGAGATGACGGCAAGCCGCTCGGCATTGTGGAATCGAAGAAGACCACGGTGGACGCCCGCGCGGGCCAGCAGCAGGCCAAGCTCTACGCCGATTGCCTGGAGGCGATGTATGGCCAGCGTCCGGTCATTTTCTACACCAACGGCTATGAGACATGGATCTGGGATGATACGGCCTATCCGCCACGCCGCGTGTCCGGATTCTACAAGAAGGAAGAACTCGCCCGTCTCATCCTCCGCCGCGGCACGCGCAAGCCTTTAAGTACGGTTTCTATCAATGGGGTGATCGTCGAGCGCTACTATGCGAAACGCGCCATCACCAGCATCTGCGAGCATTTTTCCAAGAAGCAGCGCAAGGCCCTGCTCGTCATGGCCACCGGCACCGGCAAGACCCGCGTCGCCATCGCCCTGGTGGATGTCCTCCAGCGGGCGAACTGGGCCAAGCGCATCCTTTTCCTCGCCGACCGGGTCGCTCTGGTCAACCAGGCCGGCAATGCCTTCAAGTCCCACCTGCCGGATTCCAGCCCGGTGAATCTGGTCACGGAAAAGAACACCGAGGGCCGCGTCTATGTCTGCACCTATCCCACCATGATGGGACTCATCGACGAGACCGACGGCGGCACCGCTCGCTTCGGCATCGGCCATTTCGATCTGGTCATCATCGATGAGGCGCACCGCTCGGTCTATCAGCGCTACCGCGAGATTTTCCGCTACTTCGATTGCCTGCTCGTCGGCCTCACCGCCAC
>JBAXPF010000342.1:0-4648 GCA_037132955.1 Verrucomicrobiota bacterium | reverse complement strand
TCTCCATGCGGTGGGGCTTGTCGCGACCGGCGCCGAGAATGGTGCCGCCGACGGTGAGGATGCTGGCCAGGGCGGCCTTGTCGAGCGGTTGGCAGAGGTTCTGCGCGAGCCCGCGAAACCCATCCTTGAAGCCGGTGACTTCCATGCCACGGCTCAGGGCCGCCTTGCCCACGCTGCGGATTGCGGCATTGAGCCCCGGGCAGTCGCCCCCGGCGGTGAGAATACCTATGTGTTTGTTGCGTGCCATTTGTTTGCGTGAGGTTATGGCCGGATGCCGCGGGGTGTCAAGAATATCCCCGGCAGAATTTTTCCGGAGCGGGCTGAATGTCCAATCTCCAAGACCCGGACCGCAGCGCGGACGTTCAGTTAGGATCGCGACACCAGCGGATGCTCCACTGTTCCGGCGAAGTGGCAACCGCGTACAGCATCACTGCCGCCAGCGGCCGCGTTGAGGAAACCGATAGCTTGAGCTTTCCTGCCAGCCACAGGGATTCGACATCAATGAAAATCAGGTCAGGTGGGCTGTCCAGCTTTGGCATAAGGATAGGATTTGATTTTTGGACAGGAGCATGCAAGCGGTTCTCTCAAACAATATTGTCACACTGGAGTTATAGCATTGTGTCGATACTGTCGCAATTGCGTGGTTGAGGGTTTGGGGTCTCGCGATAGCTTGCGCACGTCCGCCACGTTCGCTGGCGCATGCAAATCAAAACTCCCAAACCTCATGAAACGACCCGACCTCCTTCCGTTTAGAATTGGCGCAATATTGCTCGGTTGCCTCGCATGGCTGCCTACGGTCGGGACCGCTCGGGCTGCGGCATTCACCGCAGGCAATCTGGCGGTTTATCGTGTCGGCAGCGGCACCGGTTCGCTCGTCAACACCGGCAATCCCGTCTTCATCGACGAATACACTCCAGCGGGCGTCCTGGATCAATCGATTCCGATGCCCACGAGCGCCAGCGGTTCTAACAAACAGATGGTTGCCGCCGGCACATCCACGTCGGAAGGGCTGTTGACCCGCTCCACCGACGGACAATATCTGGTTCTTACCGGATATGACGCTGCGACCAGCAATACTTCAAGCCTAACCGGCACAACTTCGGCAGCGGTCAACCGCGTGATCGGTCGCGTGGATTCCAACGGCACGGTTGACACCACCACCGCGCTCAGCGATGCGTCGACTGGCAGCAGCCCGCGCAGCGCGGTGTCAGTGGACGGCACGGCATTCTGGATTGCGGGCGGGGCGGGCGGCATCCGCTACACTGCTTTGGGAGGAACCACATCGACGCAGCTCAGCACGACGGTGACCAATCTGCGGCAGGCGGGTATCTTCGGCGGGCGGTTGTATGTGTCCGATTCGTCGGGATCTGCCGTCCGCCTTGGCACCGTCGGTGCCGGTTTGCCCACGGCGAGCGGACAAACCATCACCAATCTGCCGGGTTTTCCCGTTGCGGGTAGCCCGTATGGGTTCTTCCTCGCCGACCTCAGTGCTTCTGTCGCTGGCATGGACACACTCTATGTGTGCGACGACACGGCGGGGACGGGAGGCATCCAGAAGTATTCCTTTGATGGCACCACTTGGACCGCCAAGGGAACTGTGGGCACGGCGGCAGACGGCTATCGTGGGCTTGCCGGCGTTGTGTCCGGTTCGACGGTTACGCTTTATGTGACGCGCAAAGGCGGCTCAGGAGCGACTGGCGGCGGCGAGATTGCCTGTCTAACAGACAGCTCGGGATATGGCGGAACCCTCACCGGCACGCCGGCGCTTCTTGCCACGGCTGGATCTAACACAGCTTTCCGCGGCATTGCCTTGGTCCCCGTTCCAGTGGCGAACCCGGCGATCACGACCACTGGCACTCCAGCAGCGGTGAACACGACTTATGGCACGGCTTCCGCCCCGACCCAATTCTCGGTTGCGGGTGCAAATATGACAGCCGCGATCTCAATCACGCCGCCTCCTGGTTTTCAAGTATCCACGGTGTCGGATTTTTCGGCCAACGTCGGCACCAACGCCGCGCCGCTCACGGTCGGAACTGCCGGTGCGATTGCCTCAACCACCCTCTATGTGCGTCTCGCGGCGACGGCAACTGTGGCCGGTTCGCCTTACTCAGGCAATCTTGTGTGCGCCAGCACGGGCGCAGCTCCGGTCAACGTTGTGATGGCACCGAGTACGGTGAGCCCCAAGGCGCTGACGGTCACGGCACCCCCCGTCACCAAGCCGTTCGGCAATACGCTTAGCAGTCCTGTGACTGGTGCCACGGCGTTCACGAGTGACGGCTTGGTCAGCCCGGACACCATTGAATCGGTGACGCTCACCTATGGCGACGGTGCCGCGGCGGACGCCACTCCGGGCACCCATGCCGGCTCCGTGGTGCCGACGGCGGCAACCGGCGGCACGTTTGCGGCATCCAACTACGACATCACTTACCAAGCCGGTGATCTCACTGTCACCGCCGGCCCGATGATCAACCTAACAGGAACACCAACTGCGGTGGACACGATCTATGGGACCACCTCGGCGATGCCGACAAGTTTCTCGGTGACGGGAACAGCCCTGACCGGCGATCTGACGGTGAGCGCTCCGGCGGGCTTCGAGGTGTCCAGTGGCGGCGGCTACTCCGCCAGCTTGAATCTCACCCAAAGCGAAGGTTCAGTCAGCGCCACCATCAGCGTGCGCCTGGCGGCGAGCACCGCGTTCGGCAGCTATGTGGGGAGTGTCACGGTCAGCGGCGGCGGCACGACGCCCCGGACTGTGGCAGTGCCCATCAGCAACGTGGCAAAGAAGGATCTAACAATCACCGGTCTGGCGGGTGTGGGCAAGGAATATGACGGCACCGCCACGGCCGCGCTCAGTGGCACGGCAGCCTACGCGGGTCTGGAAAACGGCGAGACGTTCACCGTTGTGGGCGGCCCGGTCGCGGCCTTTGCCTCCAAGACCGCGGGCGCGGCCAAGCCGATCACGGTGACGGGTTACGACGCGCCTTCCACCAATTACACGCTAACCGAACCAACCGGATTGACGGCTGAGATCACGCGCAAGGTCCTGACGATCAGCACCCCGGCCGTGACGAACAAACCTTATGATGGCACGACCGCCGCGAGCATCACCGGATCGCTGGAAGGTGTGATCGCACCGGACGCCGTGACACTCAGCGGCGCGGGCACCTTCGCCGACGCCAAGGTGGGAACGGGCACCGCGGTGACCGCAGCCTGCACCTTGCTAGGTGCGGACGCGGCGAACTACACCTTGACGCAACCCGTCGGTCTAACCGGAAATATCACTCAGTCACCGCAGGCCATCACCTTCGGGGCCCTGGCTAACAAGGCACCGGCCGACGCGCCGTTTGCTCTGAGCGCGACCGCTAGTTCCGGGTTATCGGTTAGCTACACGAGTTCCAACCTGGCAGTGGCGACGGTGTCGGGCAACACGGTGACGCTGGTGGGGGTGGGCACCACCACCATCACCGCCTCCCAAGCCGGCGACGCGAATTTCGGCGCGGCCGACCCGGTGGCACAAAGTCTGACGGTGGCAATCCCTCCAACAATTCTGGCGGGCTGGGATGTGCACGCCCTGCCGGGTGGTGCCAACAACTTCGGGGATTCGCCGCTGGCCGCCACCGTGAGTGATCCCAACATTTCAGCCGGAGGGCTGACGCGTGGTATGGGCGTCGGCATCACAGGCACGGGCGCGGGAAGAGCATGGGGCGGCAATGCATGGACCAGCGCCACAGCTGCGGCGGCAATAGCCGCGAATCAATACTTCACCTTCTCCGTGACTCCGCGTGCCGGCAGCGCCGTCTCCTTCTCCTCCATCAGCAAATTCGATTACCGGCGCTCAGGCACGGGCGCAACCACCGGCTTGCTTCAATATCAACTCGGCTCCGGTCCATTCACCGACATCGCCACGCTGTCCTACACGGTAACCGCTTCCACGGGTGGTTCGGTGGGGCCGATTGGCTTGGCAGGCATTCCCGAATTGCAAAATGTCAATCCGGGCACCAGCGTCACCTTCAGGATGGTGAACTATGGCGGCACCAGTTCATCCGGCACTTGTTATATTTTCGATGTGGCGAACTCCACCGCGAACGACCTCGAAATCCAGGGCGTGGTCACGGCCTCCAGCGAGGCCACCCAGGTCCGGGTTGAGACTGCGGCGGATGGTTCAGGAAGCGGGGTTGCGGCCCAATCCCTGACGGCCGGCGTGCCGCTCACGCTCTATGCGGTGTCGCGCAATGCGGCCAATGAGTTCAAGGCGAATGTTGCCGCCGACGCCTGGTCGCTGCTGAATCTGTCCGGCGGCGTGGCGGCCACGGATCTAGTGGTTGCGGATGACCGGAAGAGCGCGACGTTCACGGGCCACGGGACAGGCAGTGCAGCCATCCACGCCGCCACCGGCGGTCTAACATCCACGGATTCCGGCACACTCACCGTGGTGGCGGGCACCGCAACCCAGGTGCGCGTGGAAACCAAGGCGGATGGCACCGGCACCCTTGTTGCGGCACAAAGCCTGGCACCCGGACATGCCATCACAGTCTATGGCGTTCGGCGTGATGCCCAGGGAAATTTTGTCGATAACAACGTCGATTCCTGGACGCTTGCTTCAAAATCCGGTGGCGTCACAGACGCGGATTTGCTAGGTTCAAGGGGG
>JBAXPF010000341.1:0-4661 GCA_037132955.1 Verrucomicrobiota bacterium | reverse complement strand
TGAGCCTCGCCCATTGCCCGGATCCATCGGTGTATGAGCGCGCCAACTATCTGCGCGTGTTGCAACTGTGGAAAATCTGAGCCGGACCCATGTTGTCATTTTCACAAACCACCGGTTATGCCATTGAGGCGCTGGCCTGCCTCGCCCGGCAGGGAGCGGAGTCGATGATGGTGCGTGAGATCGCGGTGTGCACGGAGATGCCGTTCCCCTATCTATCAAAAGTCTTCCACCGCCTGTGTGAGGCGGGCATCGTCGATTCCAAACGCGGCTACAAGGGCGGAGTGAAGCTCGCCCAATTGCCCGAGCACATTTCGTTGTTGCAAATCAATGCCGCCGTGGAATCCGGGCGCCCGCCCGCCGCCGACGATGCCGCCGCAGAAAATTCTCGACCAAACACGTTTTGGGAGGCATTTCATCAGACCTACCGCGCGCAACTCGCCGCCATGACTCTGGCCGACGTGCTCGCCTATGACAAATCCCCCCGGATCTAACGCATGAACCATCCCTACCTGCCCATCCTTGTTTTCTTCGCCGTGGCCCTCGCCGTGCCCATCGGCGCGCTGGTGCTGGCCCGCGTCTGGATGAACTTCTTCACCCCGATCAAAAAGGGTAAGGAAAAAAACGCGCTCTACGAATGCGGCGTCAACCCGTTGTCCGAACCGCAGACACGCTTCCACTCGAAATACTACATGTTCGGTCTCTTGTTCCTGGTGTTTGATGTGGAAACCGTCTTCCTGTTGCCCTTCGCCGTGGCTTTCCTCGGGCTTTCATGGCCCGCGTTTGTGGCCGCCATGATCTTCCTCCTGCTCCTCGCCGAGGGTCTCGTCTGGGCTTGGAGCAAGGGCTTGTTGGATTGGCGCGCCATTCCCAAGGCCAAGGCCTGACACTCCCAGGGAAGCGGCGGCACCAAGACAGGGCGTATCTGTAGCACACGCGGCCGGTTCCAGCGTCGCATGGGGGATGTGTCCGGCCTCGCTGAGCCAACGCGCAACTCGGTCGGCGACGCCCAGAGGTTCGACCAGAGGTTCGACCAGAGGTTCGACCAGAGGTTCGACCAGAGGTTTGAACGGAAATTCAACCTAACCCAGCAAGTGAGACCGCAAATCGCCACAACACTTTGATTATCTGCGTGAATCGGCATCCATCTGCGGTTTCATTTGCGCAGCTGCAACACGACGCGGCCGCCCTCGAAGTCCGCAGGCAGCGCGAGCGCGCCGTCCGGGCGCGGTTCCACGCGCCGGTCATTGACGAGGGCATATGCGATCGGGCCGGCCGCCGGGATTTCCAATTGCAAGCGCGTGCGCCGGAACCGGAGGTCGGCCGCCAGCGGCGGGCTGTTCGGATAGAGCGCGGGTTTCAGGAGGAGTCGGGTGCCCTCGAAGCGCACGCCTAACAAATGGCGGACAACGAACAAGCTGACTTCGCCGGAGGTCCATGGCAGGATGCCTGCGGTCTGTGCCTGGGAGCGCAGGAGAGGGATTTCCTCGAACCACGCGCCGGTGCGGCCACCCTGCACGGTGTTGAGCCACTCAAGGGTGCGGCGGCTGCGCGCGAAATCCCCGGCCTCGTGTTGGGCACGCAGGATGAAGCAGGTGGCAAACGACCACGGACCGGGTTGGTCGCATTGGCCACTGGAATGATAACGCTCGTAACCGCCGCCGAACCACCGTCCATCGCGCAGTTTTTCGAGTTCATCCAAGGTGTTGCGTGCCAGCGCCGACTGCGGTGGCACCAAGCCATAGGCGATGGGCAATGCCAGCGTCGCATCCGGGTCGGCCAGGTTGACGCTCTCGGTTTTCATCGGGACATCCGCGGCACAATCGGCGAGATGCAACGTCCGCACCGCTTCACCCGTGACGGCCCGGCGTTTGATGAGGTGGCCGTTGTCGACCAACGCGCGGCCGGGCAATTCCAGCATCGAATGTTGGATGTGCGCGGCCTCGCTGAGCCAACGCGCGGCGCGGTCGGCGGCGCCCAGCGGTTCGGCCAAGGCGGCCGCATCGCGCAGACCGAGGATGACATACGTCTGATAGGCGAGTTCATAGGCGTCGTCGAAGGTGCGTTCCCAGAACTCGCGGCGATTGTGAACCATGCCGGTTGCGTCGCGAAATTCGGGGCGCAACGGTCGCTCCACCATGGCCAACAATTTTGCCCGGTGCTCGCGTAGCAATGAATCGTCGCCGCTCCAATCGCGATAGGCCTTGAGGGCGTGGAGCAATTCGCCCATCTGGTCAAATTGCTCGCGGTCCGGCTTATCGAACCCGCTGGCAATCATCGTGCAGCCATCCGCATTGACCATCTGCCCGAGCACATAGCCAAACCCGCGCCGCGCCAACTCGAATTGGCCGGCATGCACCATGCCTAACAGGGTGTTCGAGGTATCCCGCACCCATTGTGATCCATACTCGAAGATGCCGGCATCCATCACGCCGCTGTCCGCCACCATCGCGGGCAAGCCAAAACGTGCCTTGTCAAAGATCTCCTGCACGGTGGTGTCGCTGGTCCGCAGCGACGCCATTACAGCCCATGTCTGGCGCGTTTGCGCCAGCTCCTTGGTGATATCGAAAACGCCCAGGCTTTCCGCAGCGGCGGGCGCGGCCGCGGTCGGCGGGACGTTTGTTAGAGGCGACCTGCCGGCACCCTGTATGTTAGGCATTTGCGCCCACAGCAGGGTGTCGAGCGTGAGGGATTGGCCGGGCGCGACATTCACCGGGCCGAGTTCCAGCGCGGCTTGATCCACCATGGGGCGCGCTGCCACCTGCGACGCGAGGCCCAGCGCCATGGGGCATGCGGCGTTGTCGCGCACGAGCCACCCCTGGGTGACCTTGCACGGGCCCGGCGGCAAGGCCAGGCGCAGGTGCAGGTTTTCGGCTCCGCCCAGATTGGCCGAGGTGAGTTGAATCCGGCGCAGAAACACCCCTTGCTCGCCCACGGCCAGAAGCTGCTCGGTGACCCGCACCCCGCCTGCCCACCACACGGCCTCCATGGCCGGGATCCCGGCCACGGTCGTCCATCGCGTCTGGGTTTGGTGACCGACGGCGGTGAAGGGAAAACCGCCGAGGACCACTTCCAGCGCGCTGGCCGCCAGACCCTGGCCTTGTGCGAAGTTGAACGCTTTGTCCTTGCGGTTGGACTGGTGGTTGTTGTCGGCATCAAACAGGAAATACATCACGGCGGGTCCGAGGTCCGCCTGGTCGGCCTGCACGATGAGTTTGGCCCGCCCGCTGCGCAGGACGAAATACTCGCGCCCGTGGAGGAACGAGCGTTGATGGAGCGCGACCAACGCCGGATCCAAGCTGGCGGCAGACACGTCGGAAGCCGTGGCGTGAAGGGCGGCAACGAGTGCTGCTATGCCTATGCGTCGAATGGTGGTTTGGGTCATGTGCGTGGTTTCGGCTGCATACGCAACTCCGCGTGGCATCCTTGCGCATGCGGCGATTGCATGGTGCCCATTTGAAAGCCCATTTGAAAGGATTGCCAGACGACGCGGGCGGCGTATAGTCGGGCCGTGGCCGAGGCCTATTCATGGAATCGTGGTAGAGACAGGAAAACCTATCGGTTGCCCGGTCCGGAGCATCTTGGGTGGTGGGCGGGAGTGGCCATGTTGGTTTCAATCCTGCTGCATATCGGGGTTTTTCTGGTGCTCGATCAGTTCCAAATCGGGCAGAAATTTTCGGAAGTTCGGGAGATTGAGACCCAGCCGATGAGAGTGCAGCAAGTGGAGGTGCGGCCGCAGGAACCGGAGCCGCAGGCCCCACCGGAGAACGTGGTGGTGCCACCCAATGACACCGCTGCTTTGCTCGAGGAGGTGGATATTCTGGCCAAGTTGCCGAAGGACCAGGAGCTCGACATCAAGCCGGAGGTGCTTGAGCCGCAATACGCGTTGCTTCTAACCAAACCGGCGCAGGCGGGGGAACCCAAAGCAGTGGCACCGGATCGTTCCGCCGGGATGGAGATTGAGGCGGACTTGCCGGCACTGGGGCGCATGGAGGAGAGCCTGCCACCGGCCGCCGTCGGCCAAGTCACGGTGGACCCGGGCGCGGTGCAAGCGGACGACCTGAACATGAGCAAATTCACCGAGGATCTCCTTAAGAAGGGCGCGCGCGGCAAGGTGAAAGACGGCGCCATGGACGGCGTGGCGTCCCTCGACGACCTCATCGGCCTGCCAGCCAACGTGTTGGTCAACAAGAAGACGATGCTGCCGAGCGATCTGCTGTTTGACTACAACAGCGACACCCTGCGCGAAAGCGCCAAGGTGGGCCTGATGAAGTTGGGATTGCTGATGGACCGCAATCCCAACCTCTATTGTTGGATCGAGGGACACACGGATCTGATCGGAGGCGATGAATTCAACCTCGAGCTCTCGCGCCGCCGCGCGGCTGCCGTTAGAGAGTATCTGGTCAAGTCGATGCGCATGGACGGGAACAAGATCCTGCCCCGCGGCAAGGGCAAGTTAGAGCCCTTGGTGAAGGCCGGCAGCGTGGAGGAGCAGTCACCTAACCGACGGGTGGAGATCCGCATGCGGAAAACCCTGCCGCCGCCGGAACCGGCGCGGCCGGCCCCCCGCGCACTGCCCGCGCCGCCAGAGGATGCGGTCGTTTCGCCGCCGCCCCCCCCGATCCGTGGAGCGACGTCACCGCCGTGATCCTCGCCGGCGGGGT
>JBAXPF010000340.1:0-4667 GCA_037132955.1 Verrucomicrobiota bacterium | reverse complement strand
CCCGACAAGCCGCCGGCCTCGGTGGCACGCGGATGGCCGGCCACCGCATCGCGGTCGAGCGTGGTGTTGGTGGCGATCAGACCGTCGAGACCGCCAGCCAGAAACACTGCCGCGAGCTCGCGGATGTGGGAGTCGTCGAGGTCCGGTGCCACCTTGAATAGGAGCGGAACGCGTTTGCCGTGCTCAACGGCGAGTCGTTCCTGTTCGCGCTTGAGCGTCTCTAACAAGCGGGCGCAGGCGTCGGGACCCTGCAACTCGCGCAGACCGGGCGTGTTGGGACTCGACAGGTTCACCGCGATATAATCGGCCACCGGATAGGCTTGGCGCAGGCATTCCAGATAGTCGGCCGCGGCGTCCTCGTTGGGCGTATCCTTGTTCTTGCCAATGTTGAAGCCAAGGACGCCTTCATAGCGCTTGGTGCGCCGCACGTTGGCGACGCCGGCGGCAATGCCCGAGTTGTTGAAACCCATGCGGTTGATGATCGCCTCCTGCTCGATGAGGCGGAACAGGCGCGGCTTGGGATTGCCGGGCTGCGCCCGCGGCGTGAAGGTGCCAATTTCAATGCTGCCAAACCCCAGACGCCCGAGGGCGCTAATGCAGTCACCTTCCTTGTCCATGCCTGCGGCCAGCCCGATGCGGTTGGGGAAAGTCAGGCCCATCACTGTCACGGGGGCCGGCGCTGCTGGCGCAGGGCAGACCCAGCGCAGCAACCCGCCGTGCTCCGCTTGCCGCAGCACGCTCAGACTCAGATGATGCGCCGCTTCCGGATCAAGGCGGAACAGGCCCGAACGAATCAAGGGATAGATGAAGTCGATCACCTCCGCAGTATGACCCGCCGCGGCTGACTTGTCCAATCCCTCGTGCCACCCCCGCCACCATTCTCCGGAAAAATCCACGCGGGGAAGGAAAGTCTTTAAATTGGCACGGTGTCCGCGTGCTTAAACTTCGGCGAGAATTCCCCCCCCTTCGCACTAATAAAAGACCAAGAATTCCACAAAATGCGCCCGGCGGAAGTTTTTCCTGAAAAAATCAGAATATTTCCAAGTTGTTCGCATCTCACCCTTGACCAAACCAACACCACGACCATGTCACACGAATCCGAAGGCAGTTTGAAGATTTACCTGCGAGAGATATCCAAGACCCCGCTGCTCACGGTGGAGGATGAGATTATGCTGGCCGAGCGGATCAAGGCGGGCGATGCGGAGGCACGCGTGCAGATGATCCGTGCCAATCTGCGCTTGGTCGTCAAGATTGCCCAGGATTATGCCAATTACGGGATGCCGGTCACCGATCTGATTTCGGAAGGCAACATCGGCCTGATGAAGGCGGTGGAGCGCTTCGATCCGAGCAAGGGCGGCAAGCTTTCCACCTATGCCGCATGGTGGATCAAGCAATCCATCAAGCGGGCGCTGGCCAACCAATCGAAAACCATCCGCCTGCCCGTCCACATGGTGGACAAGATCGCCAAGATGCGGCGCATCTCCGTCATGCTCGCCGAGGTCTTGGGGCGCGAGCCTACCGACGAGGAACTGGCCGAGGAGATCGGCTTGCCCCGGCGCAAGTTGGCCATGCTCCGACAAGCCTCGCAACGGCCCACCTCGCTCGACTCTCCGATCAACGATGGCGAAGCCACCGAATACGGCGACGTCATCGGCGATACGCGGGTTTCAAGTCCGCTGGATGCCCTCGCGGACAAGAACATGTTCGGAGAGCTTGACGGATTGCTGGACATTCTGGACGAGCGTGAGCGGCGCATCATCGATGTGCGCTTTGGCTTGACGGGCTACACCCCCATGACTTTGGAAGAAGTCGGCCGCCAGTTCGGGGTGACCCGCGAGCGCATCCGCCAGTTGCAAAACTCGGCCCTCGTGAAGATGCGCAAGGCCTTGAGCAAGAAAGACCATCCAAAGTCCGCCATGGCCAACCTCACACTCGCGAGAGCGTGAGGGGGCATAGAACCAAGAATTATTCTTAACTAATTCCTTGATTCGGCGGCATGGAGCGCTAGGTTGTGGAAGGTGGGCGTTAGGTGATGCCTGCCGGGATTTGAAAATTCAACCAGGCACCCCATTATGTCACACGACTCTGATGGAAGTTTGAGGATTTATTTGCGGGAGATTTCCAAGACACCGCTGCTCACGGTGGAGCAGGAGGTCAGGCTCGCCATTGGAATCAAGCAAGGCGACGCCAAGGCGCGCGTGCAAATGATTTGTTCGAATCTGCGGTTGGTGGTGAAGATTGCCCAGGACTATGCCAATTACGGGTTGTCGGTCACGGATTTGATTTCAGAGGGCAACATCGGGTTGATGAAAGCGGTGGAGCGCTATGAACCGGGCAAGGGTGGCAAGTTTTCCACTTATGCCTCGTGGTGGATCAAGCAAGCCATCAAGCGTGCGCTGGCCAACCAATCCAAAACCATCCGTTTGCCGGTCCACATGGTGGACAAGATCGCCAAGATGCGGCGGATCGCCGTCATGCTGGTGGAGGCCTTGGGGCGCGAGCCCACCGACGAGGAATTGGCCGATGAGGTCGGCCTGCCCCACCGCAAGTTGGCGCTGCTGCGGCAAGCGGCGCAGTATCCTACGTCGCTGGATTCGCCGCTCAACGAGGGGGAGGTGACCGAATACGGGGATATCGTTGGTGATGAGTTCGCTGCCAATCCCCTCGACTCGCTGGCGGACAAGAACATGTTGGGGTCTATCAACGACTTACTCAAGATTCTGGATGAGCGTGAGCGGCAGATCATTGACGTGCGTTTCGGATTGACCGGCGGCATGCCCATGACGTTGGACGAAGTGGGGCGGCAGTTCGGCGTGACCCGTGAGCGGATCCGCCAGTTGCAGAACTCGGCGCTGGTCAAAATGCGCAAGGCCCTGCGCAAGAAGGAGTATCCGAATCCCGCGTTGCCGCGCGTGGTCATGGCACAGGCGTGAGAGGGCGTGCGCCAACTCCTACGCCGCCGGGACGTGGGGCTCGAAGGTCATCGAGCGTTCGTGCTCGCGGGCTTTGGCCGCCTTTTTGGCTTGCTGATAAAAGTGGTCCTGAACGCGGAAGGGTTTTTTGCCCTTGAGGCGGGTAAGCCGCTGGGAACTGCCATCGGGCAGCAAACGGTAGGCTTGGCTGTTGTCTTGGAAGAAGGCCTCGAGTACGCGCACCAGCCGCCGTTTCATGGCCGGGTCCTCGATGGGAATCATCAGTTCAATGCGCTTGTCGAGGTTGCGCGTCATCCAGTCGGCCGACGCAATATAGACTTCGGAGTCGCCGCCCTGGTGGAAGTGGAAGACGCGGGCATGTTCAAGGAAGCGGTCGATGACGGAAACCACTTCGATGTTTTTAGAGTGTCGTGGATCACCGGGCTTGAGACAGCAGATGCCGCGCACGTTGAGGTGGATTTGCACTCCGGCTTGCGATGCTTTGTAGAGGGCGTGAATGAGCTCCGGGTCCTGCAGCGAATTGACCTTGGCGATGATGCGCGCGGGCAGCCCTTGCAGGGCACGCTCGGCCTCACCGGCGATCCTGTCCAACAGCAGTGGCTTCATCGCCGTGGGGGCGGGCACCAACCGTTGGAAGCGCAGCAGCTTGGAGCGTCCGGTCACCGCGTTAAAGAACAGGGTGGCGTCGTTGCCAAACTCCGGCTTGCAGGTCAGATAGGAAAAGTCCGTGTAGAGCTTGGCGGTGGACTCGTTGTAGTTGCCGGTGCCGAGGTGGACGTAGCGGCGCAGGTGGCCGGATTCGCGGCGGACGATGAGGCAGATCTTGGCATGGGTTTTGAGGTCTTTCACGCCATAGACAATCTGTGCCCCGGCGCGTTGGAGTTCGTCGGCACGGTGCAGGTTGCGGGCTTCATCGAAGCGGGCTTTGAGTTCGACGATGACGGTGACGTGTTTGCCGTTTTCGGCGGCTTTGATCAAGGCTTCAATGATGCGGGATTGGCGCGCGGTGCGATAGAGAACTTGTTTGATGGCGATGACATCGGGGTCGGCCGCGGCTTCTTCGATGAGCCGCAGCACCGGCTCGAAGGATTCGTAGGGATGATGGAGGAGGAGGTCCCTGGCGGCGATGGTTTCAAACATGGAGGCGCCCGGGATGATAGAGGGTGGGTTTTGCGGCGGCCAATCGGCATCCCGCAAGTGATCGAAACCTGCTAGATTGGCCAGTTCCATCAGGGAGGCAAGGCCGGGCGGGCCATCGCATGGATAGACTTCCTGCGAACTGGCGGCGGCGACTTTCTGAATCAGCCGGGCGAGCTCGCGTGGAGCATCGGCGCGGAGTTCGAGGCGCACGGTGTCGGCAAAGCGTCTGGCTGTTAGCACATCTTCCATTTCGCCGGCAAGGTCGATGGCATCCTCCTCGTGGACGGCGATATCGCCGTTGCGGGTGACCCGGAAGGCGGTGGTGGAGGTGACGTTTTCACCGGGGAAAAACCGTCCGGCGTGGGTGGCCACGAGGTCTTCGATGAGGACGAAGGCGTGCTCGTTGCTATCGATGGATACCGGCACGCGGCGGCCGAGCGTATCCGGAATCGGAATGAGCGCGTGACGGGTGACGGCGGATTCCGTATCTAACAGGCAACAGGCCACGATGAGTTGCAGGCCGGGGATGGGGGGAGCGGGGCTGTCCCGATCAATGGCGAGCGGGGTGAGCAAGGGGAAAATGCTGTCTTCAAA
>JBAXPF010000339.1:0-4674 GCA_037132955.1 Verrucomicrobiota bacterium | reverse complement strand
CCGCACCCGCACCCGCACCCGCACCCGCACCCGCACCCGCACCCGCACCCGCACCGGCACCCGCACCGGCACCGGCTATCCCCGAGCCGCCGCGCACGCAAACCACGCCGCAACCACTGCTCCCACCCGAAGGCTCCAAGCCGAGCGTTCACTCTTCGCCTCCCCCTCCACCACCGATACCGGTATCCGCAGTTGTTCTGCCTGCAGCGGCAGTGTTTTCGCTTGCACCGGCAACCCCTGCCGCTCCGGGCACCCGCTTGGCATCCGCCGCCAAACCCGCCGGCCCCCAAGCACCGAAATCCGCCGCGATTCCCAAGACTCCCGTTGGCCTGAAACCCGCCAAGGGTGCCGTTCTGGGTCGCCCCACGCCTTCGTCCAAGGCCGTTGCCCGCGCCAGCGAAGTGTCCCCCACGGAAGAAGGTCTGCCAGGCGCCAGTAAACGGCGACCCCTCACCAAAGAGGCCAAAACCGCCATCAAGACCGTTTCGGCCATCCTTGTGGTGCTTGTGGCATTGATCCTCATTGGCAAAAGCCCAACCCCTCGCGCCGAAGTCCTCACCAAATTGGTGAAACTCGCCGCCGAGGAGGAGGCCAAGAAAGGCCCGCCCGAAGAGAAAACGGTTCCCGTCACCAAGGAAATCATGGATCTCCTCCTCAATGCCGCGGCCGATAAGAGTGCCAAAAAGCCGCCCGGCAACATTTACACTGTCTTGTGGTTGGCCAAAGCCGAGGATGAAACCGATGTGGACGGCACCATCGTCTCTTTCGTCATCAAACAGTTCACTAACGACAATGTTTGCGACGAAAAGCTGCTCGATGTCTTGCGCAAACGCAAGAGCGCCGCGTCCGCCGCGCCTCTGTTAGAGTTCTGCCGCACCACCGGCAACACCAAGGCCGCCGTGCCCGCCATCCAAACCTGTGCCGTCATCGCCACCGAAGGCGACTTCCCGAAATTCATCGATATCATCGAGTTCACCACCAGCCCGGCTATCCGGCAGGCCGCCGAGGAAGGCGCCGCGCCATTCCTCAAGAAATCCATCAACCGACAATCCATGGGCGCCAAGCTGGCCACCTCCCTCACCACCACCTCCGAACCCGAAGTCAAATATTCCCTGCTGCGTCTGCTGGGCTTGTGCGGCAGTAACAAAGCCGCTGATATCCTCAAAAAGGCGTTCGCCTCCACAGATAAAAAGGAAGGCCTCGCCGCCGCCATAGGGATGGCCTCATGGCCGGACGATAGCATGTTTGAAACTCTCATCGCTCACCTCGCCACGGTGATCGACGAACCACAGCGCGGGCTCACCTTCGAGGCCTGTGTCCGCTTTGTCGCCGATCCGGACCGCACCCGCGCCTCTGAAGTCAGCGTCAACTTCTGGAACCTCCTCACCAGCAATGCGAAATCCCCCGCCGAAAAGGAGATAGTCACCCGCGCCCGCGCCAACAGGCCGGCCCCCGTCAAGCCGGGTGCCGCCAAGCCGGGTGCCGCCAAGCCGAAGAAATAGGCTCAGCCATCCCGACCTCTACAGGAAAAACGGCTGTGTTTGGGGAAATCGAGTGAGCCCGGTCCGGGCAACATGCCCGGACCACTGTGGCGCGGGCATTCTGCCCGCCGCCAAGCCAAAAAAAACAGGCTTCACACACAATAGACCTGCACCGGGCCCACGCCCGCGCCTTGCACCCGCCGCAGCTTTTCCACCGCGCGTTTCACCATCACCGCCGCGGCAAATGCCTCGCCCATCGTGTTCATGGTGGAAAAACTGAAGCGCAGGCTGCTTTTGGCCACCGTCTCATCGATGCCCATCGCCACTTGCACATGGGATGGCTGCTGCTTGCCAGTCATGCACGCCGACCCCGCCGAACACGCAATCCCCGCCTCGTCCAACAAAATCAACAGGCCCGCCGCCTCGCATCCCTCAAAGGACAGGTGACTTGTGTTAGGCAGGCGATGCCGCGGGTCCCCATTTGCCGCCACCCCGGCCACCTCTTCTAGCAGCTTTGTTTCAAATGCATCGCGCATGTTGCGCAAGGCCGCATGGCCGTCCGCCACAAGTTGCTTGCGCAGGAGCAGCGCCGCCGCACCCATGCCGACGATACCGGCTGTGTTCTCCGTGCCGCTGCGCCGCCCGCCCTCCTGCCCCCCGCCTAACAAGAGCGGCGCAAACTTCAAGCCGTTGCGCACATACAGCGCACCCACACCCTTCGGGCCGTGAAACTTGTGCGCGGACAGCGAGAGCAGATCCACTCCCAACTCGCGCACCTTGACCGCGATTTTGCCCACCGCCTGCACCGCATCCGTGTGCACGGCCAAGCCGCGCTCGCGGGCCATGGCACACACTTCACGCAGCGGTTGGATCACGCCGGTCTCATTGTTAGCTGCCATCACCGACACAAAGGCAGCCCCGGACAAGCCGCCCGCAAACGCGTCCAGATCGAGTCTGCCATCCGCCTTGACCGGCGCCAATTTCATCCCGCGCGGCAGGGACTCCGCATACCGCAGCACCGCGCTATGCTCGATGGCGGAAACCAGGGCCACTCCGGCCCCGGCATGGCAATCCAAGGAATGCAAAGCCGTGTTCACACTTTCCGTGCCGCCACTGGTGAAAACGATCTCTTCGGGCATCGCGCCGAGCCACTCCGCCACTTGCAGGCGTGCCTCGTCGATCGCCTGGCGGGCTCGCTTCGCCTCGCCATAAGTGCCCGAGGGGTTGGCATACCCGTCCCGCAGCCACGGCAGCATCGCCTCCAACACCTCCGCCCGGATCGGCGTGCTCGCGTTCGCGTCCAAATGAATCATGCCCGGATCGTCCACCAACCCACCCCGTTTTTCAATCCGGAATATTGCGCCGTCAAATCAACCCGCGCCGATCGATGCGCGCGATCAACTCGTTGGCCCAACGCCAGCCTATATCGCCCCAGGTGGCGGCATGGCGCACCCATTCCAACCCGAAGTCGCGGAAATGCCCCCATAACGACCCCTTGCCCGCCACACACAGCAAGGCCGCCAACACCAGCACATTGCCAAAACAAATCACCACCAGCGAAAGAAACGTCCCGTTCTCCTGCAAGTCCGGTTGTTCCCGTGGCAGCATCCACAGCGTCCACACAAAATGAAACGTCCAGGTCACCCCGATCACCGCGTAAAACAGCTTGTCCCACTCCACCGGGAAATCCGCGAACACTTTTAACAAGCCATACAACACCGCCGCTTCCAATGACCAAATCGGCACGAAATACGGCGACAGCGCGATCACCCAGTTGGTTTTGTTGGTCGTGATATACCCGCCCTCCGTGCTCACATGAAACGCGGACACCTTCCCCCCGAGACATGTTACAAACACCCCGTGGGTGTATTCGTGCCCTAACACATACAGCCGCAGCAGCGCATTGTGCAGCAAGCCCGACCAGAACCAACCGACCATCACCAGCACCCCGATCGCGAAATGCCAGAACTCCGCGCTCAGCCAGAACCGCTGCTGCACCGTCGCATGCGGGGAAAATTGCAGCAACAACGTCCACGCCGTCACCAAACAAAACGGCAGCAACACCAGTGCAAGTAACCACCTCAGCACCCGCCTGGTCCATCCCACCCGGTCAAAATCCAGCGCTGGCATGGGGGACGTCGCGGCAATCGCCGCCTGCACCGACTTTTGCTCACGCCGGTTGCCCCGCCGGTTCGCCGGTTCCTCTGCGGACCCTTGCGCCGATCCCCGCGCCGCACTCAGCACCTCCGCAAATGACACCCGCGCCCGCCGTTGATTCTGCGGCGGACGTCCCGGTGACTTCTTCCAGCGGCGTTTGCTCATGACGATATGCGAGTGCAGATTGTTCGTATTTCTTAATAAATCAAGCGCCAATTTTCGCCAGCCTAATGCGTCTTGGGCGATGGAGCATCCATGAGTGGCCGGGCGGAGCTCTCCGCGCAGGGCGTTGGGCTCACTCTTCTTGATTATCGGACGCCATGCCTCAGCTTTCTCCTTGATGCCTTGCTCCATGCAGCAGTCGATGGTCGCTTGTTGGACGGGTCGTTTCACGACGGCAGTCGTGTGGGGCTGAAGGAGCCTTGTCGCGCACGCCCCGGAGGTGCGGCACCGCCACGCGCGGCACTGGGGTTAGCATCGGTCACGTCACAACAAATCCCTGGCCACGCAGGCGCCCGGCTTGGTGGTGCGGGCCACCCCGATCTTCACGCCGGCTTCGAGCGAGGTGTTGACGCCTGTTCTAACACCGTCGCCGAGGATCACCCCCAGCTTGAAGCGTCCGGTGTTGACGGAACGGCCATGAACCATGGAAACATGCTGGCGGCCATCGTGGCGGTGATTTTCGGTGCAGGTGCCCGCACCCAGGGTGACGTGGGCACCGATGATAGAGTCACCGATGTAGCAGTGGCGTGAAATGTAGCTATTGTTATAGACGATGGAGTTTTTCACCTCTGCACCGTTGCCGACGTAGCAATGCGGGCCGATGCTGGTGGCACCGCGGATATAGGCGTTGGGGCCGATTTGGCTGTCGTGGCCGATGAGGACAGGCCCGTCGATGACCGAACCGGGAAGGATGATCGAGCCATTGGCCAGGCGGACGCAACCGTTGAGGGTGGCCAGCGGGCTGACTTCGCCGAGCAGCGAGGTTTCATCCATCATGGCAAGCACCTCCTCGTTCATGCGCAACAGATCCCAT
>JBAXPF010000338.1:0-4675 GCA_037132955.1 Verrucomicrobiota bacterium | reverse complement strand
CGCCTCACTGTGGCAGGTCCGCGGGTTGCGGCGTGTTCTAACAGCCGAACGGGCGGACGTGCTGCACTTGCGCTCGCGGGTGCCCGGTTGGCTGGCCTGGCTGGCATGGCGTGGCATGGATCCGGCCGCGCGGCCGCGACTGGTCAGCACGGTGCACGGGTTTTACTCGGTGAATACCTACTCCGCGGTGATGACGCGTGGCGAGCGGGTCATTGCGGTTTCCGAAAGCGTTCGGAGATATGTGTTGGAAAACTATCCGCGAGTTCCGGCGGCGGCCATCCGGGTGATTCCACGTGGCGTGGAGCCGCAACATTATGGGGCGGGATATCGTCCGTCGGCAAAGTGGTTGGCGAGCTGGCAAGCGGAGCATGGCGGGCTGGCGGGCAAGCGGGTGTTGCTGTTGCCCGGGCGCATCACCCGGCTCAAGGGGCATGAGGAATTTTTCGAACTCATCGCCGCGCTCAAGGCGGAGGGCATGCCCGTGCACGCGCTGGTGGCAGGCGACACCCATCCGAAAAAGCGCCGCTACCTCGATGAACTCCACGGCCTCGTGCGCCACCTTGGCATCGGCTCCGTAGTGGACTTTCTCGGCCACCGTCAGGACTTGCGCGACATCATGGCAGTGAGCGATGTCGTCTGCGCGCTGTCTCGCCAACCCGAGGCGTTCGGTCGCACCGTGCTGGAGGCGCTGGCACTGGGCAAGCCGGTGCTAGGCTATGATTGCGGCGGCGTGGGCGAACTGCTGGCCGGGCTTTTCCCCATGGGCCGCGTGCCGTTAGGAAAGCGGGAGTTATTGTTAGAAAAGGCCCGGGACATTCTTGGGGCGCGGCCCTGCCCGCAACCGGTGGGCGAGCCCTTCACGCTGGACGCCATGTGCCGGGCGACGCTCGGCGTCTATCAGGAATTGCGGAAGGTGTGAGTAGCAACGGCATGCGTGTCGGTTCTTCCAAATTCTGGAAAAGACAAGACGAGGATCCCGCCTGTTGGGGATTCGTTATGACAGGCAGGGGACATTTCTTCCCGCCCGGCGGGATCCGGCTGGTGTCGGGTGTCGCTGCCGCTCACCGGTTCTAGCAATTTTCAAGACGCCGCCTGATGGGCGGATGATGAAAGTGCAAACCGCCGCCCTCTTGTCCCCAGCGGACGTCTCGGAGAGGCGTCCCTGTCATTCGCCTCCCATGTTCCGCGCCAGTCAACAGAGCGGCTGTTTCAGCGGGCGCAACGCCGCCTGCATTCTAACGCATCCGCCAACAGGGGCGGGCTATTCCGGACACGCTGACCGCCGCTTGAAGAACTCGAGGGTGGCGGCGAGGCCTTCCTCGAGGGAGTGTTTGGGTGTCCAACCGCTGCTGCGGAGCTTGTCGGCGCTAGCACGGGAGTGTCTGACATCGCCCGGACGCATGGGAGCGTGGACGATTTGCGACGAGGACCCGGCGGCGGCAATGAGTTGGTTGGCGAGTTGATTGATGGTCATCTGGCCGCCATAACCGGCGTTGAACACGCCACTGACGCCGGGAGTGTGGGCGGCAAAGGCGAGGGCACCGACGATGTCCTTGACGTAGATGAAATCCCGGGTTTGTCCGCCATCGCCGAAGATTGTTAGATCAGCATGGCGGCTGGCTTGTTGGATGAAGATGGGCACCGCGGCGGCGTAGGCACCCTTGGGATCCTGGCGCGGCCCGAACACGTTGAAGAAGCGCAGGGCGGCGGTTTCAAGCCGACCGGTGCGCTGGAACATGCCGAGGTAGTATTCGCCATCGAGCTTGGTGATGGCATAGGGGCTCATGGGTTCCGGCACCATGGACTCCAGCTTGGGAACCGTTGGGTTGTCACCATAGACTGCTGCGGATGAGGCAAAGACGAGTTTGTTCACGCCCGCGGCAGCGGCGGATTCCAACACGTTGAGCAGTCCGGTGACGTTGATCTCCACGCATTCGGCGGGCTTGGCCATGGACTCCGGCACACTGACCAGGGCTGCGAGGTGATAGACATAGTCCACGCCTTGCACGGCTTGCGCGACCAGCGTGCGGTCGGTGACGGAGCCCTCGATGAAGGTGCACTTGAGGCCATCGAGGTTGTGCCGGTAGCCGCTGCGGAGGTTGTCCAAGACGCGGATCTCATCCGCCACACCCTGATAGTGCTCGACCAGATGGGATCCGATGAAACCGCAGCCGCCGGTGATGAGGATGCGCATGGGACTCACTTATTCACTTATTGAGCCGCTCCGGATACTCGCCAGCTGCGATGAGTTGTTGGATGGAGGCGACGACGTGGGGTTTGTCGTCAGGGTAGGTGACGCCGAACCAATGGCTGGTGGTCGGGATGACCGCGCAGTTGGCTTTGTTAGACCGGATCAGCTCATCGACGATGGTGGGAATGTAGTATTCGGACTTTTCGGCCTGACCGTATGCATCAAGGAACCGGCTGAAGCCGGCTTCGAGTTGCTCGAAGAAAATGTGGGTGAAAGCCCAGAAGTTCATGGACACCGGGCCAGATTCCGCGATGGTCTTGCGCGTGCCGTCGAGGGCGGTGCCGCGGACGGTGCCATCAGCGTCGCGTTGGATTTTGACGTATTCCTCGACGCCGGTTAGAAATCCGCCGGCATCGGTGGTGCAGATGCCGCGGTTGACATCGCCGTGGTCGGAGAGGGTGTTGGCCAGCGGATAGCCGATCATGGCGTAGTGGGCCTTGCCATCGGCGGTAGCTGCGGGATGGGCGAGGAAGGTGGCGGCGCGTTGATAGGCATCGCGGCCATAGAAGTCATCGGCATTGATGACAGCGAAGGGTTCGTTGACCCTCTTGCGGGCGGCGCGCACGGCATGGGTGGTGCCCCACGGCTTGGTGCGACCGGCAGGCACCGTGAAGCCGGCGGGCAGGTCATCGAGGCGCTGAAAGGCATAGTCCACTTGAATGCGGTCGGCAAAGCGGGAGCCGATCCCGTGTTGGAATGCCTCGGCAAAATCCTCGCGAATGATGAAGACGACGCGGCCGAAGCCGGCGCGGATCGCATCGAAGACCGAGTAGTCAAGGACGGTTTCGCCGTTAGGGCCCATGGGATCGATTTGTTTGAGGCCGCCGTAGCGGGAGCCCATGCCTGCGGCGAGGACGAGGAGGGTGGGTGGCATTGGATGGGGTTATAGGTTATAAGTTATCGGGAAGAAGGCGGCAGATCACTTCGGTGTAGGACAGAAGACTAGAGACTGCAAGGCGCTGGCATGCCACAACTACGGGCGGGTTGGCGTGGGGGCGGGCTGGGCTGCGGGCGGGATGTTAGACTGCGCGGCGGGCCCAGACTCCATGCGCGAGAACTCGCTGGTGAAACTCAGATACCACAGCAGGCCGCCGCCACCGACGACTACGAGAAACACGAGGAGGACGAAAAACATGCTGAGAAAGGATTTCACGCGGAGGATTTAAGGGGATGGGGCTGGGAAAAGCCAGCGGGAATCAAGGGAAGTCGGGCTGCTTGAATGCGTGTGGCGGATGGTGGCTGCGATGAGCAAGAGTCTCCATCAGATCACCAACAGGTGTTTGGGGCTTGCGGTAAGGACGGCGGGAAGTGGAATGCGCCGATCAAAGGTGACAAAACGGCCTTTGTTTTCCACGGCCAGAGCAAGCAGGTAGAGGTCGGTCAGGTGTTTGGAGGAGAGGATGGAGGTGTGGTTGAAGTGTCTGCGATCCCGCAGTGACAGCGAATCCGGCCAAAAAACATGATTCGTGTCACGGGTGAATACCGAGAAGCGGGCGGCAAGGTCCGCAAGCGTGAAATTGGCCTGCGTGCTGTAATGGGCTGATGCCATGATCCGCAGCAAGCCGTTTTCCGTCAGTGGGCATGAGGCCCAGGGGCGCGCACTCTCGGCCCACCAGGCATGGGCACGGGTGTGAAAGACATGATCGGGATCCATCAGTGCGATCAGGACATTGACGTCGAGCAGGTGGCGCATCTGTCTTACAGGTTTTCCTTTTCCATGACACGTTGGACATGTTCCGTCGTCACCAACTCGCCGCGTGAGGGCAGAATCGGAATGCCGTTTTTCATGGCATAGGGCTGGCCCTTCTTGACCGCGGGAGCGGAAGCACCCACCTGCATCCCGCGCCGAAAGATTTCGGAAACAACCTTGCCCGCTGTCTTGCGCTGCTTGATGGCGAGTTCCTTGGCTGCCAGCAGCACATCATCGTCAATTTCAAGAGTGGTCCGCATGGCAGTGATGCTACTGCATCTGATGCGTTTGGCAAGGGGATTTCACGCTTCGGACACGATCGAAGTCCTGCTCCAGTGTGGGGATTTATCGTGGATATTGGGGGATGACGGGCATTTCGGGACGCATACATCCTGTCTCATCCAATCCCCTTCTTCAGGTTCCTCAAGCTCCACAAGGTTCCGCTTGCAGCCGCGCCTCCGCCTTGCAGTTTTCTCGCGCCATCCTTCCGATTGGCACCAAATCGTTCCCGTGCGTTTGCGAATGCCTCGTTCACGAATTCCTTGCTGCCGATCACCGCTCCGTCCGTGAAGTAGCGCACCCGACAGCGTAGCATTTTCGCCATTCCCAAGTCCTTCAACACCGTGCAGTTGTCCTTGCTTTCCTGCATCTCCGCCGTGTTCATCGTGCTCTGACCAAGGCCTTTTGCGGCTTGTGACGCCTCCGTCCTTCCCGACCTCCGGCCGAGGGCCAAG
>JBAXPF010000337.1:0-4678 GCA_037132955.1 Verrucomicrobiota bacterium | reverse complement strand
TTGCTATGCCGGCCCATAGGCATGGGCGATTCGGAGATCGCCCCTCCTTGTGTGCTGCCATTCTCCCAAGGAGCGGCGGTCTCCGAACCGCCGGGTGCATGAGGTGTGCAAGTGCGTTGCTATGCCGGCCCATAGGCATGGGCGATTCGGAGATCGCCCCTCCTTGTGTGCTGCCATTCTCCCAAGGAGCGACGGTCACAGACCGCCGCCACAATGCAGCAGTTGTTGGGCCGCAGTGGCGGCGGGGAGTTGGTTGGAGGCGACCTGTTGCTCGAGCCCTGGCAGGAGGTGTTTGACGCGCGGGTTGCGGAAGAAGCGGTGGCGCAGTTCCTCCCCGATCATGGCATGCATCCATTCCACTGACTGACGTTCGCGGCGCGCGGCAAACGCACCGGACTCGCGCGTGGCGAGGACGAAGCGGTCGACGTTGCGCCACAATTCAGTTAGAGTAGCCGGATCGTGGGCGGAGCAGGTGGTGCAACGGGTTTGCCAACCGGGGGTGGCCGGTTGCAGGAAGCTGAGCACGCGGTTGGATTCGGCGGCGGCCAGGTTGGCCCGTTGGATGTTGTCGCCATCGGCCTTGTTGACGGCTAACAGATCGGCGATTTCGATGACCCCCTTTTTCATCCCTTGCAGTTCGTCGCCGGCACCGGCGAGCATGAGGAGGAGGAAAAAATCCACCATCGAGCGGACGGTGATTTCGTTTTGGCCGACCCCGACGGTTTCGACCCAAATGACATCGAAGCCGGCGGCCTCGCACAACAGCATCGTCTCCCGACTCTTGCGGGCGACCCCGCCTAACGAGCCGCCGGAGGGCGACGGCCGGATATAGGCGTGCGGGTGGCGCACAAGGTTTTCCATGCGGGTTTTATCGCCGAGGATGCTGCCGCCGGTGACCGAACTGGACGGATCGACGGCGAGCACGGCGAGGCGGTGGCCCTGGTCGCAGAGCAGGCAGCCGAGGTTTTCGATGAGGGTGCTCTTGCCGGCGCCGGGCACGCCGGTGATGCCGACCCGGATCGAGTTGCCGGTATGGGGCAGCACCCGGGTGAGGAGTTGTTGGGCGAGTGCCTGGTGGGACGGGTGGTTGCTCTCCACCAAGGTGATGGCCCGTGACAGCACACCGATATCGGCCGCCAGCACGCCTTGGGTGTAGTCGTCGAGCGTGAGTTTGCGGCGCTTGGCGGGCGGCTTGTGGGTCAGGGGAGCGGACTCTAACACAACCCCGGCCATCACGCGACACGCAAATTTCGGGTCGTGTTCCGCGCCCACCGGCACCCAGCCGGGCAACGCGCCTGGCGTGGCGCAATCACAGGTTGGATCCGGGGGCGGTGCGGCGGACGGGCTAACGGAATCCTTGCTCATGACGTGGAAAAGGGGCGCTTGCTCAGGCCAGACGCTCCGCCAGATACGGCGTCCACAGGGCGTCCACGATGATTTCCTGGGCGGTTTCCATTTGCTCGCGGTCGGCGGGCTCATCATCCTCATGGCTGGCGAGGTGGAGCAGGCCGTGGACCAGATAGCGGAGGATTTCGCGGGGCAGCGGCTCGCCGTATTCCGCGGCCTGCCGCTTGGCCACTTCCGCGCCGATGACAATTTCCCCGTGATGGAAGGTGATGACATCGGTGGCTCCCGCGATGTCCATGAACTCGCGGTGGACTTGATCGCTGGTGGCGTCATCCACCAAGGCCACCTCAATGGTGGCCAGATGGAACAACGGGGAATCCTCGTGCGCGGCATGGCTGAGGGCCAGCGCGGCGGCCTCAGCCGCTACTTTTTCCATCACCGTGAGCCAGCTCTCCGGGATATCCACGACGTGCTGATGGTTTCCAATGATGATTTCGAGGGACATTGAAGTGTTAGAAATTAGGCGGGTGAGGGGCGGCGCGACGTTAGAAGTTCTTCGGAAGCCGCTTGCGCCTCGGGGGCGGGAACGCGCGCATAGTCGCTGCGCTTGTTAGTTGAGGGTGGGCGCTCCTCATCCTTCGGATAGTCGATGCGGGCGTGCAACATGCTGCGCAGGGTGGCGGCAAAACTGTCCTTGACGATGGCGAGTTCCTTGAGCGTCAGCGAACACTCATCGAGCTGACCATCGTTCACCTTGGAACGGACTAACTCCTCGATCATGGCCCGGATTTTCGCCAGGGTGGGCTTGCGCAGCGAGCGCGAGGCGCTTTCCACCATGTCGGCCAGCGCGATGATGCCGCTTTCCCGGGTGCTCGGACGCTGCCCGGGGTAACGGAAGTTTTTCTCATCGATGTGGGGCAGGTCTTCCGGGTTTTCCAAACCGCGCTCGACTTTGTCCAATTCGGTTTTTTTCTGCTCCTGGGCGCGGCGGTAGAAATAATAGACCAGGGAATCGCCGTGATGTTCCTGGATCACATTGATGATGCGCGGGTTGAGCTTGTGGATCATGGCGATATCGACGCCATCCTTGACGTGGGCGATGATGACCAGCGCGCTCATGGTCGGGGTGAGCCCAACGTGCGGGTTTTCCGCCCCATCGTGGAGATTTTCAATGAAATACGCCGGCTTTTTCAGTTTGCCCACATCGTGAAAATACGAGCACACGCGGCACATCAGCGCGTTGGCACCGACCTTCTCCGCGGCCGCCTCGGCCAGCGAGGCCACCACCAGGCTGTGGTGGAAGGTGCCGGGTGCCTCAAGCTGCATCTGGCGCAGCAGCTTGTGGTTGAGGTCGCTCAGCTCTAACCAACTGGTGTCGGTGGTCAGTTGGAACAAGCTCTCAAAGATGGGCAGCAATCCACTGACAAACAGCGCTGCAAACAGCTCCGTGCCAAGTGCGGCGCTAGTGCCCAACCCGAAAATTTCGAGATGGTCGATGGCCTCCTCGCCAAAACAGGAACACAGGTCCAGGCGGCCCCACACAATGGCAAGGATCAAGGTCACGATCCCAATGAAAATGCCGGCACGCAGGAGTTGGCGACGCTGGCGCACCTGGACGGTGAGCAGCACCGCGGTGAGGCCGGAAACCAGGCTGAGGGTGAGAAAACCTAACATGTCATCCGATGGCACCACGAGACTGCCGATCAGACTCACATAGATGGCGGAAAACGTTCCCACGGCGCGGCCGAGCAGAATGCTGTGCAGCATGGGAGCCAAGGCAAAGGGCACCAGCAGATAGTGGAAGACCTCGAGGATGTCATCGGAGTGGGTCAGCCTCATGATCAGGCCGACGAGGAGCAGGTGCGCGAGCATGCCGCCTAACACGAGAATGACGCGGCTGTTGCGGCGGCACAGGAATTGGCTGTTGGCATGAAACATCACCACCGCAGTGAGCGCGAAGGCCAGCCCGTAAAGCGCACGTTTCATGGCATCCTCGGCAGCCCCTGTGGGATCGGATTTGAGAATGAGCACGACGCTGGCCACGACAAAGGTGGCATACAGACCCAACTTTACGGTAAAGCTTTCTTCGAGGGCTTGGATGGCGGGGTTTTCGCTGTAAACCCGGCGTTTCCGGCCGGACGAGAGCCCCTGCCGAGCCAGTTGCCAACGTTTGATAGCATCAACGAATCCCACGGCGATTTGATTGGTTCAGCGCGCGGGACCGGCGGGTGCCGATCAGGTCGCGGCGCAACTTGTAGCTTATGCCGCCCTTCTTGGCAATTCACAATTGCGCGCCGACAAGCACGCTGTCACCAGCGCAAATCCGCCACCACCCCGCGGTGGTCCGACCCGAGGTCCGGTCCGGTCCAGCGCTGTTGGGTGGAGATCCGCGGGTCGGTCAGAATGTGGTCGATGGGAATGGACACCGGCGGCAGGTCGCGCCGCCAGGTGGCGCTGAACCCGCGGCCCCATCGGGTGTCGTGCAAACCGGCTTCAAACAAGGGTCTCATCGCCCGACTCCACGGGGTGGCATTGAAATCGCCCGCCACGATCACCGGCAGCGGTTCGTGGCGCAGGCGTGCGGCCAGATCCTTGAGGGCCGCATCGCGACCGTGCGCGTAGGCCCCCGATAGCGGCGAGGCCGGGTGCACCCCAACAAAAAGCACGCGCCGGCCGTCAATTTCAAGGGTCACTTGCACCATGGCCACCCCGAGGATCACGCTTGGAATGAGGTCTTGCGCGACGATCGGATACTTGGAAAACACCGCAAACCCGAAATTGTCCGTCTGCGCGTGCATGATGGTGTGGGGCAGCGTCGCTTGCAACGGCGCAAGCCCTGCCTCCCAAGAGTGCGACACCTCCGGGAAAAACGCGATATCCGGGTTGGTCGCCTGCACCCAGCGCACGGTGTCGGCGTAACGTGTGTTGGTGTTGAGCACGTTGAAACTGAGCACCCGCAACGGGTGTGTCGGCTGGGAGGTCGTGGCGCGGTGGGGCAGATAATACGGTGCCAGATGCCAGCCCGGGACTAACAAAAACGCCGCCGGCACCAGCGTCCAGCGGAACCGCCGCAGGACTAACAAGCAGAGCCAGCACAGCACCTGAAACACGAGATACTGCGCCTGGAAATGATTGCACAAATCAAACATCCACCATTGACCGCCTGCCAAGCCCAACAGCGACACTCCGCCGCCCATGATGGAAAGCGCAACCGCCGCCCACCAACCCCGTTGCAGCCTTGTCCATGATTTAGCCAGCCACCCGTTGCGCATCAGCGGAGCCTGCCACAGGCCCGCGACTCCCGCAAGCGCGGTCTCTATCCCGCTGGCTG
>JBAXPF010000336.1:0-4679 GCA_037132955.1 Verrucomicrobiota bacterium | reverse complement strand
GCCGAGGATGGTGATGATTTCTCCGACTGCCTGTTGTTCAGCATCGTCGCGTGGGACCACGTGTCTTGGCCCGGCAACGACTTCTTCGCCGGGTGTCGTTGCACCGACGACGGTGTCAAAGCCGCCGCCACCAACTCCATGGCCGTGCTCACGGGCATCGAGGGCCATTACGAGCCGGATCGTGGTGCCTACCTCCCGCCGCATCCATTCCACACGTGGGAGGAAGTTGTGAAACAAAACAGGCTGCGGCTGTGACGGCCACCCATGGAACGACACTTGCCAAGTGTCGTCTTCATTCACACCGGGACTTGGCAAGTCCCGTTCCATGCCCACGGCGGTTCTTGGGCAGATCGTAGCTGCGGCTTCCAGCCGCAGGCCGCCAGTCCATGCACGTCGCGGGCCGTTCATCCGCCGGGACTTGGCAAGTCCCGTTCCATGAGTGCCGCCCGCTCTGCGAAGGATTCCACTGGACGGCCCGTGCGTGCCGCCTATCCTTCGACGGATATGAAACGCACCGTAATGGCGCTTTTGTGCGCCGCCGCAACCGCAACCGCCGCCGACAACATGAAGGCATTTCCGCCAGCCGATGACGGGATGGTCCGTCATGTCCTCCAACTGCCGCCACAGGCCGACGAAGCCGCCCTCAAAGTCGAGTTGGTCCTCGGCAAAACGGTAAAGACAGACAGCGCCAACCGCTACTTCTTCGGTGGCAAGATCGAGGTGGAAACGATTCAGGGCTGGGGTTTCGACCGCTATATTCTCAAACAACTCGGTCCGATGGCTGGCACCCTGATGGCCCCGCCCCCGGACGCTCCGATGGTCGAGCGCTTCGTCAGCCTGGGCGGCGATCCCTATCTCGTCCGCTACAACAGCCGTCTGCCACTCGTCGTTTATGTGCCCAAGGGCGTGGCGGTCCGCTATCGGATCTGGCACGCAGACCCGGAGGCAAAGCCCGTTCCAGAGGGGTGAACCCAACAACCATGACATCTGTAACGAACTTTTGGGCAGACCTTCCTTCTGGAAGCGATGGGGAGGAGGTGTTTGAAGAAATCCTGAAGTCGGAAAATGTCCGCATCGAGCGTATCATCAGCAGCGGTCAAATCTCACCCGAAAATTTCTGGTATGATCAGCCGGAAAATGAATGGGTCATTCTGTTGCAAGGCGAAGCCATCATTGGCTTCGCGGATGGGGTGGAAACCCGTTTGAAAAACGGTGACTTTTTGTTTCTTCCGGCCCATCAAAAGCACCGTGTTCTATACTCCTCCAAAGAACCGCCCTGCATCTGGCTGGCAGTTTTCTGGAAAACCTAGCCCTACATGCATCTTCTCCTCAACGAAGCCATCTACCAGAAAGTGATTGTCGAACTGCTGCCGCAGGCGCGGAAGTACCTGTGGATTGTCACTGCGGACATCAAGGATTTGCATGTTCCCAAAGGCCGCCGCTTTGTTCCCTTGCTTGAGATTCTATCTGATCTGGTCGAGGCCGGGGTGAGTGTCCGTCTCATGCATGCCAAGGAGCCGGGCCCGCGATTCCGCGAAGACTTCGACAAGTATCCGAACCTCCTCTCCAGCGATCACTTCGAGCGCATTCTTTGCCCGAGAATCCATACCAAGGCGATTGTGATCGATGGCCAGCAAGCCTTTGTGGGGTCGGCCAATTTGACCGGCGCTGGACTGGGAGCGAAAGGGAAGCACAAAAGGAATTTCGAAGCGGGGTTCCTCACCTCCGAGCCAGAGCATCTGAAGGAACTCATGGAATGGATTGACCAGCTCTATCTGGGTGAGTTCTGCCGCAAGTGCCTGCATCGCAAGGTGTGTCCGGATCCGATTGCGTGAACTGCCCGGTACTCTGTGTCAGGGGGTATGTTCTTGATCCCCAGTGCCTCCCCTGTTTGACTGATACGTCTCCGCCCCACGTCGAACGCCATGACTAAGGTGCGCGGATGCCAGCGCCAAGCCCATGAAGAAAAAGGACACCGACAAACCGCTCACTGGCACCGCCTTGATCAAGGAAACCTGCCGTCGCATCCGCGTGGCGCGGGGATATTGGGACGCGCACAACAACCGTGCCTGCCGCGGCGAGCGGGAGAAAGCACTGGCTCTCTACGAATCGCTCAATGAGACGGAGCGTGAAAAAGTGCCGCAGGTGTTGCGCGTGTGGCTGCGCTACCGGAGCGAAAAATACTTCGGCGAGGGCCGCACACCACCGGGCGGTGGGCGGTAATAGCGTCGATCTACCCCACTACCTTCTTCACAAAGCAGGCTTTAAGACCGATGGCAATCCCATCCATCTTGCAGGAGATTTCGTGGTCGCCGTCCACCAGACGGATGGGCTTTGACTTCGTTCCCACTTTGAGCACATCGGACGACCCTTTGAGTTTCAGATCCTTGATCATGGCCACGATGTCGCCATCCGCGAGCACATTGCCATAGACATCCTTGACGACCCGGGTTGCGGCGGATTCATCCGCCGGGGCTGCGTCCTGCCACTCATGACCGCAGGTGACGCACTCCACGTGGCCGGGGTGGGTCAATACTTCGGTCATTTCGCATATCGGGCATGCAAGGTTACTCATGGGCGGGGAGGACACACTCCGCAGCGCCACAACTCAAGCGTTATTAGCTACAACATCAGTCCGGCACGCTCGCCCGCTACCATGGCAATGCCGGTCCAGGCTCCGGTGATCCGATCTCGTCGTGGAGCTGGGCCAGAAATTGCCTGATGAACTGCGTGCGCCGGCCGGCTTCAACCCTTCCTCCCGGGGTTTGCATGGAGCCTTCGAGCGTGAGGAGTTTGGCGTACAGATGATCCAGGGTGAAAATGGAATCGTCCGGGGGCCTCGTATCGCAGAAGGGATCCGCATCATCGTAGAAAGCGCGCTGCAACTCACCGCCCAGCATCAAGGTCCGGGCCAAGCCCACGGCCCCCAAGGCATCAAGGCGATCCGCATCCTGCACGACCTTCGCCTCCAGCGTGCGGGGCGCAATCCCGGCTGAAAAACTGTGAGCTTCGATGGCGTGGCCGATCTCATCCAACCGCCCGTGCGGCCAATCATGGTTTTCCAGCCACTCGATAGCTTGGCGGGCGCAGAGTCGGGATGCATTACGGCGATCCGGGGATGACTTCGGGACCGCCACGCAATCGTGCAGCCAGGCCGCCGGCATCACAACCAGCCAGTCCGCGCCCTCAGCCAATGTCAGGCGTCGCGCATTGGTCACGACGCGACGGATGTGGTTGGGGTCGTGCGCGGCATCCGCCAGGGTGTGCCGCCCCAGCAATTCAACGAAGAGCTTCGGCCATGTTTCTGAAATTTCCGGAATGTCCATGAGGTGTGGAAATTCCTATGATCTGTCGTCCATCCCGTCCAGCACGAGTTGATTATTGACCCTTCCGTCATCATTGACGGCCCCCCTATAGTCATCAAAGTTGTATTGAGCCTGCAAATAGAGGTGACAATGCGTATTGGTTTCTCATGAATGTTCTGCCGCCACTCTATAGTCACGAAATCCCGGCCAGACGACCCGCATGAGCCACAAGAGCACCCGCATTGCCGCAATGATCGAATCCTTCCGGGGACAGGAGCTGGATGCGCATTACCTCGGCTTTTTCGACTGTTTCAACCGTCAGATGTTTTACGAGGCGCACGAAGTGCTGGAGGATTATTGGCTGGCCAACCGTCACGGCGCAAACGGGGATTTCTACAAGGGTCTCATCCAGCTGGCGGGAGCATTCGTGCATCTGCAAAAGGACCGGATGCGTCCGTCTGCCGCCCTGTTCAAGCTGGCGCGGACGAACTTGGAAAAGTATCCCGGCATCCACGAGCGGCTCAATCTGGTGGCTGTCCTGGCGATGATTGCAGACTGGCAGCAACAGTTGGAGCAAGGGAAGTTAGTTCACAATCCTCTGACCACACACACCGCACCGGAACTGAACCCGCAGACACGTCAATCATGAATGAGGCTAATCAGCGGGATCGGGGTCAGTGGTGTATCACGGAGCGTTCGCTCAAAGCTCTTGCCGAGACTGCGGAGTGGCAGGAGTTCGCATGCTTCTGGGGGTCGACAGTCCGTTTCGAGCCGCCAATCACACCAGAATGGGTTTATGGTGCCGAGGGTAAGCTGGACCACCTCTGGTTCTCATCGTGGGACTCCCCAGAGAAGATGCGAAGTGATGTCTCGTGCAACCATGGCGGCGGTGTGCCCATGTCCGTTATCAACGTGCTCGTGGAACTCAGCGGCCCCGCTGCTGCACAGGAGCGTCATGAAGATTGACGTCCAATCCAGGTGGTTAACAACCTACTCTTTCAACCTGACGCCCATGAACAACATGACCTATCCCCACAGCCCGCGCGAAATGATGGCTGGCTGGCTTTACCCGCCGCGCTACATCGCAAGTTCCGCCTGCACCTATGTTGGTACGCGAATGAAATCGGCGCTCCTATTAGCTCTGGCGCTCGGGGCATCTGCCAACGCCGGACAGCATATCGTGGTGATCGACCCCGGACACGGTGGCGGTGACGACTCGGGTTCCCAATCAGCCCGCTCGCTGTCCGCATCTAACAACGCCACAGCGCCCGGTGGCCTGCATGAAAAGGACCTCACCCTCGAACTCTCGCTCGAAATCAGGAAACAGCTGGAAGCACTGGCACCTGCGCACCGCGACACCCGCATTGATTGTGT
>JBAXPF010000335.1:0-4701 GCA_037132955.1 Verrucomicrobiota bacterium | reverse complement strand
GTCGGTGATTTCCACGCCGATTTTGGCGAGCGGAGAATCCAGCGGGCCCATGCAGAAGGGAATCACATACATCGTGCGGCCCGTCATGCTGCCACGGAATTTTTCCGTTAGCTTGACACGCATTTCAGCGGGATCGGCCCAATGGTTGGTGGGGCCGGCGCCGGCCTGGGTCTTGGAACAGATGAAGGTGCGGTCTTCCACGCGGGCGACGTCCGAAGTGGTCGAGCGGGCGAGGAAGCAGTTCGGGCGTGTCTCGGGATTGAGGCGGGTAAAGGTGCCTTTATCGACGAGGAGGGTGGTGAGCCGATCCCATTCGGCCTGTGATCCATCGCACCATTCGACAGCGTCGGGGGCGCAAAGGGCGGTCATTTCGGCGACCCATTGTTGGAGGGCGGCGTGGGTTGTGTTTGCGGTGTTGGTCATAGCGTGCCGCAATTGAGCTGAACTTGCTCAACTTTGCAACCTTATGAGGGAAATCGACCGAAAATTGGCAATAAATGCGGATTGGGTGCTAAAAAAATGGCGGCGGGATGTTCCCGCCGCCATCAAAACCGAGAGCGGGCCGCCGTCGCCCCGCGCCGTTGGACGTGAGGCGGTGGCCACCCATGAAACCCATAATGAAACCTTGCAGGAGATAAACGCCGCCGGAGCGCCCACGCTTCCAAGAAAGTGTGGAAATCCACACATTTTGTTCCCGGTCTTGCGAAGGGTAATGGACTGTGATATGTCCGCCGCGCATGGCATTGGCAGATCGCAATTACGACCACGGGCGCTATCGGGCCGGCGGCGGGTATTCTCACCTCACGCCGGTGGTCAAATGGCTGATTGTGGCCAATGTGGCGGTGTTTTGTGGAGACCTCGTCATTTTTGATAATCGCCTGACCGTCTGGGGAGCGTTCACCATTCATTCCGCACTCGGCCAAGGCCGGGTGTGGGAATTTCTCACATTCCAGTTTCTCCACGGCAGTGTGCTGCACGTGCTGTTTAACATGTTAGGGCTGTTTTTCTTCGGTCCCTGGGCGGAACGTTGGTGGGGCACGCGGCGGTTTTTGGCGTTCTATCTGCTATGTGGGGCGGCCGGCGCGGCCTTCTACACCGTGCTTGCGGTGCTGGGAGTGTTGCAGGCGAGACTTGGCGCGCCGGCTTTGGAGTTCATGCCGCTGGTCGGCGCCTCGGCCGGTATCTACGGCATCCTCGTGGGGGTGGCGGTGATTGCGCCGGATCTGCGGGTGATGTTGTATTTTCCGCCCATTGAAATGTCGATGCGGCAACTCGCCATTGCGGTGTTGGTGATAGCCGCGGGCACCGTGCTGCTGGATTTGGGCAGCAATGCGGGCGGCGAGGCCGGGCACCTGGGCGGTGCGCTGCTTGGTTTTCTGTTGATGCGCCAGGCATGGTTGCTCAACTGGGCGCAACGCCGCGCGCCGGGAGTGGAGATCATTCCCCCGAAGATTTTTGGGAGTCGTCCCGAGTCCAAGCTGCGGCCCCGCACCGAGATTGATTTGGCGGCTCAAACCGAGGTGGACCGCATCCTCGATAAGATATCCCTGCAAGGATTTCAAAGTCTGACAGACAGCGAGCGCGCGACACTCCAACAAATTGCCAAAGCCAATCCCCCGGAACCATGACCGACGCCGCCATGATGGACGCCCCCAATCCAGCCAACCAACTCACCCGCTTGCGGGCCATCATGCACCGGCTGCGGGCCCCGGGTGGCTGCCCGTGGGATGCGGAGCAATCCCATGAATCGCTCATTCCCAATCTCATCGAAGAGGCCTACGAGACGGTGGATACCATCCAGCGCGGCGACTTCGCCCACCTGCGGGAAGAGCTTGGCGATTTGTTGCTGCAAGTGGTTTTCCACAGTGAATTGGCGGAAGAAGCCGGACACTTCAATCTCGATGACGTCGCCCGCGAGATCAGCGACAAGCTGGTCCGGCGCCATCCCCACGTGTTTGGCCAAAGCGCTGCGGCCACCTCGGATGCCGTGCTCATGCAATGGGACCAGATCAAACGCGAGGAAAAGGGCGCGGGCGAAAAACCCTATCTGCACGGCGTCGGCACGGGCCTGCCCGCACTCCTGCGCGCGGCGAAATTCCAGAAAAAAGCCGCCAAGGTCGGCTTTGATTGGCCGGATGAGGCCGGCGTGTTAGCCAAAATCCGCGAGGAACTCGCTGAGCTCCAAGAGGCCATCGCCGCAGCGGACCCGCAAGCCGTCGCCGAGGAAACCGGCGACCTGTTGTTTTCCATCGTCAATCTAACACGGTTTCGCGGGCTCGACCCGGAACTCGTGATGGCCACTGCCAACACCAAGTTTGAACAACGCTTCGGTGTCATGGAACGCCTGCTGGTGGCCAGCGACCTCAGCCTGGAGGCAGCCACCCTCGAGCAGATGGAAGCCGCCTGGCAACAGGCAAAATGCCAGCTCACGGAGCCGAGTTGACGCGCACGCGCAGAAACCCTTTGTCCGGGAGGCCGGCCGAGTCATCAAGTCTGAAGGTCCGGTATTCATAACCCGCCGGCGCTGGCGGCAGACCGGTGCTCACTTCGGGCACTACCGACACCGCGCTTGTGAAACTGTCGAGGCTGAGGCCGCCTTGGATGGCATAGGTGACACCATCCTGGGTGGCCATGGGCGAGGGTGACCCATTGAAGGTTGCGCCCGCGCGCACGACAAGAGTGAGCAGGAGTTGGTATGGCTCACCGCCATCGGATGTTAGCTGATAGACCATGGCGCGCCCGTCGGCTCCATTGGGATTCCCGCCAAGGGCAAACTCGAGGAGGTTGGTCTGACCGTCGTTGTCCGGATCCGCCTGAGGCCCCACCACATTTGGATCCGTGATTCCAGGAAAATAGGTGTTCATCCAAGTCATGAACGGCGAACTCGTGTAACTGGCGCTGACGATTGTGCTGTCGGATTTTCCGGTTTTTTTCGCGTAGGCGGTGAGGGTCAAGGTGGAGGAATCTGCCGGCACGATGATATTGGTGAGCGGGTTGGCCGCGGACACCTCGGTGCCACCGTTGATACGGTAGCAAATCGTCGCGTTGCTCTCGCTGGTGATCGTGATGACTTGTCCGGCGGCATACGCGGCACCCGGCGGATTGATGACCGGGGCACTCGTCACCTCCGCGGCATTGTAGATGACGGTTTTCATCGGGCCATAGGGCATCCAGCGGTTGCCCAGCTTCGTGCGCATCCGCAGGCGCAGGTCAAGATTGGTAGCCGGTGTCACGCCGGCACTGGTTCCGGTGAGGTTGAAGCTGGTGGCGATGGCGGCCAGTTCGTTGGTTTTTTTCAACTCCAGCCACTGGCAATTGGTGGTGCTGATGTCGTCAATGAAAATGCCTGTGGGAATGGCGGTGTAGTCATAACCATTGTAGAGCTGATCTGCATAAAACCCCATGCCCGGACTCACCGACAACCGGAATCTAACACGGATGGGAGTCGTCGCCGTGGCGAGCGTGCGCGTGGTCGTGGTGCTGGCGGCGTCCCGTGAGTTGCCAGCCCCGGAAATCGCCGCGCCCACGGCGGTCCAGGTGACGCCGCCATCACTGCTGGACTCCACCGCCAAATTCGTCCCGGGCGACATGTAGCCGCGCCAGAACTTGAAGTTCAGGGTGGCCGCGCTCCCGGGCAATAGCTCCCGGTCCAACTCGAACGATTGCTCGGGCACGCCATTGAGCCTCGGATCATACCAGACAGGAATCGTGAGACGGAATGACTTGGCGCCGCTGATGGGACTGAAACCCGGGTCGCCGGTGAAGTGCGCCGTGGAGCGAAAGGCATAACTCGCCGCGGTATGGGCAATCACCGCGGGGGTGGGCGAGTCCTCCGCGCCCTCCGTCCATGCCGTGGCCGCCGGTTGGAAGCTATTGACCTGGATTGCCTCGGCCATGGAGGGCGGCGTGATTTGATAGGTTGCCGCCTCGGTGAGGTTAGGCGCGCCCGGGCCAAACAGGCATTGATCGGAGGTTAGTTGGTTAGGGTCGATCAGCGTCACCGCATAGGCATAGGACGTCGGCACGCCTGTTCCCGTCATCCCGGAGACCGTCACGTTGAATTGGCTATCGGCAATCACCGCGGTGGCCGCCGCACTGCCGGTCACTTGCCACACGATCACCGGATTGCCGTGTGTGCCGCCGCGCTTGATCACCGTCACCGGCACCGCGCCCCCGCTTGCCGTGGTCATCGTTACGGTGGCCGCGCCAAAGTTGGCCTCCGGATAACTCAGCGACCAAAACCCCGAGTTCAAGGCGGTCGGAAAATATCCCGCGGGCGGATAGGCGACAAACTGGGGTGTGACAACGCCCGTTTCCGAGGTTTTGGGAATGACATACAACGCGTTGGTCGGGGGACGAATCATGCTGCTGGCCGCGTCAAACGAACCCGGCGTGTCGCCCGTCGCAAAATCCGTTGAGGGCGGATAGAGGATCCACTGGCGGTGGCCCACCTCGTCATTCCAATAATCCAAGCCGCTGACGTTTTCCGCCATGTAGGCGTCAATGGCTCCGGGCCCGTAGAATCCCAGGGCGAGATTGCCGTGGTTATTGGCGTTCCACGCGGCCGTGGTCCACGCGACACATTGGGCGGCCAGCGGGGTATGGCTCATGGCGGCGGTGGCATTGCCCAATGGCGGATAGATCGTCCCGTTCTGCGCGTAGCCATAGGTGCGGATGATCATATAGGCGGCGCGCTGTGCG
>JBAXPF010000334.1:0-4717 GCA_037132955.1 Verrucomicrobiota bacterium | reverse complement strand
GGGCGGCCCGCCCGTGATCTTCATTGGCACACGGGCAAGCTGCCCGTGCCCCTCTTGGTGGCTTCCTCTGCACACGGGCAAGCTGCCCGTGCCCCTCTTGAAAGACGGGGACTGACGGGACTTGACGAGGTTTGGGAACCACGGCAACCTGATTGGATGATTCAGGGCGATGGAAGCGACAAGTCGGCACAAGGTCTCATGGCTTCACTTGGTTCGTTCGTTCAGGCAATCCTATCTGTGGGAGCAATGGTTCTTCTTGCGCAGGGAGGTTGTGTGATGGCTGAAGAGCGTCCGGCGAACGACCCGAACGATCCGATGAATCTGCACCGAGTGCTGGTCAATCACATCGGATTCACTCCATCTGCCGGCAAACACGTCGTGGTGATCGACCCGCCGGAGCCGAAGTTCAGTGTCTATCAGCAGTGGAATGGGGAGAAATTCAGTGGACCCCTGATCAAGGTCGATCAGGATCTGGGCTCGGGCTGGGTCGGAGACTTCACGGCGCTCCGCGACGAGGGGGTCTATTTCATCCGCTGCGGCGGACTCAACAGCCATCCCTTCACCATCAGCAAGACTGCCTACGAAATGCCGTTGCGGACGACGCTGATCTATTTCAACTGGCAGCGCTGCGGCGATAGCCGATCCGGATGGAACGCGCCGTGCCACACGGACGATGGCATCCTGGCAGACACCGGCGCGCACATCGATCTGGCCGGCGGATGGCACCAGTCCGGCGACTTGCGAAAGTGGACCTGGGGAACCAGCTTTGGCTTGCTGGGTCTGGGCATGACCGATCTGAAGCGTTCGCCGCGCTGGGATGCGGGACAGATCGCCGAGGAATTCCGCTGGGGCAACCAGTATTTCCAGAAGATGGTCCGCCCCGATGGCGGCTTGATGGACACGGTCAACATGCCTCTCGGCTGGGGACCGCGGAAGTTCTATCGGCAGGACGGATCCCTGATGTCGCACTACGTGGTCGTCGCCGGGCAGGCGATCGGCGCGAGGATGTTCGCCAAGAAAGATCCCGCCTACTCGCGCAAATGTCTCGATCTGGCAAAGCAGATGTGGACGTACAGCGCTGGATTGGGAGCCGATTTCAAGCTCTACAGGCTGCCGGAGATCCCAGCGTGCCATGAATTTTGGGCCACAGCCTTCGACGCCTATTATCCCGGCTCCTGTTTTGATCAGGCCCTGAAGACCTATGCGGCCATGCGCCTAGCGGAAGCGGAGCCGGGCGGACCCTGGCTGGATCAGGCTGTTCAGGCGTCGACGGCACTGGCCAAGCTCCAGTTCGACGGCGATCCTGCTCTCGATCCGGCGACAGCTTGTTTCCGCGAAGCGCCCGGGAAAGACTCGCTGAACGGATTCAACAGCAGTATTTCACTGGGGCTCATCGGCATGTGCGATCTCATCGAAAGAAACCCCGGCCATCCCGCCCTAGCCGCCTGGCGGAACACCGTGAGCAAGGTGGCTCGCCAGATGCGGATCATGTCAGAGCGCAACCCGTGGGGTCTGGTTCCCTGCATCTGGTATTCAAAAGACCCGGGGGGCGGCCGCAAAGGCGGCTCTGGATTCTATCGCTGCTTGCCTGCCCTGGGCCTGAATGGCCAAGGCCCGAATACCGATATCCTGGCTGCGGCGTTGTTCCTGCGCCGCGCCGCCGCGGTCTTGAAGGAACCGGCGTATGACGCGCTTGCCTGGAGACAGCTCGACTGGATTCTGGGCTGCAATCCGCTCGCGGCCAGCACCGTCGAAGGGATCGGATACAATCAGATTTGGCGTTATGTGCCGAACGAATTTTTCCCGCCCACGCCCCAGATTCCCGGCGCGGTGATGGTTGGCATCGAAGGAGACGACAAGGACTTGCCCGTGCACGATCGGCCTCACTTTCCCATGGTGGGACGTTCGGAATACGATATGCCGGTGACCGCGGAGTTCCTGTGGCTGCTGGCCGAGATCACCGCCGAGGGCGCGAATGGAAAATGATCCGGGGATTGATGCCTGCAATGGAATGGGACGCGTCTTTCTCAGGGAAGCGTCACCTTGAGATGAACGAAAAGTTGGGCACCGGTGGCCAGGGCTTGGGGGATGGAGACATCGACCTTGTCAATGCCCGCCTCAAAACCATTAGGGGTGACGACGATGCTGACGCCGGCGATGCCGTGCTGCGCCGGCGTCCAATATGTTAGATCGGAACCATACTCGGCGGTGATGGCGATGCCGGGATGGGTGAGCGAGATGGCGCTGCGCCGATAGGTGAAGACCAGATTGGCCCCACTTGGCGCCACGGTGGGCAGCAAGCCATGCGAGTTGGAGTTTGGACGCGCGGGATTCGGTTCGCCGCCGAGCACATACTCGATGCCATTGGCAATGCCGTCCAGATCAGGGTCGGCAGTGACGACGGCATCCGGCCCGCTGAGTTGCTTGGAGGCGATCCATGGGGCAAAGGGCACAGCCTGGGGCGGCGCGGCGATGGGGACCGCGTAAAACGTGAGCGCGGAAATGGCGTTGGTGCCGGTGAGCAGATTGGTGGCACTGCCATTCCAGTATTGGTCCACCACATAGTCGATGGTCTGGGCGGTGGTGGGGCCGCTCAACTGGAGCGTGACGATGTGTCCTGCGGCGCTGCCGGCGGTGACTTGGCCGCCGCTGCGATCCAGATAGAAATTCACCGTTGAGAAGCTGTTCCAGGACATGTTCTGGTCAAACTCCAGGGCGATTTCATTCTTGCTGCTGGTGGTGAAGTAAGCGCGTTGGAGATTGGGCGCGGTGACGACCGCGGCTGGCGTGGCCCCGTAATGGTCGCGCTCCACCAGCGGCGCGGTGAGGTCGGCGATTGCCTGATAGCCCGCGGCACTGTAGTGACACCCCAGATAGCCGGGGAGTCCCAGCGTCGAAAGGAGGCTCATGTTGGAATACATGCGCGGCAACGTCCGTTGCACCTCGCGCAGCATATCGCAGGCCTCCCTGCCGCCCATGCTGCACGGGTTGGGCCACACCTGATAGATGATATAGCGCTGGACATTCGGATAGTCCTGTTGCCAGGCCGCCGCCATGTCCACGAAGTATTGCTGATAGGATTTGTAATCCCAGTCGCCGGTGGGACCATCGGCACTGCTGTTGCTTTCGCCCTGATGCCAGAAGATGCCACGGATGCCGTGGGTGAGCTTGGCCCCGGCCACCCGGTTGAGCAGGCTGGCGTAGATGGAATAGGCGCTGCCGGCCGTGGAATGGTCCGCCGGATTCGCCTGGTGCTGGTCGATGCGGGTGCCGCCCACCGCGCCGTTGATGATGCAAATGGGCAGGTTGTGGGTGGCTGATAGATTGAGTGCCAGATCAAACCCCCAATAACCGACCCACCATTGCGTGCCGCTGCGCACTGCATTGCCCCAACCGCCGCCGGACTGGCCATAGGTGCGAATCCATGGGCTGTTGGTGGCATCCCCTGGCAATCCATCCATGGCCACCGCATTGGATTGGCCCTCAATGATATAGGCATCGCCGCAGACCAAATCGGTCACCGTGGCGAGCGGGGTGTCCACCCCGCCGGTGGTTGTGCCATACACCACTTTGTAAGTCACCTTGCCCGCGGCAAGCGGCGCGGTGAACGCGTAGGTTCCGCCGACGAGGCTTTGGCTATAACTGTTATAGAGCACCTCCGTGCCACCCGTGGTCGTGTAGACTTTCAAAAACACGGCGGCAGGCGTGCCGCCCTGGACGCCGTTGTAATGGATAGAGCCCATGCCCGTGTCGTCGCGGGCAAAGAACTGGCCGGTCACCGGCTTTTCATCGGACGCCGGCGTGCGTTGGACCCAGGGGTCGCTGGCGGGTTCCTGTACGCTGAGGATTTTGGTTCGGGTGACCTTGGCCCCGCCGTTGTCCATCACCAGCGTCACGGTCATCGGACCGCTGCCCTGGGCGCGTGTGAGAGTCATCACACCCGGGGCGATTTGTTTGGCCACGGCGACACCCGCCACGCTCCATGATTCATTGCAAGTGGCGACGCCGGCCGCCTGCAAGGCGCTGAGGTTGGTGAGATTGGCCGTCACGGTGATGGTTTGGCGGCCATCCCAGGTCGATGGACCCGTTAGGGTGAACTCCGGGTCCGGCAGGGTGTCGGTGATGGTGAAAGGAATGTCGATGGTCCTGATTTGCGACGGATAGATAGCCTTGAACTGGATGATGCCCGACTGGTTGCCTGTCACCCGACCGGCACTCACAGTGAGGGAGAACTGGTCGGTGGCGAGCAGGGTGTCCACGCCATTTTTTTGGAAGATCCAATAGACTTTCTGGGCGCCGCCGGCCTTGGCGGACAGGGTGGCGCTGGTGCCTTCCGGGAGGGTCACTGACGCGGGTTTTGCAGAGAAGGTGGTACCGGCCTGCACCAGACTGCCTGCAAGGGTTTGCAATGGCTTCTGGTTCTCATATCCCAGTTTGATCCAGTCGGCGGAGCGGGTCACCTTGGATAGGCGCACCTCGTCCATGTCCCCGACAAAGTTATAGGAGCCATTCCAGCCGCCGACATACCATCTGGCGGGAGTGGGGATGCTCATGGAGCCGCCGGCGTGGGTGCCATCCAACACGCCGTTGACATAGATTTTGGCCTGGCCGTTGTTATAGGTATGGGCCACATGCATCCATTCGGACAGCGGCAGGGTGCTGACCCCCTCGACGTTGCCGCCGCCAAACCAACAATCCATATTCATGTGGGGGGGAC
>JBAXPF010000333.1:0-4719 GCA_037132955.1 Verrucomicrobiota bacterium | reverse complement strand
GCCGCGAAGTGCGCAGAGGCAAGCAAAGCAATGGAGATTTGTTGATCAGCAATCATCCTTTGCGCCTCTTTGCGATCTTGGCGACTCCGCGGCAAATCTGAAAGTGCCTCGGCAGGAGGAATCGCGGCTTGATCGGGTGGGTGGCCGGGGCTTGATTCCGGCATGCCCGCCGAAGCGCCACGCTCGTTGCACGATCTCGGCTTTGCCGGGCTGACCGAAGTGTTGGCAGGCGAGGGAGTGATCGCGCACCACACCAAGGCGCTCTGGCGGGCCATCCAGCGCGACGGCCACCTCGATCTGGCCGCCTGCAAATTCCTACCGCCCCTCCGGCGTTGGGTCGATCAGGCGGTCGGCGAGGGCAAAGCGTTTTTCCTTGATGCCCCGGAGCAGGTCGATGAAACCCACAGCTCGGACGGGTTGACCCGCAAATTCCTGCTGCGGCTGGGCGACGGGCAAACCATCGAGACGGTGCTGATGGGCTACGACGGCCGGCAAACCGTCTGCGTCAGCACCCAAGCCGGCTGCGCGATGGGCTGCGTGTTCTGCGCCACCGGCCAGATGGGCTTCGTCCGCCACCTCCGGCCCGGCGAAATCATCGCCCAGGTCCTGCACGCCCGCCGCGTCCTCCATCAAACCCACCCGCACAAGCGCCTGCGCAACCTCGTCCTGATGGGCATGGGCGAACCGCTCCACAACATCGACGCCGTGCTCCACGCCCTCGACATCATCTCCGACGTCCGAGGCATCGGTATCGGACCATCGAAAATCTCCATCAGCACGGTGGGCGTGGTGCCCGGAATCCTCCGCCTGGCCGAGGAACAACAGCCCTACCGGCTCGCGGTCAGCCTGCACGGCTCGACGGAACAGGAACGCGCCGCGCTGGTGCCTGCCAGCCAACGCTGGCCGCTGGCCATGCTCATCGATGCCTGCCGGCAATACGGCGCGCTCACCGGCAAGCGGATCCTGTTCGAATGGACCTTGATCGCCGGCGTCAATGACTCGCCCGCCACCGCCGCGCGCCTGGCCAAGCTGCTCGCCGGCATCGACACCCACATCAACCTGATCCCGCTCAACCCGACCGGCGGCTTCGCCGGCACCGCCAGCACCACCGGCCACGCGTTCCAAAAAATCCTCCGCGCCGCCGGCTTTCCCTGCACCTTCCGCCAGCGCCGCGGCATCGACGTCGCCGCAGGCTGCGGCATGCTCAAGGCCAGCAAGCGACCGCGTTGAGGGCAGAGGGCAGAGGGCAGAAGACATTGGTAACCCGCCAACCGACTTTAGAAAAATCGTCGGACACTTTAGAAAAGTGGCCGGTTGGATGGTCAAACCACCTTTGCGGAGGCGGCGATGAACCAGGCGTCGACCTGAGCGCTGGATAGGCCGAGGGCTGGGGCGAGGGCGGCGACGGTGGGGCCGTGGCGGGATAGGCGGGCATTGCCTGCCCAGGCGAATGCGACGTCGGCACGCTGGGGTGATGGCATGGAGGAGATGGCGGCCTCTACCTGGTCGAGGATGCCCATGGCGGCCATGATGGATTTGGCCTGCCAGAGCTCGACCTGGCGGGGGATGCGGACGGGTGGGGCGGGTGGATCTCCGCCATTGATGAGGGCCTGCAGGGTGGCTGCCGGGTCGGTGCCGAGGCATTGCAGGACTCGCTCACAGTGGTCGTCCATGGAGTCGGCGCAGGCGGCGGGGAAATCGTCCGGGCCGTAAATGAGGATCGGTCGCGGGATGGGAGAGAGGTAGGCGGTGATGGTGCGCGTCAAGCCGTCGAGCATGATGCGCACGGCGAGCTGGGAGATGCTGCGCAGGACCGGGGCGGGATACTGAACAGCGGTGCCACCGATAGGGGCGACACGGGGCCTGGGGGACGAAGGCAGGCGCATGTTGAGCGAGAGCGGAGGGGAAAACCGGATGTAGGATTGAGGAATCATTGCGGGATCAGGTGGTAGGCGAGGCGGGCAAATTGCGGTGAGATTTCAGTGCGGACATCGGCGGAGTTTTTCCAAGTTCCCGACAGGTCACGGCCGTCACATGGATTGACGATGTTGCCATACACATCGGGAACCAAAAACATCGGCCAGTAAACCTTGTTGGACAAGTTGCTGATTTCCTGGAAAACCGAAGGAATGGAGATAACCCAGAGAATGTCAGAGGTAGCGGTGACGGTGGCCCCGTTCCATCCGACGGCACGCAGGTCGGTTTGCATTTGCGCAGCATCGCCCGGCATGGTGTATGGGAAATTCGGAAGATCTTGGACGACGCCGCCCAGGGTTAGCGCGATTAACGGATTCATTCGCGTGTCGTAGGAGGTTCCGCCGCCTGAGGAAATGGAACCGGTCTTGATCTCCGATGAAACCGGGAAAATTGAGCGAGCCCAGTAGGTGTGGGTGCCGTCGCCGTTATCCTCAGGGCTGCCCGCGCAGTCGGTGAATTCGCCGGTGGTCCAGTCGACCAAGTTTTCGCTGCGATGGATGCGCAGGGAGACGTAGCCCAGATGGTCTATCCATCCGGTGGCGGCGCTGCCGGTGACGGCCATCTCGTCGGGGACGATGAGGCCGAACTCGCTCCATTTTTCCATTCCGTTGGATCCGGTCTCCTTGGTGATGCGGATGAGCAGCGGGTCAGGTTTCGGGAGGCCGGTGGCGTCGATGGTGAGAACCTCGGCGGGGATGACAGGAGACAGGATTCCGCCGATGGCGGTGGCGGCGGTGACCGTCTCGAATGAGTTGGTGGGGACGAGCGGCGAGGTGGCGGAGGTGACGAAGTCCAGGTCTGAAATGATCCACACATCTCCGCCGGAAACCTGGATGCGCAGGGTGCCTGTCTGCCCGCTTTTCAGGGTGGCGGCAGCGGCCAGGCAATGGGCGCGGGCGGATGCGTGGTCGGGGTATTTTTCGATAGATGACCAGGCGATGGAGGTGGTTGCTCCGCCCTTGGCCGAGCCCTCGCTCCAGGGTGCGCCAATGGGCGCGTAGCGGTCGGCCTCCTGGTTGACGGTGATGACTGGATCCGCCAGCAGTTTATCGCCAAAATCCAGCATCCGGGTGGACTGGCCGGCGTGCTCAAAATCAATCCGAAATTGGCTGAGAATCATGATGGGCAAAGCTGAAACTCGGAAAGCTGAAAGCTGAAATGAAGAGCCGAGGAAGCGGGTCTGATTTCCGGCTTTTTATCCGGCCTGATAATTGTCCTCGGGGGGGATGCGCAGGCGGTCCTGGAGGGAGGCGAATGTCATGCGCGCGGGAGGCCCCAGGCTGACGGTGGCGGAGCCGGTGGAGAGGTCGATGGACAGCTCCGCAACCGGGGTCGCCATGGTGGCGTGTTCGGCTGGCAATCCGGTGCCCGAGATGCTGACGAAATCGCCGGGGCCGGGCAGGGTTTGGGCGGTGGGCGATAGGGTGAGCTGGCCCTTGTAGGGCATCCAGTATTGGCGGGCGAAATAGATGGCGGCGTGGTCGGCAGGGACCTCCACGAAGGCAGCCCGGTCGAAGAATGAATTTGTGGCTGATGCCGGATATACTATGCTGTAGTCGCTCACTGCGGCGGCAGCTGCCGTGATAGCGGCTCGGATCGTTGATGGAGCCGCGCTTAACCAGTCCACCGGTGTCGCCGCCACGTCGTGGTAGCAGTATGATACGCTGGCAGGGGCTGGCATGTAATACATGTAAGGAGCCGAAACATAACCGCTGCAAAGAAACGGAAAACCCAGGTATCCTCCCGCTCCGGTTTGAAAGACGCACCGGCCAGAAAGATTGGCAAGTTTTTTAGTCGCTCCGGCGGTGGCCAGTTGAGCGTCGGTAAATGTCCCGGAAGGGACCGCCCACCCGGTTCCCAAAACAACTCCGGTTGTGACGGGCGAATAATGAAGCGCGGTGTAGTTCGTACCGTAACTGGTAGTCACCCATGCATCTGTAGATCCACCGCTGAACGGGAAGTAGCCACTGATGCAGGAGGCTAACCCGTTGCTTTGCCACCCAATCGTATATCCCGCGACCGTCATGGCCGGGTCCTTTGAAATCACATGCTCCAACGCGCTGAATACGTCCTGCGTTCCGGGTATCGCGGCGACGGCAGCCGCGTAGTCGGCGGATATCTGGGCGTTGACCGCCGCCACGCTGGCGTTGGCTGCGGTGAGTGATGCCTGTGCGGTGAGCAGGGCGTTGGAGCTGGTGACCAGCGCCTCTGAGACGAGCATTTCACTGCGCTCATGGCCGGAAAGGTAGATCGAGAGCGCGCGGTGGGCGTCCGCTCCCTGATCTCCCGCCTGCTGGATCGAGTAGTCCACCAGCAGCGCATCGCGGCGCACCGCGTAGACGAACGAGACGAAGAGTGCGCGCGCCTCGGGCATGGCCTGGAGGTCGAGCGCGGTGACCCCGTGGCCCGCGACATCGAGGCCGATCAGGGTGGCGGAGGCGGGGACGCGGGAGGTCAGGCGCAGGGTCGGCGGGGTGGTGGCGTAGTCCATGCGCGAGGCGGCGTCGGGCAGCCACTTGAGCGCGTCCTCCAGGGCCGAGGCGCAGGACGCGGCGCGGAACGCCATTTTAGGCACCTGGAACATGGCCGGCAGGGTGGCGGGCGGCGGGATCGGCAGGCCGATGTCACGGGCGCGCTGAAGCAGGTCATGCACGGTGGCGGCGAGGTCGGCGCTGGAGTAGGTCAGATAGGGGCGGCCGGTGACCGCATCGGTGAGCGGGGTTTGGAGCAGGCCGCGGTAGG
>JBAXPF010000332.1:0-4721 GCA_037132955.1 Verrucomicrobiota bacterium | reverse complement strand
CCGATGGCGGTGGAGATGGTCATGCCGAAGACCACGCCGGTGCCCATGGTGCTGCGTGAGGCGGCGCCGGAGCCGGTGGCCAGCATCAGCGGCACGCAACCGAGAATGAAAGCGAACGAGGTCATGAGGATCGGGCGGAGGCGTAGTTTCGCGCCCTCGAGGGCGGCTTGGAGCGTGGGCACGCCTTCATCGCGTTTCATTTTGGCGAATTCGACGATGAGGATGGCGTTTTTGGCGGCCAGGCCGATGAGCATGACCAGGCCGACCTGGGCGTAGACGTTCATCTCGAAGTGGCGCAGCACCAGCCCCACCATGGTGCCGAGAATGACGGTGGGCACGGACAGCAGCACGGCAAAGGGCAGCGACCAGCTTTCATATTGGGCCGCTAACAGGAGGAACACGAAGAGGATCGCCATGCCGAAAATGAGGGGGGCCTGGCCCTCGGATTTCTTTTCCTGGAGGGTGAGGCCGGACCATTCGTAGCCGACGTTGGACGGCATGGTGGCCATGATTTGCTCCATCGCCTTGATGGCCTGGGCCGAGCTGTAGCCGGGCGCGGGAGAGCCCATCATTTCCGCAGCCAGATAGAGGTTGAAGCGGGTGGCGAAGTTGGGCCCGGACGTCTTGGACACGTTGACCAGCGTGCTCAGCGGCACCATGCCGCCCTCGTTGTTGCGCACGAAGAATTTGCCGATGTCGTTAGGGTTGCTGGTGTATTCCGGTTCGGCCTGCAGGAAGACCTTGTAGACGCGGCCGAATTTCACGAAGTCGTTCACGTAGAGTCCGCTCAGATAGGCTTGCAGGGTTTGGAACACACTGTCCACCGGCACGCCCAGCGTGCGGGCCTTTTCACGGTCCAACTCGACTTTCACCTGCGGCGTGGACGACTGGAAGGTGGTGCTGACGCGGCCGATTTCCGGCCGCTTGGCCGCCGCCGCGATGACTTGTTTGACGTAATCGGCGAGTTGCTCGACGCTGCCGCCGGAGCGGTCCTGCAGCTGCATGGTGAAGCCGGAGACACTGCCATAGCCCGGCAGCGGCGGCGGACCGAAGGCGAACACGCGTGCCCCGGGAATGGCGAAGAATTTCTTGTTCCATTCCGCGGCGAGGGCCTTGGCATGCAACTGCGGGTCTTGGCGTTTATCCCAGTCATCCAGGCCGACGAACATCATCGCGGCATTCGGCACGTTGAGTGAGTTAAGGATGTTCATGCCGCTGATGGCCAGCGCCGAGCGCACGCCCTTGGTGTTGACCACGAGGGTCTCCACCTGCTTGAGCAAGGCGTCGGAGCGCTGCAACGAGGCCCCCTCCGGCAGCTCGATCGCCACAAACAGATAGCCCTTGTCCTCGTCCGGAATGAACCCGCCGGGGACCCCTTTGCCTAACATATAGATGCCGCCACACACCACGACCAAGAGCAGCATCGAGCGGGTGGCCTTGCGCGTGAGACCGCCGACGATGGTGCCGTAGCCCGCGGTGACCCAATCAAAAAACTGGTTGAATTTGCGGAAAAACCACGCGAGCGGGCCCTTGCCGGGGGTGGGTTTGCGCAGCAGCAGGGCGGAGAGCGCCGGGCTGAGGGTCAGCGCGTTGATCGCGGAGAACACCACGGACACCGCGATGGTGATGGCGAATTGCTGATAGAGACGGCCGGTCACCCCGCCCATGAAGGCGACGGGCACGAACACCGCGCACAGGATGAGCGCGATGGCCACCACCGGCCCGGACACCTCCTTCATCGCCTGACGCGTGGCATCCACCGGCGACATCCCCTGCTCGATGTGATGTTGCACGGCCTCGACCACCACAATGGCGTCGTCCACCACAATACCGATGGCCAGCACCAACCCGAACATGGTGAGCGTGTTGACGCTGAAGCCTAACATCGGAAACGCGATGAACACACCGAGCAGTGAGACCGGCACGGTGAGCATCGGGATGATGGTGGCGCGGAAACTTTGCAGGAAGATGAACACCACGAGGAGCACCAGGAAGATCGCCTCTTCGAGGGTTTTGACGATTTCCTTCATCGACGCCTTGATGGGCAACGTCGAATCCAGGGTGATGCTGTATTCCATATCCGGCGGGAAGCGGAGCATGGCGGTCTCGAGGATTTGCTTGACCTTGTCCGCCGTCTGGATGGCGTTGGCACCGGGTGCCAGATAGACTCCGAGCGCGCCGGCCGGGGCCTTGTCCATGCGGGCCCGCAGCGCGTAGGTTTGGGCGCCGAGATCGACGCGCCCCACATCCTTGATTTTGACCTGCGAGCCATCGGTGTTGGAGCGGACGATGATTTCCGCGAACTCCTTGGGATCCTTGAGCAGGCCCTGGGCGCGGATGTTGAACTGGCTTTCCTGACCCTTGGGCGCGGGCTCCGCTCCGATGGTGCCGGCCGGCGACTGCGCATTCTGCTCCTTGATCGCATTGGACACGTCCTGCGGCGTCACGCCAAGGATGGCGAGCTTTTCCGGATTGAGCCAAATGCGCATCGAGTAGTCCTGCGCGGTGAAGTTCTTCACATCACCCACGCCGGGCACGCGCTTGATTTGATCGACGAGGTTGATGTCGGCGTAGTTGCCGAGGAACACCCCGTCGTAGGAGCCCTTGGGCGAGGACAGGCCGATGGCTAACAGAATGTCCGGGCTCGAGCGGTTGACCACCACGCCCTCGCGTTTCACGGCTTCCGGCAGCTGGGCTTCCGCCTGGCCCACGCGGTTTTGCGCGTTGACCTGCATGATGTCCACATCGGTGCCGACATCGAAGGTGACATTGAGGGTCATCTTGCCGTCGTTAGAGTTGTAGGACTGGAGATAGAGCAATTTGTCCACGCCATTGACCTTGGACTCGATGGGCGTGGCGACCGATTCCATGACCGTCTCCGCGGCGGCACCCCGGTAGGTCGTGGTGGCCTGGATCAAGGTCGGGCTGACGTTCGGGTATTCCGAGATCGGCAGGCGGGAGAGCGAGACGAGACCGACGATGACGGTGACGATGGAAATGACCATCGCCACGATGGGCCGGCGGATGAAGAATTCGGCCATGGTCGGTTATTCCTTAGCGGGTTTGGCCTCGGCGGGTGCGGCTTTCATGGCGGCCATTTGGGCGGCGGTCATGGCTTTGACGGGGGCCCCTTCGCGGACTTTCTGCAAGCCTTCCACCACGATACGCTCGCCGGCTTTGATGCCTTCATTGACGATGACGTTGGAGCCGTTTTGCTCGCCGACTTTGACCGCCCGCTGGCCGGCCATGCCGTCCTGGCCGATCACCCACAGGAATGTCTTGCCCTGCAATTCGACCACCGCGCGCTCCGGCACTTCAAGGCTGTCCTTGCGGGTGCCCAGATCCACCCGGACCCGGGCAAACATGCCGGGTCGCAGGATCTTTTTCGCGTTGGGGAATGCGGCCCGCATACGCAAGGAGCCGGTTTTCACATCCACGGCGCGATCGATGAAGACGAAGCTTCCTTGGTCCGGATGTTCCAGGCCGTTGGCCAGAATCAGGGTGAGCGGCAGACTGAAGATATCCTTGCCTACTTTGGAGCTCCATTCCTTCACTTTGATATAACTGACCTCGCTGACATTGCAGTAAAACCAGATCGGATCGAGCGTGGACATCGTGGCTAACAAGGTGGGCGCGCCCTTGCCCACCAGATCGCCGATGGAAACCTGCTTGGCACCGATCAGCCCGGTCATGGGGGCCAGCACCTCGCAATAGCCGAGATTCAACTGCGCGGTTTCCACCCGGGACTGGGCGGTGAGCACGTTGGCTTTGCCGACGTCCACCTGGGCGAGCGAGTTGTCGAGATCCTGCTGTGGAACCGCCTTTTTTTCTGCCAACGGTGTTAGCCGTGCGACGTCGGTTTCATATTTCTTAAGCGCGGCCGCCGCCTCTGCCAAGGACCCCTTGGCCGCCATCAGCTTTTCCTCGTAAGGCTTCTTATCCAACACGAAGAGCACGTCGCCCTTGTTCACTTCAACCCCTTCGGTGAAGCGCATTTCATCCACAAACGCCTCGACCCGGGCGCGCACCTCGACGTTTTGCGGCGAGTCGAGCTGGCCGATGAGCGTCGCGGTCAGCGGCACCTCCGAGGGCTTGATTTCCATGACCTCCACAATGGGCGGCGGCAGCACGATGGCGGCGGGATTCTTGCAGCCACCAAGGAACGCCGTGGTCAACAGCACCATGGGCAAGCCTGCCCGTGTGAGGGAGGTGGCGGCACCAATGCAAGATGGGCTTTGGGATTTTGTGCTCAAGGGGATGGGGGGTTGGGGATTCGAAGAGTTAGTAATTAAATAAGAGCTATACAATGCATTCCGCATCGTCAAACAGATAATGTTTTTTGGCGGCGGACGTCTCAAGGCGCGGCGATCTCCGAATCGCCGTTGCCCATGGGGTGTCTATAAGTGGAGGAAAGCCGCCTCCAATTGCCACCTCATGGCCGAGGGCGATTCGGAACCGGATCCCGTGCCTGCGGGAGAAGATAGCCTGACTGGCTAATTGGAATTCATCAGGCAAATCGCCCCTCCTTGACATTCTGTCATGCACCCTTGCGGGTATCAAAAATTCAAATACCAAAGGACTGGTTCCAGAGCCTCACCAGTGCCCCACGTACGAGCGTTGGTGAGAACGCGGGTGGAGCTGAGGCTGGTGCGGACCAAGAAAACCACTGCGCGTGCAACATTTCTTCTGTAAAAGTCCGAAACACCAGCAACCCGGCCATT
>JBAXPF010000331.1:0-4760 GCA_037132955.1 Verrucomicrobiota bacterium | reverse complement strand
ATGAAGGCGGTTATGTGTCGTTCTCCCATCTCTACCCTGCTCTCGCTCCCGCAGGTGACGAGAACGGGAATGGCCTAACAAACTTCTTCGAATACGCTCTTGGCATCGATCCGAGCGGCCCTGGGGACGCATCCGCCCTGCCTGCGGTTTCGACCCGTGACGGCTTCCTATGGCTCACCTCCACCCGGCGCAGCAATGGGATTGATATCGCGCAGTCCTGGGAGACGTCCACGAGTCTTGAGTCGCTGGCCTGGAGCCCCATGATCCAAGGTATGCACTATCAGTCCGATTCCACCAGCACGATCCCTCCCGACAGACAGCGAGTGGTTTTCAAACTTCTCGTTAGCGATCCTGCCCGCTTCTACCGTCAGGGATTTTCGGGTCGGAATTGATGCCAGAGGGGATCAAGGATGTCCGGGGCTCAGGCAATCCTGAACCCGGGTGAATGGCATGAAACAGGGTGAAGAAAAGGCGGTTGGCGGAAGGCCTATGCCACGGTAGCCCGGGCATCGGACCCGGAGCCAAATGGGTGAATCCGATTGCCCGGGAATCTATCAACTTCGGTTTTCGGGTTGCAAAAACCGGTCAGGGATTTGAACTCCCTGACCGACTGTAAACCTTCAAGCCTCAGTTGGGGCTTTCCTATTTCAGCTCTTGCCGAACTTCCGGTGGACGCCGTAGAGACCCAGAAGCGACAGTCCGAACAAGGCCATCGTGGTGCCACCGTCAGGGACAGGGGTTGCCACTGTAGAAGCTGACCAACTGAACAGACCCCCGGCATCGCCTGCCTGTGTGCTGAACCTCCACACACCGGGGGTATTGGTATAGGTGATGGCTCCCGCGCCTTTCACCGTTCCCGTGCCGGTAACCGATAGGAAGTCCGGGGTTTGGGTGGCGACCGTTGAACTCAACAGGTCAAAGGTGAACGTTTCTCCGCCCCCTGTAACCGACCAAAGCCCAACCAAGGGCGTGGAAGGAGTGAAAATCCAAGGTGCCGTCATAAGGGGCGTAGTGGCATTGGGAATGATGGAGAATGAACCGGAGGCTCCGGTTATCGAAACATTTCCCCATGATTTGACACCGCGCGCGGAGGTCAGACTTACCGTCGGGTTTCCAAGCCCATCTTGCAGCGTCACGCCGCTGGGATTGATAGATCCGATAGTTATCGAGCCGGATATTTGTGCAGCATGGGTTGCGGAGCCAAGGGCTAAAGCGACCAGCAAAGATGCACTCAACTTTAAATATGAAAGTGGTTTCATTGGAGGGGTTGGTTTTAGGAATTGGGTGGGGGTCGTTCCCCCCGGAGGTGGGTGATGGACTGACGTTGAGCATAGCAGCAAATACCGTGCCAAGAGTTTTCCTATACTACACAACATGCTTATACTTAGTTGGTTAGCACAGAATTAAAATATTTTATCGCGGGCTGGCGGGTGGCGGGTGGAAAGCTTTCAATCAGAGGGTGTAAACCAATCCGACGGTTATTGCCTGGCATTGGCGGAGGGTTTGTCGAGTGCCTCGAGAGTGGTTTTGGCTGTGGCGGCATCGGTTTGCGGGAGTTGGGTTAGGAGTGCCTGGGTGAGGCTCTGGCGGGCCTCGGCGGGGCGTTTGGTGGCGGCCTGGGACATGCCGAGAGCGAAGAGTTCGCGTCCGGTGAGGGGGCGCTTGGCGGAGAGTTCCGTGAGGAGTTGGGCGGCGTAGTCGAACTGGCCTTTGCGGAAATTGATGATGGCCAGGATGCCGCTGAGGTCGGGATCCTCCTTGAGGTGTTCGCGTGCGGCAGTGGCGAGTTTTTCCGCCGCATCCAGCTGCCCGGGATCGTCGAGAACCACCCGGGCGAGGGCGAGGCGGGCGGGGTCGAACAGTGGGAAGACCTCGAGAATTTTGGCATAGGATGTCACGGGGCTTTCGCCGGCTTGTGCCTGGAGGGCGGCACGGATCATCAGGGCAGGAACGTAGGTGGGACTGGTCGCCAACTTCTTTTCCAGCAGCTCGGGCGTGCCTGCGTCGGCTGTGGCATTCGGGTCGGTTAGGGTGAGGAAGTCCTTGGCGTCGGCCGCTTGGGTGGGATCGCCTGGGGCAAGCTTGCCCATGATGGCGCGGGCGTCGGCCACACGCCCGGTGCTATAGGCGGCCCAAGCGAAATCATATTGGACGGAGGAGTTTTCCGGCAGGGCGCGGGCGGCTTCCTGGAGCAGGTTGTAGGCGTCCTCATGCTGGCCTAGGCGGAAATTCGCGGTGCCAAGCACGGCGGCCGCGTGGGGGCTGTGCGGTGCGACTTTGCGGGCTTGGTTGGCGGCGGCGAGGGCCTTGTCGGGTTGGTTGAGGGCTGTGGCGTAGAGTTCGGCCTGAGCGAGATGGGCGGCTTCGAGGTCAGGGTTGAGGGCGAGGGCGCTTTGGTAAGCGGCGAGCGCGGCCTGCAGGCGACCCGTGGCGGCAAGAATTTTTGCCATCAACATGATGAGAACGACATCGTTAGGGGCGTCCTTGATGCGCCTTTCAAGAGTGGCGAGATCCAACTGTTGGCCGTCGCGCAGGATGGAAAGGTGGCTCGACGCCTGGTTTTTTTCTGGAAACTCACCAGGGCACGCGAGGGCTTTTTCGAAAGCGGCCATGGCTTCCTGGGTTTGATGCATCATGTAGTGGGCCATCGCGAGATGGTATTGCACCGAGGCCGCTTCAGTTAGGCGGCCCGCAGCCTCCCGCAAAAGCGGCAGCGCCTGGCGGTACTCGCCACGGAGCCATAGGATCCAGCCATAGGTGTCGCTGATGGAGGGGTCGTCGGGAGCGAGCGTGCGGGCTTTGCGGGCGTTTTCCAGTGCCTTACCGAGATTATTTGGAGTTCTCGAGTCGATATCGGCGAGATTGTTGTATGCCGGGGCAAAGTCAGGCGAGAACTTCAGCATCTCCTCGAAGCAGGCCCGCGCCTCCCCGGTGCGGCCGAGTTCCATGAGCAGCGTAGCGAGGTGCATCCGTGCCGCTAGGTTGTTGGGAGTGGTTTCCAGCAATTTCCGGAGGCGTCCGACCGCTTGATCCGAGCGCCCGTCGGCGGTCTGAATGCGCACGAGTATGCCATAGGCCTGGGTATCATCCGGCTTGAGTGCGATGGATTTTTCGGCGGCGGCCTCGGCGGCCTTGAAATCTTTCCTGGCATAGCAGAGTTGGGCCTTGAAGAGGTGTGCCTCGGGGGACTCCGGATGAGCGGTTAGATAAGCGTGGGTGCGGGCTGAAGCCTCGGCACCTTTGCCTTCTTGTTCGTCGAGGGAGACCAACTGGAAGACCGCTGTGATCTGGTCTGGTGAGAGTTCCAGCGCGCGTTCGAAGACAGCACGGGCCTCGGCGGTTTTACCCTGGGCACGCAGGAGTTGGCCGAGTTGAAGCTGCGGGCCCACATCCTTGGGCCATGCCGCGGCCTGGCGCTGGAGTATCGCGACCGCCTCATCGAGGCGGTTGGCGGCACCGTAGGCAGCCACCAGCAGATCCTGAGACATTCGGTTCGTGGGTTCGGCGGTGAACACCGGTTCGAGGAGACGGATCGCCTCGCCGGGCTGACCGTCCTTGAGGTGGAGATTGGCACGCAGTAAGACCGCCTCAGTTGCCCCCGGATTGCTCGCGAGCACGCGGCCCAGCGTGGCTGCCGCTTTGGGCCAATCGTCTGCTGCGAGGTAGGCCCTGGCGAGGGCCAGTTCAAGGCGCGGGCGGGACGGGAAGGTCGTGGTGATTTTTTCGAGCAGGACCACTGCTTTTGCGGGTTCTTTACCACGCAGCCAAAGCTGGGATTGGAGGAGTGCGGCTTCGATATCAAGCGGGCTTTTGGCGAAGACCCTGGACAAAGACTCCGCTGCCTCGGCATCGTTGCCGCCATCGAAGGCAATGAGTGCTAGCAGTCGCCAGTTAGGCAGGTAGTCAGGGGCCGTCAGGGTCGCTTCCTTGAGCAAGGCAAGCGCATCGTCCCGCTGCCCGAGTTCCATGAGGAGCTTGGCATAAGAGCCTCGCTCACTGGATTGGGGGCCGGCGAGATCGGAGGCTTTCTTGAGGGGTTCGAGGGCTTTTTCAGGTTGATTGTTCACCCTGAGGAGAGTTGCTTGCAGGGCTAGGGCGCGGGCAAAGTCCGGGGCGATTGCAAGCGCTCGTTGCAGTGTGCGGGTGCCGGCTTCGATGCGACCCCGGCGGAGTTCAACGAGCGCGGAAGCGAGCAAGACCGGTGCCTTGTCGTCGGCGTTGGCGCGGGTGATTCGGGTCTCGCATTCGGTCATGGCGTCGGGAGTGAGCGAGGCTTCCGCGAGTAACATCAGGGCCTCGCCATGGGCTGGCGTGCGGTCGAGCACTTCGAAGAGTTCTTTCTGGCCGTCGGCGATGAAGCCGAGGTCGAAGAAGGCCAGCGCGAGGTTGACTCCGACCTCGTCGTCAGCGGCAAGTTTGCTTTTCGCTGCCGACAACATGCGGCCGCCGTCGAGCATCGCGCCCTGCCGCACCCAGATCAGGCCGAGTCCCTTGAGTGACTGGGGATGATCGGGTTCCAGTTTGAGCACATTCTTGAATTCGATTTCTGCCGCCGTGTAGTCGGCCTTGGCGAAATGTTCCTTGGCGGCGTCGAGTTTGTGCTTGGCCTTGGCTTCCTTGGTGCATCCGGACGGGAGGATGACAAGCAGCAGCGTGGCGACCGCGGCGCTGAACAGACGGTGGGCGATTTTCATGGCGATGGGGGGAGGACAGAGGACAGGGGACAGAGGACAGAGGACAGGGGACAGAGGACAGAGGAC
>JBAXPF010000330.1:0-4766 GCA_037132955.1 Verrucomicrobiota bacterium | reverse complement strand
ATCCGCGAGGACCTGCAATACGCCGAGGATGACGAATGGACCCGCCGCCTGGCCCAACACGGGCTTGAGATCCACTTCGCGCCCGCCTCGGTGGTCATGCATTCCCATAACTACACCCTGCGCCAGTCCTACAAGCGTGCCTTCGGCGACGCCAAGGAGATGGCCTCCGCCGGCACCAGCGACGGGCGCGCCGGGGTGCTCGCCGGGTGGTGCGCCGATGTCTGGCGCGATGCCGACTGGTGCCTGCGTCACCACCGCCTCGGCGGTCTGCCCCACGCCCTGGGCGTGCGCCTTGCCCAACGCCTCGGCCGGCGCGACGGTCATCACGCCGGGCGCAAACTCCAGCATCGCGATTCATGAGCCTCCTGTTCTACGATGACAGTCCGGTGTTCGGCGGCCATGAAGTCATGGCCCTGTTAGGGGTCACGGCCGTGCTCGAGCAACTTCCCGGTGCGGTCCGTTTTCTGGCTGCCGGTGCCAACACCAAACTTTGCGGGCAGCTCGCCGCCATCGCCGCCCGGCATCCGCAACTCAGCCTCATCACCCTGGATTACCACTCGTCCAAACTGGAGTCCCTGCGCAACCGGTTGCGGCCATCCCGCGTCCGCACCCTGGCAGACCGGTTCCGCCAGTTGGATCCAGCGCTCGTCGTCGCCATCCAGGGCAACATCGAACATTCGTCGCTCGCGCTGCACGCCGCCCGCCGCACCGGCATCCCTTCTGCCAGTTACATCCCCGTGCCTCATTCCAACGCGGCCATGGGTGCCCGCTTGGGCGCGCTGCGCGATGTGTTTGCCAAGGGTCTGTTCCAAGTGCCCGACTCCTTCATCACCATCAGTGAGGAAATGGCCAAACTCCTCCATCAGCGCGGTGCCAGCGCGCCCATCCACATCGTCTACAATGGCATCGATACCGCGCGCTTCCAACCCGGCGACCCCGTTGGCGCCTGCCGCCAACTCAATTTGCCGCAGGACAAAATCCGCCTCGGCATGATCGGGCGCATCGAGTTCCGCCAGAAACAACAACACCTGCTCGTGCAAGCCGTCGCCGCCGCGCCCTTGCTCGCCGCCGCCTGCCACCTGGTGTTTGCTGGCGAGGGGCCGGATGTGCGGGCTCTGCGGGCACTTATTGAACAGCACCGGCTCGCCACCACCATCCTCCCGTGGTGCGACCCGGCGCTTCTCTATCATGCCCTCGACGCGCTGGTCATTCCTTCCCGCTACGAAGGCCTGCCGCTGGTGATGTTAGAAGCACTGGCGTCGGGCACTGCCGTGCTCGCCAGTGATCGCGACGGCATGAAGGACGTGCTGCCCGCCGCCTGGCGCTGTGAACCTGACAACCCAGCCGCACTCGCAAGTACGCTCACTCAATTCATCCAACAGGGCCGGCCGGTCCCGGCTGCCGCGCTGGTCTCCAGGGTCCGCGACTCCATGTCGCTGGCGGCGTTCGGGCAGACGTTTGCCGCGACCATCCGCACCCTGATTCCCAGCCCGCATTGACTGAACGGCTGCCTTGGCCAGATTAAATGCGCACCTCTAACAACAGTCCGGCAACCAGGGCACGGTGAAGTGAGAGGAAACCGATGCCAGGATGGCCGCCCGCGCCGGCGGGTCTGGGAGGCGTGGATTTCCCGCCAGTCGCGGATTATGAACACGCTGCGGGTTCATAACAGAATGCCAGACATTATATTGTTGACAGCGGCTGCTATATCCGATTCCCTCGCCACATGAACACGCCGAGTCCTCCGGATCGTTGGTTGGGAGTGCTGAATTCCGGATCGGATTGCCGGTCTGGTGGCGACGGGGGGACGGGGGGACGGCACCGGGGCATGAAGCGGCAGCGCAGGCGTTGGGCGGGGAGTCGACGGTTGTCTGCGGCGGATGTGCAATCAGCCGGTGTTTGTGAAGGGGTTGAAGGAGATGTTTTCACGCTGATATAACAAGCACCACGGTCGGCGTGGGGCGCTGCGGATGGAACGCTTCAAGAGCGTGTTGGTGGAGGACGGGGAGGCGCTGCGGACGATGGCCGCCTAGGGTAGCGTCATGATATTCACGCTGGACATAAGCTGACCGGGGGTGAAACCTAACATGACAAAACCGGCGCCGAGATTGAGCTGGACCACGAAAAGTTTTGCGGTTCCTTGAATAGAGGCTGATGAAGCCAATGACCCTGTGTGCGTCCTCGACGATGAGAGGACCATGGCTAGCGAATTGCGGCCACTCATCGGCGGCCCATGCACAACGGTGGATCGGAGTGCGCCCCTCCTTGAGACGCCCGCCTGCCGGATTTCCGGCCTCAAGGAGGCGGTTCCATGCTCTGGCTGATGCCTTGGATTCATGTTGACAAAATAGCCGTCCAACTCTAGCAACGGACATGGCCCCCCCCACCGATCTGACCCTCGTGACCGCCGCCGACCAGAACTATTTCTGGGGGCTCTATCTGCTGGCGGCGTCGGTGGAACGCGGTCACTTGGGCCAGCGCCTCGTCATTTTCCACACCGGACTCAATCCGGATTCCGCACGTTGCCTGCACCAATTCAGCCGCGTCGAGCTCAGGCAATTTACCAAGACCAGTCCGTTCGGCCTGCATTGTCGCAAGGCTGAAGCCATGGTCGAAGTTGATGGTGAATACATCGGCTGGCTGGATTCTGATTGCCTGGTGATAGGCGACCTCAATGAATGCATCATTCCGCTCAACGGGCAGATTCAGGCCCGCATGCGCACGCCCCAGGAAACCCGCGCGGATCTGCGCCGGTTCTATCAACGTGGCGAAACTCCCGGCGGTTTGCCGCGGGTCATCCTGGATAGCTGGCGCGCCGATGTGGGAGAACGCGCCACGCCGCGAATCGATGCCATGGTGCCGTCTAACGTTTTCATCATGCATGCGAGGTTCAAACCCTTTCTGGAACACTGGGACCGGCAGATCCACAAGGTGCTCGATCCGGCATGCGGCACGCTGGATGCCCGTAAGCCGGCCTATTTTCTAACCGATGAATCGGTGTTGAATTCGCTGCTGGCCTTTGCGGACTTCGCGCCTGAGGTGGCGCCTTACCGGTTGGCGGCAAAGCACCACCATCACATCGCCCATTTCATGGGATCGCCCAAGCCATGGGTCCGCTGGTTGCCACGCAACCTTTTCTATCTGCCGCATGTCATCGCACTGCTCGAATGGCTGGTGCAACAAGGGTTGGAAGTGCCGCCCTTGCCGCCATCCTTCCAGGCATCCCGCCAAACCCGCTCCGTCATTGAGGCGCATGTCATGGCCCGCTGGCAGCGGGCCGGAACCATCTCCCGCAAGTTGTGGGCAAGGCTGCGGGCCTAACCGGCGGCTATCATTAACCACCATGAGAAAATTGCGTGTTCTAGTCATTGCCGAGGCAGCCAATCCTGAATTGACCAGCGTCGCCCTCATCGGCTACTCGCTGAGCCAAGCGCTGGCCGAGGTCTGCGATGCCCATCTCGTCACTGAAAGCCGCAACGCGGGTTCGTTGCGGCAAGCCGGGGTTGCCGCCGATGCATTCACCGCCATCACCAATCCGGCCCAGCGCATCGCGTTCCGGATTGCCACCGTGCTGCGCGGCGGCACCAGCCTCGGCTGGACGATTCACTCGGCTCTGGCCACCCTGGCCTATCCGTTGTTCGAGCGCAAGGTGTGGCGGCATTTCGCAATGCGGCTCAAGGCTGGTGAGTTTGATCTGGTCCACCGCATCACGCCACTCAGCCCCACCACGCCAAGTTACCTCGCCAAGAAGCTCGCGGTCATCGGCGTGCCGCTCGTGTTAGGTCCGCTCAATGGCGGCATCCCGTGGCCTGCGGGCTTTCATCAAATCCGCCGCGCTGAGCGCGAATGGCTTGGTTATGTTCGCGACCTCTACCGCCTGCTGCCTGGATTGAAGGCGACCCGCCAACTCGCCTCCGCACTGGTTTTGGCCTCGCGCCACACCTATGGCGAAGTGACCGGCACGCTCGCCGCCCTCGAAAAAAAAGCCATCTGGTTGCCCGAGAATGCCATTGATCCGGAGCGCTTTCCGGAGGTTTTTGTCGAGCCTAACCGACCGGTCGCGAGCGACCCGCTGCGTGTCGCGTTTCTGGGCCGCCTGGTTCCCTACAAGGGTGCCGACATGTTGATAGAGGCGGTCGCGCCGCTGATACGCGCCGGTCGCATGACCCTTGAGATCATAGGCGACGGCCCGCAATTGCCGGAACTCAAGGCCCTCGTGGCTCGCGAAAACCTTGGTGGTGCCGTGGCGTTCCCCGGTTGGGTCGCCCACGCCCAAGTGCGCCAGCATCTGGCCAAGGCGCAAATTTTCGCCTTTCCCAGTGTGCGTGAGTTTGGAGGTGGGGTGGTTCTCGAAGCCATGGCCATGGGTCTGGTGCCCGTGGTCATCGATTACGGCGGCCCGGCCGAACTCATCCCGCAAGGCTGCGGAGTGATCGTGCCCATGGGCACGCGCCACGAAATCATCCGCGCGTTCCACCACGCACTGGTTGATCTAACCGACGATCCGGCCGCAGTGCATGCCAGCGGCCTGCGTGCCCAACAGCATGTGCGCGCCCATTTCACCTGGGCGGCCAAGGCCCGACAAATCCTCCAGGTTTACGCCTGGGCCTTGCAGGGCGCGCCCGCGCCAAAGCCGGATTTGGGGCTGGGGGCATAAGCGATTCATGCTTGCCAAGGCCGGTGGCTCCGGCACAATCCTGAGGCAACCGCACGATGAATGACCCTTTTCCAGGTGCTGCCCATCTTTCCTCCAGCGAGGACACACC
>JBAXPF010000329.1:0-4819 GCA_037132955.1 Verrucomicrobiota bacterium | reverse complement strand
CTGATGAAGCCGACGATGAGCGGGATGCTCGCCAGATGGCACGGGCTGAGCACAATGCTCAGAATGCCCCACACCACGGCGGCCCCCAATGCAATCAGCGGTGCGCCTTCGACGGCATGACTCAAGTTGGTGAAAAGTTCTTGCATGGCTAGAGTTTTACGCCCAGTTCCTTCCACTTCGCGAGGATGTCCTCCTTGCCAAAAAAGCCGGTGTGGCGGAACAGCTCCTTGCCGGTGGCGTCAAAGAAAATCTGGGTGGGAATTATCTCCACACCATATTGTTTGCCGGCGTCTTCATTCTGCCACACGTCGATAAACTCGACGTTCATCTTGCCGGAATATTCCTTTTTGAGTCCCTCCAGGATCGGTGCCATCGCCTTGCAGGGAATGCACTTGTTCGCGCCCAGATCCAACAGCTTGGGAAGCTTGGCGGTCGCATCGGACGCCGCCGCAGCCGAAGATCCCGCTGTCGTGGCGGCCACTGGAGTTGAGGAATTGGCAGCGTTGCGTGACTTGTTGCCTTTAAGGATGATGGCCGCCGCCGCAGCCACTGCAACGAGCAGAATAATAACAATTTTAGCAGGTGTCTTCATTGAATTCGGGGTCTTATGGTTCAGACGAGCCATTTCTTGATCTCCTCTGCCGATGGCACGCGGCCCGCCACCTTCACCTTGCCGTTGACGGCCAGTGCGGGAGTCATCATCACGGCAAAGGCCATGATTTCCTTGAGGTCGGTAACTTTGGTGATTTCAGCAACCATACCGAGTTCCGCTACCGCTTGTTCGGTGTGCTCCGCCAGCAACTTGCATTTCTGGCATCCGGTGCCTAGGACTTGTATTTTCATGGTCTTCAATTTCGGGATTGGGGATTTCCTTCTATCAGGCACAGCATGCGACACGGAGCGTTTGTACATTTTCCCCGGCATCAACCCGGTTAATGCATTCGGCAAAGGTGAGTACACACGGACAAGCGAGCCGATAGAAAACCTGCTGGCCGCGCCGCTCGTCGGCGATCAAACCGGCATGCCGCAGCACTGTCAGGTGGCGCGAGGTAGTCGAGGCCGCGCACCCAGCCACCGTGGCCAGGTCACAGGCACACACCTCGCCATTGCCCAAAGCATGGACAATCGCCATGCGTCCCGGGTGTCCGAGCGCCTTAAACACCTCGGCCTGGCGCTTGAGTGCCGTCTTAGCCGGCTTATCCGACGATGGTGGAATCGCTTTCTTGGTGCGGTGCATGGCGTAACTATTCGCGTTTTCGCGAATAGTGCAAGGCCTATTTTGAAAGCCGAACGTCAAGGTGTGGCAATAACGATCGCTGGTCTGGAAAGAACACCGCGCGAAATTGCGCCGTCCAGTGCAACCCGATTTTTCCGGCCGCCTTGATAAGGTCGCCCCAGTCGGTGCCGGTTCCGACCGGAGAGGGGCACAGTCGCTTGAACTCCCAAGCTCCCAGTTTGGCACCCTGAAAGCGGGCGAGCATGGCCGAGGAGGTGGCGCCACAGTTGTTAAAACCCTGGTGGCCATGCAGGAATGTCACAGGAACGGCGGTGGAGTGTCAAGTTCGGTGGTGGAACAGCCCGGAAGGTTTGGTGCCCGCAACCGTTTCACCCCGCCCCTTTCTCCCCATGGGGCGAGGTTGCGCGGAAACCGGCAGGGTTTGCTTGCTTGGAATCCGACTCCCCCGCTGACTTCCGGAAGCGTTCGTGAACCTCAAAAGCGAAGTTATCGAGTGTCTCGGCATTGATCGGGTCCCCGTTCAGGGCCAGTGTGAGCGACGGCAGACCCTCATTCTGTGCGATATGAAAGAACTGCGCTTCCGCCACCTTTGTTGGCAGGCATTCCAGCGGACCGACGTTCACCACGGCGTCAATCAGTCCGGCTTGCCAGTGTTGCAGCGCCGCACCCACCGTTAGAACGGCTTCGCCCTCCAAACTTTCAGGCACGTAGCCATTCGCCGCTGCCAGCGTCTCCCTGACCCGCATCCGTGCATGGCCGCCAAGTTCGCGTGCCATGATGCGATGGGCCACCGCACGCACTCGTTCCTGCGCCGCCATGCTGAGGTGTGCGCTCAAGCTGTTGGGGTGGTTATTGTGTCGGTTCACATGGTCTATGTATTCAATGAACTCGCCACAGGGCGCGAGTTTCACGCGCATCCCGCGCTCCTCCAAGCGTGCCACGACGCTGTCGTTGGCAAAGGCATTGGAGCGCAGATAAATCTCACCCACCACCAGCACGGTGGGAAGGCGTTGTGTTCCGCGCACTGCGGCGAACTCCCGCGCCGCGCCGGCCAGCAAGTCATGGCAGCCGAGCAGACTGCCGTTTGACACCTGCCAAAGGGCTTTCGCCAACCCAATGTCGGTTCCCGCGCGGGCTTGCAGTTGGTCAAGCAACTTGGCCATTGCCCGTTCGAAAATCTCATTGGCGGCACCTTTGGCGGTTTCTGCGGGACGCACTTCCAGCAAGGCTTCAAGCAGCGCATCCGCCGCGACAAAGCCCGTGAACACAGACAGTGCAAAACCCGGCGGGAGTTTGTCGAAATAGCCCTCTTCGCCCGGTGCCCAGATCCGGACGTTTTTGCGCAGGCCGGTGCGTTCGAGCGCGAGTTGCGTGAGCAGATTGTAAACGCCGAAGCGGCACGGTCCGTTGCTGCCGGGTTGGCAGTAAACGAAACGTTCGCTGGTTTCAGCGCTGCCTTGCACCCGCTTGACCAGCGCGCCGAGCGTCATGCAAGCGGGAATACATTCCTTGCCCGAGGTGAGGCGTCGCCCGATCCGCAACGCCTCCGCATCCACCGGAGGCAGCGTCTCCGCCCGCAGGCCCAACCCGCGCAAGCAGGCGGCAAACACCTCGGACATCACGCCGAGCAAGGGGATGAGCACGCGTTCATCGGGGTGAATGTCCAGAACGTTCATCTCGCTGTGTTGCAACGCGGCGAAGGCGTTGGGTTCCTTCGCCGAGCATTTGCCCGCGTCGCCTCCTCCGGCCACGCAATGCAGGAACGCCTCGACCCGCGTCTTGGTTCCCGCGTCGCCCGCGTGGCCATCGGTCTCGATGATGGCGAAGGGCTTACCCTCCATGATGTGGGCGAAGAAGTGCAAATTGAAACTATCCGGGCCGCAGGAGTAATTGCTGCAATAAAGTGCATGCACGCCTGGCAGGCGGCGGACCTGATGTGCCGCGCGCAGAATCCGCTGGGCCTGTGCCCAATACATGTCGCCGAAGATCGGCACCTCATCGGGCACGGGAAAGCAGTCCACCGGAATCGCCATGGCGCCCTGCTCGCGGAGAATCGCCGGGACGTTAGAATTGAGAACCTTGTTGTAGATGGTGTAGGGTCGTCCTAACACGACAACCGCGGGCAACTGCTGTTCCATGCAAAACGCCAGCGCGCGCCGGCCGATCTGGTCGCAATCCGCCTCAAACGCGCGCTGCGTTGCGATGGCCGTGCGCAACGCCGGCAGCCAACATTTCCGCGCCTTGCGCCCCAACATGCCAGCCAGGCTTGCGCAGCTTTGCCGGAACTCAGCAGAGTCATAATTGCCCGCGCCGACATCAATCACCGGCGAGAGCACACTGCCGCTGAGTTGGGCGGCGAGGTCATGGCGCAACAACCACGGACTGGCCTGCACCACCGGACAAACTTTGGAGTGTGGTTCGTTGTCCACCCGTGGCGAGCTGCGCACCATGGGCAGGAAAATGAAATCCGCCGGCACCTCGGTCATCTGGCTGGTCAGGCCATGATAGAGTTGCATCGGCGCGCAGTACGCGATGTTCGCCTCCTTCACGCCGCGTTTGAGGGCGGAGTGGTCCGCGCCGGTGGTCAGACGCAAGTTGAAGCCGAGTTCGCGGAAAAACGTGGCGAAGAACGGCAGCGTACCCTTGAGCGTGAACTCGTCGGTGAGGGCAATGGTCTTGGCGCCGGGCGTTGTCCCGAGCGCGGCGACCAGCGCTGCCACGAGTGCCTCGCGCTCGCGGAACGGATCGGGAGAACGATCGGGCAGCTTCCGCTTGCGCGAGCCCTTGTCATAGAGCGCGCAGGCACCGCCCCAGTTGAAACATTGTCCCCGGCCGGTGACCACCGTTTTGATTGAATCGATGCGGCAGCGATTGCCCGCGCCACCACAGCCCGTTTTCGACTGGCAGATGAATGTTTCCTTGGATTGGATGCGGGCGTCGAGAAAACGCTGCGGGTCGTAAATCGCGTTGGCTTGCCACTTCGTTTCCTTGCTTGCAAGCAGTGCGATGCCGAGCGCACCGACCGTGCCGGGGTTGGGCGGAATGATGATTTCGCTGCCGGTCTGTCGTGCCACCGCCGCCGCAAGTGCATCCGCGGCAAACGGCATGCCCTGGCAGAAAATGACCGAGCCGACGGAGCGGTTGCCTTTAACCCGATGCAGGTAATTCTGGATGATCGAATCGTAAAGGCCGGCAATGATCTCGCGCTGGTCGCAACCGGCGGCCACCGCTTCGCCGATGACTTCGGCCATGAACACGGAACAATGTTGGCCTAGCGAAACGCATCGCGGTGCCAACATGGCCTCCGCGCCAAGTTGCGCGACGCCTTGGATGCCGGAAAACTTGCTGCCTTGTTCTTCGATGAATGAGCCCGTGCCCGCGCTGCACGCCTCGTTCATCGCGCAATCCACCACCCGCCCGTCCACCAAGCGGATGTATTTCGCGTCTTGGCCGCCGATCTCGAAAATCGTGTCCACCCGTGGATCAAAATGCCGTGCGCCTGCCGCGTGCGCCGCGATTTCATTGAGCGATCGGTGTGGAAAACTCTCATGAAAACTCCAGCCCTCACGGGTCGCTGGTCGG
>JBAXPF010000328.1:0-4855 GCA_037132955.1 Verrucomicrobiota bacterium | reverse complement strand
GCGGATTTACTCCACACATTGACTCACCATGGGCAACGGCGATTCGGAGATCGCCGCTCCTTGAATCGACCGTCCGACGGATTTGCGGCAACACGGGACGGCTCTGAGTTTTTTTTAGCCCGAAGGGGCAGGGTGATTTTTAGATTGCCAACCTGCGGGTTTTGGCGATAGTTAGGTTGTCTTGATTAAAAACCAATTGAAATTGCCATCGGGGGATGGCATGGCGCCATTCGGCAGCGGGCCGGATCGTGGCACACCGCGGATCCCGTCAACTTGTGTCTATCAAATCCATGATTCGTCAAACTGAGGAAAACCAAGCCGGATTGTTCGGGGAAATCAGCGACGCCAAAGGGCCGGGGAGCCGTTTGCGGCGGGGTGGGCAACGGGCGCAGCCGGCGGATTTCGGGCTTAAGGCGCCCTCGCAGGTGGTGAAGAACTATGTGTTAGATACCAACGTGCTGCTGCACGATCCGGCATCGCTGGAACGTTTCAAGGAGAACCACCTGTGCATCCCGGTGGATGTGTTAGCCGAGTTGGACAAGTTCAAATCCGAGCAAAGCGAGCGGGGGGCCAACGCTCGGCGGGTTCACCGTCGGCTCACGGAGATGTTTTCGAGTGCGGCGAAGGTGACCAGCGGGGTGCAAACCGAAGGGGGCGGCACGATCCGTCTGGTGATTTACGATCCGGCGTCCTGTCCGAAAGACTCCGAGGAACTCAACCGCTTTCATCGGATTTTCCCGGACCGTGAACGGATGGATCATCGCATTCTGGCCGCCTGCATGTTGCTCATGGAGCACAACCAGGCCCCCGTGGTGCTGGTCACCAAGGATCTCAACATGCAGCTCAAAGCCCGCGCCGCAGGCATCGAGTGCCAGGATTACCTGAGCGACAAGGTGGATGCCTCCGAGCTTTCCAACTTTGAGGTGCGACGGATCGAAATCCCCGGGGATGAGCTCCAGCGCTTTGCCAGTTGCGGCGTGCTGCAGTTGGCCGCCGGCCCCATGGGCGGGCTGCACACCAATGAATACGTTTTGCTAGGTTCCGGGGAAAGGCAAACCATCCCCGCCCGACTGGCCGCGGATGGGCGCTTTGTCCGCCTCAATATCCCCGAGTCCTTGAAAATCCCCGATGGCCAGGCGCTCACGCCGCTCAATCTGGGCCAGCGTTGCCTCATTGATGCCTTGCTCAATCCGGAAATCTCACTGGTCACGTGTTTTGGTCACGCCGGCACCGGCAAGACCTTGGTGGCCGTGGCCGCCGGTCTCCATGAGATGTTCAAGCACCGCTACCACGGCATGACCGTGAGCCGCCCGGTGGTGGCCATGGGTGAGCAGTTAGGGTTTCTGCCCGGTTCACTGGACGAGAAAATGCGGCCATGGCTGCAACCCATCCACGATGCGCTGGAGTTGTTGATGCGGCCGACCCTGCCGCTGGGCCCGCGCCGCAAACAACAGAAATCGAGCCCCAGCGCCCTGCCCGTCAAAAAACCCCACGAACTGCTCATGGAACAGGGCATCTTGGAAATCGAAGCCCTGTGCTATATCCGCGGTCGCTCGATTCCCAACCGCTTCTTCATCCTCGACGAAGCCCAACAACTCACCCCGCGCGAGGCCAAGACCATTGTCACCCGCATGTCCCGCGATTCCAAGTTGGTCATGGTGGGCGACCCCGCGCAAATCGACAACCCGTATGTGGACAGCCGTAGCAATGGCCTGGTGTACACCCGCAACCGGCTGAGGGGCCAGGCGTTCGCGGCGCACATCGCCCTCACCCGCGGCGAGCGCTCCGAGTTGGCTGAGGCCGGGGCCCAGTTGATGTGAAATTTTTTCGTGCCGTTGACATTGCGGCGGGAATGATTTAACTCGTCCGCGTGCCGATGTGTCGATGGTTACTGGTTGTTGGGTTGGCTTGGGCGTCGCTTGGATGCGAGCTGGGGCACCACGACAACACATGGAAAGTGGCCGTGGCCAATCAGGTGGCCCAGCTTGGCTATCGCAATTGGATTGTCATCTCCGAGGCGTCGTTTCCAGCCCAGAACCGGGTGGGCATCCGGCAGGTGACGACCACCGCCGAGATTCCCGAGGCGCTTGACTATGTGCTGCGCACCCTGGAGCAAACCCAGCACGTCCGGCCGCAACTCTATCTGACCCGCGAACTGCGCGCGCTCGAAAACGACCGCACCCCGGGCATCGACGAGCACCGCAAGCGGGTGCGCGCGGCCCTCCATTCCTACGAAACCACGGAGATCGAGCAGCAATCGCTGCTGACCTTGTTAGAAGATGCCAACCGCAGTTTTGATGTGCTGGTGGTGCGCACGCCCACCGCGCTGCCCTACAGTTCCGTGTTCATTGAACTCCAACCCGGGTACTGGGATGCCGAGTCGGAAACCCGTCTGCGCGAACGGATTTCACGCGAACGCATGGAAAGACTGGCGCGCCCCACCCTGTGACTGGCATACTCACCCGCGTGAGCCGTAAAGCCGAAGAACTCCGCCAAGAACGTGAAGCAGCCTGGGTCGGCGATGCCGTCCTCGCCTTGTTTGCCCGCCAGTTTGTCCTGCGTGAACGCCAAACCATGGATGGCGAGTGGTTTACCCGCCTGACCTCCAATGAGTTCCTTAGCGCCTTCGGTAATCCCACCCGCGTCGAAGCCGCCATCGGTAAACGCTACCTCGACGGTGGCTTGGATGCCGCCTTTGCTTGGATGGACGCCGAACTCATCCCCTTGTTCCGTAAGCAAATCGCCAAACGCGCAACGGCGGTCTGAGCGCGCTTCGCGTGGGTGACAACGCGGGGGAGGGAAGAGCCACATTCTCACGAATGCGCCTACGAGCTGCAATCCGCGCCTAGGCCGGGGGTGCCCCCACCCCTTGCGGATTGAGCGCTTGAGTGCTGGCGTGGTGGACGACACGCTGCGGGAAGGGCACGTTGATGCCCGCCTCGGCCAGGCGTTTTTCTATCATCAGGCGCAGATCACTGGTGACGATCATGGCGTTGGCCGGGCCCCCGAGGTCCAGCCAGAAATACAGGCTGAAAATCAGCGCGCTATCGCCAAAGTCATCCAACACCACAAACGGCGCGGGCTCCCTGCACACCAGTCCGTGGCGCCCGGCGACTTCTGTTAGGATCGCAGTGAGATTCTGTGGTGGGGTGCCATAAGCGACCCCCACGCGCAGCGAGCGGCGCATTTTGTTGCTGCTGAGCGTCCAGTTGGTCACCCGGTTTTCCAAGAACACCGAGTTGGGAATCATCGTTTCCACATCGTCGGGGCCGCGCACCACTGAGGAGCGGGTGTTGATTTCGGTGATGGTGCCGGTGATGCCATCGACGTCCACGATATCGCCCACCCGGACTTTGCGCTCGGCGAGCACGATGATGCCGCTGATGAAGTTCTTAATAAGGGTCTGGGTGCCGATGCCGATGCCGATGGCCAGCGCGCCTCCGAAAAACGCGAACACGGTGAGCGGGATGCGCAGGAACGACAAGGTGCCAATGACAAGTAAGACCGCGAAGGCGATCATCCCCCAATTGCGCAACGTGCGGGCCTGAGCGTCGGCGATGTGGCCACGGGTGACGAGGCTCGTCTGCAGACGGTTGGCGATTTTTGAGGCAATCCAATAGCCGATGAGGAAAAACAACACCGCCCGCAAGAGCAGACCGAGGGTGATGGGGATTTTGCCGGTGATCGTCTGACCGTCCACCTCCACCTTGTCTTCAAAACTCAACACTTCCCACGACCAGATTTTTTTCACGGCATTCCAAACGCCGGTGCCGAGGGTGGCAAGCTTGTCTAACAATCCAGTCTGGGCCGGGTCCGGGGTGTGTTCCAGCACCCAGCGTTTGACCAACTTGCGCTGTGCCATGACCGCTTGTGAGACGCGCTGGAGCATGGCGAGTTTTTCGCTGGTGATCGCCCGTTGGTCGTTGAGCAGGCTGAAGCGGGGGTCATCGGAACTGATGGAAGTTGCGCGCGCTTCGAGTTTGCTCAGTTCGGCGCTGCTATTGGCCAGTTCATCATCGAGCACGTTTTCCCATGCCCAGAGGCGCTCGCGGGGCACCCCGAGGGATTCGAGCGCCTTGGCCTGCTGTTGCGAATTGGGGGACGCCACAAGGGTCTGGCGGTCTTGATAGGCCTTGGCGCTGACGTCTTCCAATTGCAGCAGGCTATGGAGCGCTTCAATGAGCGTTTGGGTGGCTTCAACGCGGCCCTCCGCCACCTCCTGCCGGTATTTCGCCAGTTCCATGCCCGGCGCTTCGCTGGTCGGCGGCACCGCCAACGCGGCGACGGCGGCCTGTGCCTGGGTGCGGGCGGTGATGGCCAACTTGAGGCGTTTGGCAGCGGCGTCGATTTCCTTGCGGATCGCCTGTTTGCGTTCTGCCGAGACTTTGTTGATCTGGGCCAGATCTTCGGCGTTGAAACTGGAGTTGGCCTTGGCAATTTTGACTTGGCGCTCAACCAATGAGAGATCGATCTTGGCGGTGGCGACGCGGTCCTTGAAGCTGTCGAACATGCTTTGCGTCGCACTGGCACGCACGGCGAGCATGCGCGATTTGGCGCGGGCGGCCTCGAGGCGCCACTTGGCTGCCTCGGCGTTGCCATTGGCCGCGGTTTGGACTGCGGCGAGCGCATTGCCGGCGGCGTCCTCTGCAGCCTTGGATTCGGCCATGGCGGAGGCCAGGAGGCGCTCGTAGTTGGATAACGAGGATTCGGACGACGAGAGGTTGGATTTGATCGCATCCCGCTCGTTGAGCAAGTCATCGATCATCAGTAACGAGTACGGTGGCTTGCTCTTGAAGCCGGTCCATGCCGCGTCCTCGGCGCCGGAGGTTTCAAGGGCTTTACGGGCGTCATCGAC
>JBAXPF010000327.1:0-4866 GCA_037132955.1 Verrucomicrobiota bacterium | reverse complement strand
TTTAAGCGCTGCGAGATTGCAACACCTCAAACGGAACATCCCATGAAAGCCATCGCCGCCGCCACCACCACAGCCAAGACAGGACGCACCGCCGCCAGCGGCATCCCGGATGTCGCCGCACTCAAGGCACGTAAAGAAGCCATGGAGCGGGGCGAGCGCCCCCCCTCCCGCGTGTTCCGTCTGGAACGGCGGCCCGATGGCACCATCGCCCGCGTTGCCGTCGATCCTGAGTCCCAGCGCCGCAACTCGGCCAAAGCGTGGGAGGCCAAGAGCGAAGTCACCAAAGTCCGCCAGTCCCTCAACCTGACCCAGGAAGCCTTCGCCGGCCTTCTCGGCATCGGCCTGAGTACCCTCCGCAGTTGGGAACAAGGCAAGCGCGATCCATCCGGCGCGGCCCGCACGCTGATCGCCATTGCCCTCAAGCATCCCGAAGTCCTGCAAGAGGCGGTGGCGTGAATAGAATGAAGACAGGGAGGCGGGGGTAAGAACTCTCGTAGGGCCTCAAAAATCAGGACGGATCCAGGCGGCGGCGGTGTGCTAGGCTAAGGACGCCGAAAAACTGCGCGTCCAATTCCGCTCCGGGGAGCACACGCTGATTGCCGGGACCATCGCCGGAAACTCGCTTCGAAGAACGGCATTCAAATGCTCAGGGGCGGGGAGGCTATTGCCACCAATTCCAGCAGGCCAAACTATTTTCGCTTTTTTTCACTCTTTTTCACACGAAGGATTTTCTTGCGGGATAAAGTGGGGGTGAAAAACCAAACTATACGCAAGCGACCGAAATCGCCCTTTATCCAACTTGTCAAGGAAAGCACCCCTTGGATCCTTATTTCCGAGGCAGCCGAGGGATCCGGACTCACGGAATTTCTCATCAGAAAATCCAAGGTCCCGCTTCGGAAATTCGGGAATGCCGACTATGTGCGCCCGGATGAACTCAACGCCTGGATCCTCGGAAAGGAGGAATCCCAGCCATGAACCTCGACGATCCCATCGCCGAGCTTTCCAAGGCGATCCGTACTCACCGCAAGCTTGCCGAGCAAGCCAAGGCTGACCTGAACGCCGCCCTGCCGGTTCTCACCGAAACCCTCAGCCACGAATCCGCACAATCGGCCAAAGTCGCCGTAATCCTCCAATCCGTCTGGAATGGCGAACTGTGTGACAACCTCGCCAGCCTCGACACCAAAGTCGCCAAGGCTGTCATCGGCCTGATCGCCGCACGCGCTCACCTCAGCTCTGAAACCGCTGCGGACTTTCAATCGGCTGTGCCCTTCCTCAAGGAAACCGTTGCCCATCGTTCCGGCCAGTCGGCCAAAGTCGCCGCCATCCTCACAAGCGTCGTGGACGGAGAGCTCGACAATGCTCTGGACGGCCTGGACTCCAAAGTCGCTCATGGTGTCGTCGCCATGGTCGCCGCACGTGCTTACCTCAGCGGTGATGCCGACTCCCTCCTGCGTCCCCTAATCAACCGGAAGGAGGGCCGCCAGTCGTGAACCTCCATGCGACATCCACCTGCCCGAAGCATTCCTCGGTCGCGAATACGTGATGGAAGAGACAACCCGCCAAAAGAACTTGGAGCGGATTGCCGCGGCTAAAGCCCAGAAAGACCAGCCCAACCTCGAAATCTGACACCATGAAACAAATCACCGCTAACGAATTCAAAGCCGCCATCGACCTCGATCCAGCGTGGGCCGCCAAGCTTACCGAACCGATAGAGATCACCGATTACTGCGACATGGCTGGATCAGGCATCACTCACCTGTCGATACTACTCAGTTTCACTGCCCGGGATGGCAAGGGGCGTTGCGCCGATTTCTCCGAGTGCTCGAACATCAGAGTGGCTGAAGGCACATTTTCTGGTTCTGTCGATTTCAGCTACTCCGGCGTTGAAAAGATCGGGGATCTCCACATCACCGACCCCGACAATGACGGAATTGCGGCCACATTCGACGACTGCGAGAATTTGAAAGTGGCTGAGGGCAACTTTCCCGGTTATGTGGATTTCAGTGCGTCTGGAGTTGGGAAAATCAAGGATCTTAACATCAAATTCCCTAACAGATATGGCCATGCAGCCTCACTCAGCTATTGCGTAAATCTTAAAGTGGCCGAGGGCATATTTCCGGGGTCTGTAGATTTCAACGACTCAGGAGTTGAAAAGATCGGCATGCTTGAGATCACCGGTCCCGACCGCGAAGGCGAGGCAGCCTGTTTCGGAGGCTGCAAACGCCTTAAAGTGGCCATGGGCATCTATCATGGGAGCGTCGAATTCGGTAGCTCCGGCGTCGAAATGATTGGAGATCTTCGCATCACCCGTTGCGACAGGAAGGGCAACGCCGCCAGCTTTTACAACTGCAAGAATCTCCAAGTTGCCAAAGGCTCCTTCCCTGGTTCGGTGAATTTCCGCAATGCTGGCATCAAAAGCATCGGCGACCTGGAAATCACCGTCCCGAACAAAAGCGTGGAAAAGGCAAACTTCTCCGGTTGCACCGAACTCCGCCTTCCGGCCAAGTTCCTCGGCCCCGAATACGTGATGGAAGAGACAACCCGCCAGAAGAACTTGGAGCGGATCGCCGCGGCCAAAGCCCAGAAACACCAGCCGAACCTCGAAATCTGACACCATGAAGCAAATCACCGCAGGGAAATTCAAAGCCGACAGGAAATTCAAAGCCGCCATCGACCTTGACCCAGCGTGGGCCACCACACGGTCAGAGGTGACGAAAATGTCAAATCGGCCACATGTGGCCGATTTGCAAACGGGCAGGATTGACCTTTCGGCCAATCCTGTGGAGGCGCCAAGAATTCTTCTTGTGCAGATTCGATAATACCCAAAAATCGAAGATAGAAGAGTTGCCCCTCTTGAACCACTAACCCCAGACGTGAGCATGAAAACATACCAGACACCAAAATGCTCTTCTTACTCCAACTCGCCCTTGGGATCGCCTTCATCGGCTACTTAGTCCTCGCTTTCTTCGACGCAGTCCGCGGCACGTTCATCATCCTCACCGGACTGGGCCTGCTCGCATTCGGTCTCACCCTGAAGGGCGTCTCCATCGTTCTCAAGCAAATCCATCCGGTCCCCGCCCCCTTGGCTCCGCCGGTGGTCACTGAAAAGGTTCGGACCTGGAAAATCATCACGCCCTAAACCGAATTGAGCGAACAGGGCCGCGTGCGACTGGGAATGCACCGCTGCCGACGAATGACATGGTTGAAATCCAACGACTTTTCTGGCGCGACAGTCGCACCTCCTCGCCGTAGTATCCGCCACGTGCCACCCTTCCAATCCAGGACCCGATGGGATTCGCGCCAATGCACCTTAACCGCTCCCCCAGTCCGCCCCCCCTCGAGCAACAGATGATGAAAGACAATGACGTGATCGTGGTGATCTTCAGCAAGGAACAGGTCCGGCACTGCAAGCTAGCCCACTTCCTCAAGCAATTCGGCAGAGATGTCCTGCCGGAGGGGCCGACCCTGGCGGCGCTGATGAACCGGTTTCGCTTCCTCGTAAACGGCTACGACGACGACCCGCAGGAACTCTACGCCATCCCCGAGGTGCGCAAGTTCTACCAGCACTTCCACCGCGTCTGGCCCTATTGGTTTTATTTCTGCGACCTCCAGTCGGAGACCCTGACCATGCTGACCCTGTGCGTGCTGCCCAATCTCAGCGGCTTCAAGCGCCTCGGCGAGCCCATGGCCAAGGTCGAGTACGACCCAATGGATTTGATCCGCTTCATCAAGAAGAACTTCATGCCCCTCAACGCGATGATGGAGCGCGCCGGGATGTCGGAAATGGACATCTACAACCGGACACGGGACGTGTTCCACCACTTCAAGCTGCCCTATGACGCGCCGCCGCCAGAATAGTGACGTTGTCGCCATAGCCAGTTAGTTGCCGCTAACTACGCACGTTACGTAAATACCGGCGGAACGAAGGAGTCACCTTGATCCTCGACGACGATCCCCAACTTAGGCTCTGCCAGAAAGGCCAACTCCTTTCCTATCCAAAATACACCAAACGCCATGCGCAAGATCACAGCGAGAGAATTTAAGCAATCTATCAAACGTGACCCGGCGTGGGCGCTCACGCTCACCGATCCGGTGGAGATCACCGACTACTGCGACATGGACGGTAGCAAGATCACCCACCTGTCAGCGTTACTCCACTTCAGTGGACGAAACAATATCGGAAATGCCGCCACTTTTGAAGGCTGCAAGCATCTCAAGGTGGCCGAAGGGAAATTCGCGGGATTGGTGGATTTCTCGACTTCGGGTGTGGAAAAAATCGGCAGACTAGAAATCACAGCCCCAAACAAGGAAGGTGGTGCCGCCTGCTTTTGGAGATGCTATGCTCTCAACATGGCCGAAGGCACTTATCCCGGAGGTGTGTGGTTCGACGAATCTGGCGTTAGAACGATTGGAGAGCTATTTGTCACCGCTCCCGACCATGATGGATTCGCCGCCGGTTTTTTTGGCTGCAAATCGTTAGACATAGCCGAAGGCACCTTTGCTGGCACAGTGGATTTTGAACAATCCGGCATCAAGAAGATTGGAAAGTTGGCGATCACCGTACCCTACGAAGACGGCATAAAAGCCTGCTTCTACGGCTGCCACGTCCGACTGCCGGCCGAGTTCCTCGGACGCGAATACGAAATGCTCGAAGCCACCCGCCGGAAAAACCTGGACCGGATCGCCGCCGGCAAAGCCGCCGCCAAAGCCCTGAAGGCCGCCCCAAACATCGAAATCTGAACCATGAGAACCATCACCGCCGCCGAGTTCAAGGCCTCAGTTTCCCTAGACCCCGCTTGGGCGGCCAGCCGTGTTTCTGGCTACGCCCACAGGGTCATTGGTAAAGAATGGTATGAAGAATATCTG
>JBAXPF010000326.1:0-4881 GCA_037132955.1 Verrucomicrobiota bacterium | reverse complement strand
GCTCATGGTGACCGTGCCGACGGTGTCCGGATTGGCCACCTTGAGGGTGCCGCCGCTGACGAGCACTGGCGCCGTGTCCGCCAGGGTGCTGGTGGGATGGCCCAGGACGAGAAGACCTGCCTGCACCTCCAGGGTGCCGGTGTGAGTGCTGGTGCCGGTTAGGGTCAGCTTGGCCAGACCGGTCTTGGTGATGGTGACGGACGGTGCCCCCGCGATGCCGGAGGCAATCTCGGCATCCGCGTTGGCGGTGATCGCCCCGGATGCGCCAAAGGTGAGGGTGCTGCCGGCAAGGGTGTAGGCGTCATCGAAGGTCAGACCGCCGACGCTGATGCCGGTGCCGAGAGTGACGGTGCCCAAGGAGAGGCCGAAGACCGCAGTGTCATGATTGGCGTTGACCCAGTTGCGGTTGCTCACCCCCGCGTCCGTGGTCCACTTGGAAAGCGTTAGATTCCACGTGCCGTCCCCGCCGGTAGCCCCTGAGTCGCCGGCAGCGGTGTCCCAAGTAACGTCCGCCGCGCCTGCGGTGTGGGCACCTATAAGGGCGCTGACAATAGTGCAGCGAATACCGCAGGGGACAAACCGACGGATAAAATTGGGTTTCATAAGCGGGCGGGTTGCATGCCGACACTGCGCGGATCCGTGCCGACGTGCAAAGAAAGCCGCAGTCGCCGGGGATGGCAAGCGCAATTCCACCTGCGGCTGGAAGCCGCAGCCACGGCACAGACCTTGCTCGGGCTCTCGTCTAACTACTGCGGCTGGAAGCCGCAGCTACGGCACCGTCACGGCGAGGCGGCCGAAGAGCCTGCCGCCGGCCGCCTTGGCCACCGGCACGCTGATGACAATCGTGTCGGTGGCGGCGTCCAGCACACTGACGACGACGTCCACGCCGTTGGTCGAGGAATTCCCCACGCCCACCGGCACATTGTTGGCGGATGGGAAGCTCAGATCGGTGGACCATTGGAAAGTGACGGTCGCCGCACCTTCCGATAGATTCTTGCGGTGGAAGGTGAAAAACAGATTGCCACCGCTTTGTGAAACGACGGGCAGCAGGTTGCTGGAATTGGAGCCGGGATTGGCGCGGTTCGGCTCCCCACCTAACACAAATTCCAGCGCATTGAGCATGCCGTCGTGATCCGGATCAGCGTAGGGTAGCGCATCCGCACCCGTGAGGCCCTTGGCAGCAATCCAGACGTCATAGGCGGTGCCGGAGGGCACGCCGCCGGAGGTGACCGCCGCACCGAGGCGACCGAAAATCCTGCCGCCCACAGCCTTGGCGGCCGGCACGGTGACCACGATCGTGTCGGTGTCGGCATCCATGACGCTGACGGCGACATCCACGCCGTTGATAGAGGAACTCGTAGCCCCCACCGACACCGTGTTGGAACCCGTGAAGCTCAGATCGGTGGACCACTGGAAGGTGAGGACCGCGCTACTTTCCGATAGATTCTTGCGGTGGAAGGTGAAGAGCATGTCGCCATTCCCGTTGCGCGAAACAACCGGCAGCAAGCTCCGCGAGTTGGATCCAAGGTTGGCTGGATTCGGCTCACCGCCCAGCACAAATTCCAGACTGTTAGGCACGCCGTCGTGATCCGGATCGGCGTCGGGCAGCGCAGCATTGCCAGCAAGCCCCTTGGAGGCGATCCAAAGGTCATAGGCATTGCCCATGCTATAGTTGAGCACGACGTCATTCTTGCCATTGGCATCGGCCACGCGGGTGACGGCGAAGGTGCCGGCCGGGCTGCCGTTGCCACCGCTGAGCGTGCCCAGGGTGAACCACCCGGCGCCACCATCACCTGTTAGCCCACCCCCCAGATCGACCAGCAACCATGATTGGTTGGTGTTCCAGAAGGTGTCAAGAAAATCAACCGAGGCTCCGAAGCTCAGGTCGATGATGGCTCCATTGGCAATGGCGAAGGTGCCGCCGGTGACGTTCACCCCATCGAAGCTGCTGCCGCGGTCGCTGCTGCCATTGGCGGTGAGCTGCCATTGGAGATGGGCGGTGGCGGCATACGCCAGACTGTTGGAAAATGCCTGGATCCCCACGCTATTGTCACCGGGGGCGTGAATACCGGCGATGGTGGTGGAACCGCCGATGCTGCCGCTCCCGCCAAGGGTCGCGCCACTGGTGACGCTGACCGCGCCGCTGCCAGTGTTGGCGCCGTTGACCCGCAGCGTGCCCGCATTGACGATGGTGCTGCCGGAGTAGCTGTTGGTGCCGGAGAGTATCAGCGTGCCCAGACCGTCCTTGGTCAGGGTTTGGCTGGCCAACGCGCTCAGGTTCCCGGAAATCTCCAGGCTGTCGCCGCTGTGGGTCACCATCACCTCGGCGTCGCTGTCCAATCTAACCGGAGCACTGATAAGATGCCCGCTGCTGCCGACCGTGACGCTGGCCGGGCCGCTGCCACTCTTCAACTTGAGGGTGCCGCCACTGCCCTGGGCGATGGTATAGGCAATGACATCGGAAAACATCAGGCTTTTGAGACTCGGACTGCTGCCGTTGAGCGAAATGACCGCCCCGGTGCCTGTGCCGTTGAAGTTGGCCGTGTCGGAATTGCCGGATCCGGAGATACCCGGCACGCCGTTGAGGTTATTGCTGTCGCGCCAGTTATCACTCACATTCCAGTCACCGCTGCCAGCCGAGTCCCACCTGCCCTCAAAGGGCACATCGGGCGTGGCGGTCCATTTCAGTTGCAGGTTGGGGTTGCTTAGGGACACCAGGGTTGTGAACACGCCTTGGCTGCCAGGGATGGCCGTCGGTACGCCTGCGACAAACACGCTGATGTTGCCGACATCAAACAGATTCGACCCGCTCACGCCGCCGGTAATAAAATCCCATGTCCGGTTAGAATCCCAGAAGGGGTCGCTGAAGTTCGTGCCGGCGTTGGTGAACTGCAAGGCGAGCTTCGCGCCACTGGCAATCGTGGTGGTGCCACCGGTGACGTTGACCGCGTCCCAGTCGCCGCCGGCATTACCCGTGTCATTGGCTAGATTATTTTCCCAGTTGAATAAGCTGTTAGCTGCCAGCGTAAGACCGCCGCCAAGGGTGAGCGTGCCCGCACTGACACCAGGAGCAAGGGTCGCGCCGGAACCGACCGTGACACTCCCGCCGCTGATGCTGCCGTTGCCCATGAGGGTCTGCCCGCCCGCCAGCACAAGATTCGCTCCGGTTAGACCCGACACGTCAAGCACCGCGCCGGCGGCGAGATGGATTGAGGGGGAATTGGCGATATTGTTAGAACTGGCAGCAGCCAACTTGAGCGTGCCCTGAGAGACGTTGGTCACTCCGGTGTAGGTGTTGATGCCGGCGAGGGTCAGGGTTTTGGAGCCGGTCTTGGTTAGAGCGAGCACGCCGCCGCCTTCCTCGACGGTGCCGTCACGCAGCACGCCGCCAAATGAATCATCGGCATTGCTCGTGGTCACATCGTTGTTGACCGTGAGGACGACCGCGCCGGTGCTGCTCAGAACGGTGCCGCCGCCTTGCAAGCCGGTGAGTTGGAAGCTGTAGCCGGCGACGTCCAAGGCACCATCGACAGTGAACACCGAATTGGGCGAGAGCGCCGTGGCCGACCCGGCCATGAGCATGCCCTGTGCGACATGGGTCGCGCCGGTATATGTGTTAGTCAGGCCGCTGAGGGTGAGTATCCGGCTGCCGGTCTTGGTCAGGCCGAGCACGCCGCCGCCTTCCGCGACGGTGCCGTCACCCAGAACCCCGCCAAAGGTGAAGTCCGCGTCGGTGGTGGCCACGTCGTTATTGACGGTGAGCACGGCCGATCCGCTGCTGCTCTTGACGATGCCAGCGCCTTGCAGGCCGGCGATCTGGTTGGCATAACCGGCCAGATCCAAGGTGGCGGCAACACTGTAGGCCGAACGGGGCGAGAAAGCCGTGACCGATCCAGCTTTGAGCGTGCCCACACTGACCGCTGTGGCACCGCTGTAGGTATTGTTGCCGGCGAGGGTCCAGACAGCCGTGGGGTCGGCACCATAACCGTTCAGGTTGGCAAACTGCAGGCCCAGCGCACTGCCGGGATCACCGTCTGTCATGTTGCCGGCAAACGTGTTACTGCCGTTGGGAAATATCTTCAGCGAGGTGCTTGTTAGCGAACTGTTGGTGATCGTGCCGCCACCCGCAATCTGGCGCTCGTAGTTATTGCCGTTACCGTTGAGGTCAAAGGTGCCGCCCGACATGAAAAAGCCATTGCCATCCCGGACATCAAACTGCCGACTGCCGACGCCAGTGGCCAACTTGAGGGTTGCGCCGGTCTTGACATCGCTGACGATGTTGACCACCGCCATAAAACCGGGATCCGACGCGCTCGCACCTAACACAATGGTGCCTTCGTCGGCCGAGATTGTAAGTTGCCCTTGGTTCTCGTGGTCCCAGCCCACAAGCCCGCCCAGGGCGAGTGTGCCCGCCCCCTTCTTGTGGAGGGTGGTGCCAACGTAGTATCGATTGATGGTTAGGATGGCGTCGTTCTGGGTAATGTCAAAAGTCACGGTTCCGCTGTTGAGCCGGAAGCGAGAGCCGGGGTATGCCTCATGGCCGGAATACTGGAAGGTGCCGCCATTGAGGGTGATGATGCCGCTGTTGCCCAGGCCGCTCGCGCCCGTGTCCGATAGGCTGTTGATGCTCAAGATGCCATCCTCGACTGTCGTGCCCCCGCTGAAGGTATTGGCACCGGAAAGGGTCAACCTGCCGCCACCGCCCTTAACCAACTTGCCGGCGCCAGCGAGCATGCCGGCAAAGACGCCGTCGGCGCTCTGGTCCACCGTGAAAATCGCGCCACTGGCGATTTGGATCGTCGCGGTGTTCGTGCCGCTGATGGGGGTGGCAAGCGTGCCGCTCAACGGACCGGTGGTGACCGAACCGTTGAGATTGACAAC
>JBAXPF010000325.1:0-4882 GCA_037132955.1 Verrucomicrobiota bacterium | reverse complement strand
CCGCCGCTGCACACACCTCGCGGATGACCGGCGCCCGATGGATCTCGCCCAAGCGCAACAAGTCCGCCGGATTTCCACCCTGCGCGGCCACCACCTCGTCGAACTTCCGCCGCGCACTCCCATCATCCAGCAAGCGTTCCAAGGCCACCCGCGGCACGCCGCCAAGCACCTCCGCCAAATCCAACACCAAAGTCCGCAAATCCGCCGGACCACCACCCTCCAAACACTCCAGCGCCTCCATCACTTCCAGCGCATTGCCGATCGACCGACCAGTCGGTTCGTTCATCGGGTGGAGCATGGCTTGCACCTCCACCTGCATTTCCCGCCCGACTTCCAGCAAACTCGCAGCCAGCGCCTCGGCCTGCTGGCGGGTGTGCATGAAGGCACCCGACCCGTATTTCACGTCGAGCACCAGCCGGTCTAACGATTCCGCAAGTTTCTTCGACATGATGGACGCGGTGATCAAGGGGATGGATGGAACCGTGCCGGTCACATCCCGCAGCGCGTACCATTTCTTGTCAGCCGGGCAAAACCGCTCGGTTTGGCCCATCATCACCACGCCCAGGCGCTCCAACTGAGTCTCCGCTCCAGCCAGGCTGATACCCACCTTGAAGCCGGGGATGGCTTCCAGTTTATCGAGCGTGCCACCGGTGATGCCCAGCCCCCTGCCGGAAACCATTGGCACCCAACATCCGGCGCTGGCCACCAAGGGCGCGAGGACGAGCGAAACCTTGTCGCCGATGCCGCCCGTCGAGTGTTTGTCGACGACCCGTGGATGACCCGCGCGGTGGGTGAAGCACTCGCCGCTGGTCATCATGGCCCGGGTGAGCGCCGCGGTCTCCGCCGGCGTCATCCCCTTGAAAAACACTGCCATCGCAAAAGCCGACATCTGGTAATCCGCCACCTCGCCCGCAGTGTAACCCTCGATCAGCCGGCACAGTTCCGCGGCCGACAATTCCTCGCCGTCGCGCTTGCGTGAAATCAATGTGGGAACATGCATGACACCTCGTGATTCTAACTGTTTCACCGCAACCTTGCCGCCGCTTTAGCGAACCGGGCAACCGATGGATTATAAGATGCCCCTGCGGCAGGAGTGTGGCAAGGAGAATGCAGGGAGCATTGGAGCGGAGGTCTGCGACCGCCGCTGGTCAAGGCGTGGCATACGCTTTTCGGCGGTCACAGACCGCCGCTTGCAGTGCGTCCCCTCCATTGCCACTCCCGCGTTGTCACCAACGCGCCTACCAAGAGCAAGCCACCCACACAAATTCCAACCGTTCTGCTTGCCTCTCCGGACCCCAAGCCGTATGCCTCCCGCCCCAATTCGCCGCTCACGCGCCCGAGTCCATCCCCGGAAATTTTCCTACCTCTCGCCTTTTCAGCATTTCAGCTTTCTGCTTTTCCCCTCCCCCCATGACCCACCACCTCGAAACCATCTCCCGCGAAACCGGCATTGCCCTCGGTTCCGTCGCCACCACCGCCAAGCTCCTTGCCGAAGGGGCCACCGTCCCGTTTTTGTCGCGTTACCGCAAAGAGCAAACCGGCTCGCTTGATGAAGTCCAGATCACCACCATCCGCGACCGCATGCTGCAACTCGCGGAACTCGACACCCGCCGCAGCGCCATCCTCAAATCCCTCGAAGAACGCTCGCTCCTGACCCCCGAACTCAAGAAAAAACTCGAAGCCGCCACGACGCTCACGGTTCTTGAGGACATCTTCGCCCCGTTCCGCCCGAAGCGCCAAACCCGTGCAACCAAGGCCATCGAACGCGGCCTGACCCCGCTCGCCGATTGGTTGTTAGAGAACCAGGCCGCCGATCCCGCCACCGAAGCCGCCAGGTTCATCGACCCTGAAAAGGAAGTGACCACCGCCGCCGATGCCCTCGCCGGGGCCCGCGATATCATTGCCGAGAGGGTCGCCGATGACGCCGCGCTGCGTGGCCGCGTGCGTAAAATTTACGAGGAAGAAGCCACGGTCTCCTCCAAGATCATGTATGGCAAGGAGGAGGAAAGCGACGCGCAGAAATTCCGCGATTACTTCGAGTGGTCCGAGCCGTTCAAGTCCATCCCGTCCCACCGCATGCTCGCCATCCGCCGCGGCGAAAAGGAAGGATTCCTGCTCATGCGGGTGGAAGCCCCCCTTGATAGAATCAACTCCCAAGCCCTTCCCGCATGGGTCAACTCCTCCGGCCCCTCCGGCAGCCACGTCGCCCAGGCCGTGGAAGACGGCTGCAAGCGATTGCTCATGCCCTCGATGGAAACCGAAGCCCGCCTGCTCGCCAAGAAGCGCGCCGACCTAACAGCCATCAGCGTCTTCACCGAAAACCTGCGCGAACTGCTGCTCGCCTCCCCACTCGGTGAAAAGCGCTTGTTAGCCATTGACCCCGGCTTCCGCACCGGTTGCAAGACCGTCGTGTTGGACCGTTCCGGCAAGCTCCTCCACCACACCGTGCTGTATGCCACCGCCGGATCCAACAACCAACTCTACGAGGCCGCCGTCGAGGTCACCACCCTTGTCAAAAAATTCCAGATTGAGACCATTGCCATCGGCAACGGCACCGGTTCGCGCGAGACCGAGGCGTTCATCAAAAAACTCCAACTCCCTTCCACCATCCCGCTGGTCATGGTCAATGAAAGCGGCGCCTCGATCTATTCCGCGTCCGACGTGGCCCGCGAGGAATTTCCTAACGAGGATGTCACCGTCCGCGGTGCCGTCAGCATCGGCCGCCGCCTGATGGACCCACTCGCCGAACTCGTCAAGCTCGACCCCAAGGCCATCGGCGTCGGCCAATACCAACATGACGTCGAGCAGCGTGCGCTCAAAACCTCGCTCGATGATACCGTCGTGTCCTGCGTCAATGCCGTGGGCGTCGAGGTCAACACCGCCTCCAAACAACTCCTCTCCTATGTCTCCGGGCTCAATGCCAGCCTCGCCGAAAACATCGTCGCCTGGCGCAATGAACACGGCGCCTTCAGCTCCCGTGCGCAACTCAAGCAAGTCCCGCGCCTCGGCGACAAAGCCTTTGAGCAGGCCGCCGGCTTCCTGCGTATCCGCGGTGCCAGCCACCCGCTCGACGCCTCCGCCGTCCATCCGGAACGCTACGCGCTGGTCGAACAAATGAGCGCCGACCTCGGCTGCACCGTCCCTGATTTGTTAGACAAGGAGGATCTGCGCAAAAGGCTCGATCTGACAAAATATATTTCGGCCGACGTCGGCCTGCCCACACTCAAGGACATTGTAGGCGAACTCGCCAAGCCCGGCCGCGACCCCCGCAAACAATTCGAACTCTTCTCATTCCATGACGGAGTTGAAAAAGCCAGCGACCTGCAGGTTGGCATGAAACTCCCCGGCATCGTCACCAATGTCACAGCCTTCGGTGCCTTCGTGGATGTCGGCGTCCATCAGGACGGCCTCGTGCATGTCAGCCAACTCGCCGACCACTTCATCCGCGACGCCTCCGAAGTCGTCAAGGTCGGCCAGAAAGTCCAGGTCACCGTCGTCGAGGTCGATCTCAAGCGCAACCGCATCGCCCTCTCGATGAAGAGCAAGCCCGACTTGGAAAACCGCCGCTCCGCCCCCGGCGACCGCGACTCCCGCACGCCGCGTCCACCATCCCGCGACCCGCGTGCCGCCGCCCCGTCCACCAACGATTGGTTTTCGCAAGCGTTGCAGAAGGCGCAGAAAAAATAGGAGTTGTCGGTGATCAAGCCGCGAGCCGGCGGGTGAATAGCTTATTAAATGTCAGATGCAGACAACTGCATGGAGTGAACTATTTTGTCCGCCGCCCGCCTGCCGCCATAACAGGCTTGCCATCTGGAGGCGAAGGGGATCGAATGCGGTCGTGAGCAATGGCCCGCACCTCTCCACCATGAAAAATTCCATGACCCGTCCCCACCTGGCAATGCTCGGCATGACACTGCTGCACGGATTTTCAGTTTACCAGGGAACGTGCGCGGTCCCGGGCGATGCCGGACAGATACGCGCCGAGTTCCAATCCCCGCCCTTTCACTATCAGCCGCGCCCGTTGTGGTTTTGGAACGGGGCGCTCAACGAGGACAAGACCCGGACCATGGTCGCCGCCTGCAAGACGGCGGGCTACTGTGGCATGGGCATCCTGCCGTGCAAGGACATGGGCATCAACTTCATGAGCGAGGGCTTCCTCCATCAATACAAGGTGGCGGTGGATGAGGCCGCCAAACTCGGCATGAAAATGTGCCTCTACGACGAATTCTGGTTTCCCAGCGGCTCGGCCGGCGGGCTCTTGGCCAGCCGCCATCCTGAGGCGCTTGGCAAGCGCCTGGACATGCTCGCGACCGACGTGGCCGGGCCCAAGGAGTTCACCCAGACCGTGCCGTCTGGCACCCTGATGGGCGCGGTGGCCATGGAGGCCGCCACAAAAAAACGCCTCAACATCACCACTTCAGTTAGAGATGGAACCCTGCGTTGGAATGTACCAAACGGAGAGTGGAAGGTGATGGTCTTCACCTGCGTGCGTGACGGTGGCGCAGGTTTGGTCGATTATCTGGAGCCAAAGGCCGTCGAGGCCTTCATCGGCCTGACCTATCAAGCCTACCACGACGCGATGCCGGAGCACTTCGGCACCACCATTGACGGGGCCTTCTATGATGAGCCGGCATTCTATCACATCAAGGGCGGGCGGGCGTGGACCGAGCGCTTCAACGAGCGCTTTCGCGAGCGTTACCAAACCGATCCCCTACCCCTCTATCCGGCGCTGTGGTTTGACATCGGCCCGGACACCGCCGCGGCCCGCAACGCCCTCTTCGGCATGCGTGCCGAACTCTACGCCACCGGTTTCGTCAAAACCATCAGTGACTGGTGCGCAAAACATCACATGGGACTCACCGGGCACGCCGATCAGGAGGAA
>JBAXPF010000324.1:0-4907 GCA_037132955.1 Verrucomicrobiota bacterium | reverse complement strand
GCGCCGCCGACCCAGTGGTTCACGCCGAATGGATCGTTGCGTTGTAAGAGCCGCGGGTCGCTGCGCTGGTGCCAGCCGAACAGCCGCGCCCCGGCACCACGGGCACACCACGCCGAGTTTTCCAGCATAGCGATGGTTTCCGCGATGGAGAGTTTCCGACACCGCAGGCTCACCATGCAAACGCAGGCGGATATGTCATCGTCGAGCATGACAACGGCATCTTCCTTGAAATGCCGCAGCACCCAGTTCCGCACAGCACTGATGCCGGCGATCTCGTCCGGGATGGTTTCAATTTGCAGGCCGGTGTGGCGGTAATGCTCAGCCTCGCTTGCGGGCACGAGCAGTGTTGCCGTCGGAAACAGCTTGTGGCTGGTGATCGAGCGGCTCCGGCTGCGGGACAGAATCACCAGGCGCAGGGAGAGCGGGCGGAGTTCCGGCCAGGGTGGCGCGGCGGCAGAGTTCGATGAGTCGTTTTCCATGGAGTACACGGCCGAGGCCGATTTTTTTGGTTCTGCGTGTGATCGAGTAGTCAACCTCGCGCACGCCCATGAGTTGAAGCACCTGCATCCAGTCGCGCAGGTCGTGGAACATGAAGACAAGGTAGTCGTGGGTCTCGAACGCCTGACATTCCATTTGGGGAATGGTTTCGATTTCATCCTCGGGATTGTCCGCGTCGTCCATCAGCTTGCGGATTTCATCCTCCATGAAGCCGGTCAGCTCGATGTCGAAGTCGGGGTCCGCGTCCTGGATCGAACGCAACACTTTCCGCAAATCGTCCTCGTCGAGTTCCGCGAGTTCCGACAGGCGGTTGTCGGCTAACAAATCGGCGAGCTCCTCGGCGTCGCTGGCGTAGTCCTGTTCGTCCACGGGGATCGTTTCGCAACCGATCAGCAATGCCGCCTCCAATCGCCCGTGACCGCGGACGATCAGACCCGAGCGCTTCGAGACGGTGACCGGGTTGCGCCAGCCCTGCTCCTGGATGATCGAGGCCAGAAGCTGGATCTGGTGGGCGCTGTGCCGGTTCGGATTGACCGGGTTGGGTTTCAGCGTGTTGGGATCAACAAGACGGGTGTGGGCGCAATGCACGGGGATGCTCATGGCACGGGCCTGCCGTCAACCTTGACCGCACGGGTTGACGTGTTCGCAACCCAACAGATGGAACCCGTATCACCTGACATTGCAAAGAAACTGCTCACCCGCGACTTCGCGAATCTGGTAGGTCGCGTGCAAAAGGGCGGGAAGCTGACGCGCACCGAGCGGGCGATGCTGCAATCCATGGCCACCGGCACCGGACCAGCGCCGGCAACCGCAGCCAGTTACGTCGAGTTGGCGGCCGTTCTCGGCATCACCCGCCAGTCTATCAACACATGGAAAAAACGCAAGGACGCGCCGAAGCCCGCTGCCAACGGCTTGCACGACGTCGCCGCGTGGCAGGAATTCATGCGCCGCAACGACCTCAAGGGTGGCGAGTTCACGCCACAGGCAGGTGACATCGAAACATCGCTCAAGGCCCGCAAGTTGCTGGCAGAAGTGGAGGAACGCGAACTGCGGTTGGGCATCCGGCGCGGCGAGTATGTGGCGGTCGAGGAAGTGCGGCAGATGTGGACCGAGTTCGTGGCGCAGGCAACGGCGATGCTCCGCAAGAAATTCGAGCAGGAATTGCCGCCGATCCTGTCAGGGCTCGATGCCACCGGCATCCAGGAGGAAGCCCGCCGCGCGATTGACGAGGTGCTGTCCATTCTCCATCAGGAAACATGAAGACCATCGAACAGCCGCGCAAAAGACTCGAACGCATCTGGCGCGAAGCCTGGCGCCCGCCTGACCGCCGCCCGCCCTGGGCCTGGTGCGAGGATCACATTGCGTCAATTCCCTACTCGCCAATCCCAGGCCGCTTTCGTTCCACCAACTCGCCGTGGATGCGCGAACCGATGGAAGCCCTCGTCGATCCGCGCATCCGCCTGGTGAGCATCATCGCCGCCATCCAGAGCGGGAAAACCAGCGTCGGCGAACTCGGGCTCTGCAACATCATCGCCAACCATCCAGGCCCAACATTATGGCTCGACCAGACGGATGACGACGCGAAGGACCAGAGCGAAAGCCGCCTGCAAAAGCTCTTCGACGAATGCCCGCCGGTAAAATCCCTCTATCATGCCAACCGCCACAAGCGACGTCTGGCCACCGTCCATTTTGCCAATGGCATGACGCTTTGGGTGCTGGGGGCTCACAACAAGACCAACCTCCAGCGACGATCCATCCGCTGGCTCATTGGCGATGAAACCTGGAGATGGCCGACAGGTCACATGGCGGAAGCGGAGGCCCGTGTCACCGCGTTCGGGTGGTTGGGCAAGTGCCTGTTCATGAGCCAGGGCGGCGAGGATGACGACGACACCCACCGCAAGCACGAGACGACCGACATGCGGGTGTGGACATTCGCCTGCCCGCACTGCCACCAGCGCCAACCGTTCAAATGGGAGCAAATTGAGTGGAGCAAGGACGCCCGCAACGAGGACGGGGAATGGGATTTCCAGCGGGTGCGCGACACCACCATCATGCGTTGCGCGTCATGCAACCACTATTTCGAGGACTCCGACCGGACGCGCCGCGAACTCAACGCCACCGGATGCTATGTCATCACCAACAAGAACGCGCCGAAGGAAAACACCGGATTCCACTGGAATGCCCTCTGCGCCATGAGCTGGGGACGTTTGGCAGAGTTGTATCTCCGCGCCAAGGCTGCCGCCCGCCGTGGTGACGTGTCGCTCATCCAGCAGTTCTATCAAAAGCGTCTGGCGCTGGCATGGCGCGAGTATCTGGAGGATTACAAGTTGGAGATCGTGCCGGGTGGCTATCTCAAAGGGGAAAAATGGGATGGCGAGGCAGGCGTCGATGCCGCAGGGCGGATCATTCCTCCAGGCGAACCGTCCGTGTGTCCGTTGCGCATCCTCACGGTCGATTGCCAGATAGATCACCTGTTCCTGGTCGTCCGCGCATGGGCGATTGACGGATCCAGCCGCATGATCTGGAACGAGCGGATTCTAACATTTACTGATGTGCAGACGGTCCAGGAGCGGTTCGGCATTCATCCCAACCTGGTCTTCATCGACGCGGGCCACGCCACCTACGATGTCTATCGCGAATGCGCGGCGCATGGCTGGACCGCCCTCATGGGTGACAAGCGGGCGACGTTCACGCACAAGGTGAAGGGTCGCAAGTCCATCGAGCGGTTCTATTCGCCGCGCCGCAAGGTGGTGTTAGGCCGGGGCCAGAGTTGCTCGGTCTTCTACTGGTCAAACCTGAACATCAAGGACACGCTGGCCCGCCTGCGCCGCAACCAGGACCCGGAAAACGGACCGGTGTGGGAAGTGCCCGACGACATCGACGAGGACTATCTCGCCCAGATGGAAAGCGAGCACCGGATCAAAAAGGGCGGAAAATGGCTCTGGGAGCAAATCGGTTCGCGGCCGAACCACCTCTTTGACTGCGAGTCAATGCAGGTCGCCGCCGCCACCATGCTCAAGATTGTTGGGCGGGAGGCGGCCATGGGATGCACTCCTGATGAGGAGTCAGAGGTTAAGCATCCGGCCACCTGAGATGGTATTCGGAATATCTGGTGTCGTGCATGCCGGGAATTACCCGCCCGTCCGGGAACACCATCCGATACGTGTAAGGATGCCAACTGTGCTTGCCAGAGCCACGTTTTTGACACGCTCTGAACGCGTTCCGCATGGTGGTTTCGTCGCGATAGTATTTCTCCAGCTTCCAGCGTTTTCCATCGGTGGTCTTTTCGACTCGAAAACCGCTATCCTTGTGTTTCAGGCGGGCTGGGATCTTGCGAGGATTGCCTAGCGGGACCGGAATGAGGGTTGCATCGAATTCACTAGAAGTTGGCTCGTCTAGGTCATCTTGATACTCGTTCCACCTCGGACTCATGGGATCTGCACAAGATGCTTATCGCAATTCATAGGTGGACGCAAGCACATCCGCAGCACACCCGCAGTTGACACCCCGGACGGGGAACCATGAAAACTGCCATTCTTCTCATCGCCGTGTCCCTGCTTCTGTCCGCCTGCGCCACTCCCCCGCCAGTCAGTGGCTCCGTCGAAAGCAAGTTCGGCGGGTTCCGGTTGCTGCCCGACGGCCGCATCGAAATCACCGTGAATCCAAAATCCGCCAAGTGAGTTGCGGGCCACTTCACCTAACAGACCATGAGCACGGCATTGTGGGCGAAGATTCAGGCATTCGTCGGGGTGACCGCAGACGGCATCCCCGGAAACATCACGGCTGAAGCGGTCGCAAGAAAACTCGGGATCGACAAGCCCGCACCGAGGCCAACTCTGTCCGGTCCCGCGACCATTGACGTTCGCTCCGCAGCGAACATCGCCACGCTCAGGCCCGATGCGCAGGCCGAGGCCCGCGAGTGGTTGCTCAAGTGCCTTGATGCAGGCATCAACGTGAAGATCATCACCGGCCTCCGCACCTATCAGGAACAGGATGAATTGTACGCCCAGGGCCGCACGGCACCGGGACGAAAAGTCACCAACGCCCCAGCCGGTTACTCGTGGCACAATTTCGGCGTGGCCTGGGATTTCGTCGTCTTCGATGCCGATGGTCAACCGCAGTGGGAAAGCCCGCTGATGGAAACGTGTGGCAGGATCGCAGAGTCGCTTGGTCACGAGTGGGGCGGTCGCTGGACAAGCCCTCAAGACACCCCGCATGTCACGGTGAAGACGGGTTGTAGCCTCGCCCAGGCACGCCAGCGCGTGAAGGATGGCAACTGGTGGACATGACCCTTCGTTGACACCCGCCGCCGTGCATGGCCCGAGGACTCTTCATTACCGGATTCAATGTTTCAGAGGTTCTTGCCATCCAGCGCCGCGCCAAGGAATTGTTGTTGGAAGGCAAGACGA
>JBAXPF010000323.1:0-4923 GCA_037132955.1 Verrucomicrobiota bacterium | reverse complement strand
GCTTACTGCTTTGTCTTGGCCGGGGCTTTATCGAGGATGGCTTCGATGGCCGGAGCGAGTTCCCTCATGGCTAGCTGGCACTCGGTCCACCAGTATTCCCAACCGGTGGCGGGAAGATCGGTGGCGGTGCGAAAGTAGGTGGGCTGACCAAGGATGGCCTCGGTCTTGAAACAGATGTCCTGGTGCTCCACGGGAACGATCATGTGCGGATCGGCAGTGCGCCATAAGTGGGGATGCTCGCCCTGGGCATCGAAGACAATCAAGTGCTCCGGCACATCGGCTTGTCGGATGATCTTGGAGGAGTGGAGGATGCAGCCAGGGCAGATGTGGGCGGAGAGGTCTTCCATGATTCCGGCGGCGATGGCGGCGGAGTCGGCGACGGCATCAGGGTGAGAGGCGAAGACGACGGTCGGGGCGGCGGAATCAATGACGATGTCCAAGGCGATGCGCCCACCGCTGCCGGAGTGGATGCGGATGGGTGTTAGGGTCTCGGCATGGACGGCCCACCAGTTGAGGACGGCACGAGGGTTCTTGGTGGGTCTGGTGGGGAGGGCGTGGAAGAGCATGGGGGGAAAGCACTAAGTATTAAGCATGAAATTCTAAACGAAGAGAAGAGGGGGCGAAGTGGATTTTGGATTCGTCATAACATGAGCTCGACGAGGCGGCGGGCTTGCTCGGGAGTGAGCTTGGGACGGGGCTTCTTGACGGGCTTGCCGGGGAATGGGATAATTTTGTTAGGAGAGACGCGAGACTCAGGATTCGAAGAGGGAAGATGAGTGTCAGACTTGTCTGACGAGTCCGGGGGGATGTGGGTGCTTGGCATGAGGGTGAAAAGGTCTGGCTGGGAGGAGACGCAAGACGCAAGAGAGGATTTGTTAGCGGCGGCTGGCTTGGTGGTGGCTTTGGTAGTGGGCGGGACGCCCACACTCCTTGAGAAGAAACGGGCGGCGGATTGGAGACGGGAACGGAGAGTGAGATCCCATTCGTTGACGAGAGAAGATTCCGGCAGGGTGGCGGCTGAGGGGTCGAAATCGAGGGTAGCACTGCGGATAAGGTCGGCAAGGGAAACTTCTTCCTTGTCGTCGTCGAAGAGGCGGCCATCGAGGGCGAGATCTGAGGCGTCGCCCTTTTCCTGGAAGATGGCGGCCAGGCGTTCGTCGATGGAGTTGGCAGTGATGAGGGCGTAAATGGTGACATCCTTCTTGGAGGTGAGTCGGTGGACGCGATCGGTGGCCTGGCGGTTTGCGTCGTAGGCCCAGGAGAGGGACGGGATGACGAGATGAGAGGCGCACTCGAAGGAGTGGCCCTCGCCCATGGCATCGATGCCGGCAATGAGGACGGGATACTTGCGGGCCTTGAAATCGGCGGCGAGCGGACCACGGAGTGTGTTTTTTACGCGGCCATCCAAGAGAAGTGACGGGACGGAGGCATCAATGAGCGCGGCTTTAAGGGCGGTGGAAAATTCCTGGAAGGGCGAGAAGACGACGAGTTGCTCGCCTTTGGCCATGAGATCGGCGGCGAGGTGGAGAATGGCGAGCATTTTGGGCGACCACTTGATGGCGGACTTGGCACCAGAATGGCCGTGACGGGCAAGGGATGCGGACCACGGGCAGAGGGCAGCCTGGCGAAGGCATTGGAGTTGCGCGCCGAGAGCGGCGATGGGAGTGGCACAGACCGGCGGATTGCTGAGGTGCCATTTATAGACGGCCTGTTGTTCGGTGCCGGGCTGGACGCGGATGGGATGGATGAGCTTGTTGACGATGTCGTTGCCGATATGGTCTTTGCGGCGTCGGGCGACGATGGGACCAAGGAGTTTCCAGAGGCGATGGACGTTGGTGATCTTGTTGGTCTGCTTGCGATAGGATTTGAAGTTCCCCTCGTCGCGGGATTTTTCCTCCTTGGTTAGGTTTTGCTCCATGACGAGGTGGTTGTTGGCGAAGGCGGCGCGGTTGGCTGTGGTGTTGCCATAGGGCCAGCGGGCGGTGGGCTCGGTGGAGTTGCCACAAACCCATGAGGCGAGGAAGAAGATGTCGGGCAGGCGGTTCTTGATAGGAGTTCCGGTGAGGGCGAGTCGATACCTGGACCGCAAGCCGAGGACGCCACTGGCAATGTAGGTGACGCCGCTCTTGAGACGGACGGCTTCATCACAAACGACGCAATCGAAACAATCGGCGAGGAGGGTGGAGAGCGTGGGGGTGAAGAGGCATTTGATTGTATGGTCATTGGTTGACTGGTCATTGGTCATTGGGGAAGCATGGTATTCCCGGACGGTGCCGATACCGGCCATGAGGGCGGCGATGGTGGGGGCGGCTTCGGCTACTTCATCGTCAAGTCCCTTGACGATTTGGGTGGCGTGGCCCTTGAGCATGGACTCGAGAGCGGCATTGAGACGCTGCATGCGGGCAGTGGCGGTGGGGTCCTCGGGGTGAAGGTCGGGATGGGAGAGACGCGCGAGTTCCCGATAGGCGGATTTCACCACGGAGCGCGGTGCATCGACCGCCACGCTGAGGAGAATATGGGCGGGGCAGGCTTTGTTGCAGTTAGAGAGGGCCTTTTCGGCATTGCCAACGGCACTGGCAGGCATGCCGAAGTGGCGGGCAATGACCGCCATGCGCCGGCGACGAATGACATCGGTGATGTCCCCTTCCCCATCGGACCATTCATCGCCGCCATTGTAGCCGAGCCAGCGGTAGTCGGTGATGAAGAAACGCGGAAGAGCCGCGCTGTCACTGGTTGACTGGTCACTAGTCATTGGTGAAGAGGTGCGGTTCTTGTCTTCCCAATGACCATTGACCATTGACTGATGACCGGGAAGCGGCAGCTTCCCAGATCGCATGAGGGTGAGGGCTGTTTCCTGATCGGGAATGGGAGTGACGCTGGTGCCGAACTTGGACTCCCCTTCCCTCTTGATTTGATCGTGCAAGGAGGCCGGGGCGACGATGAGAACGCGCTTGGCATGCTTGAGATAGGGCCAGGCGAAAATGGCCATGGTTTTGCCAAGACCTGGGTCCCATGCAATGATGGCGCCATCGTGAACGGCAGAACGGGCGAGGTCCTCGCGTTGGTAGGAGCGGAAGGCGAAGCGTGCATGGGCGGCGCTACCGCCGTCACTGGTTGATTGGTCAATAGTCATTGGTGAAGTGGGTGGCTGAGCCTCTTTCCCATTGACCAATGACCGATGACCATTGACCCCAAGTGGCGGCGGGAGGTCCGGGTATTGGGAATTGAGCCTGACAATATCGGCGGCAATGTCCGGACGGGTGAGTACTTCGATGAGGGGCTTGCCATTGTGGGACCATTCGCCGTTCTCGAAGAGGTAGACGTGGCCGTCGTGACCGATTTGCTTGGCGACGGCGGCGGCGGTTTTGCCGGTGGCGGTGGCATTGGCATCGGACGGGGTTTCCCCGCAATCACGGACGTAGGCTTCCGCCTCACCCAGACAGTCGAGGCCACGGATGGAGCCAAGGGCAACGAGGGCAGACGCCTGTTCGTGAGTGGTGATGCGATGGAACAGGATGTTTCCCATCCATGAGAGGTAGCCATCGGAATGGCTGTAAATCCCGGCATAGCCGGTGGGGGCGGTGGTGATGATGGCGGAGCGTGTGGACATGGGGTGGTATGGGGTAAATGCTGAAATGAAGAGGAAGACGTTAGGCAGGAAGATTAGGGGCAGGAAGATTGGGAAGATGAGAATTCAGGGGTGTGGGATTGGAAGGCTGAAGGGAGGAGCGGAGAAGCGTGTGTGAACGTTCAGACTGAAGCATTGAAAAAGCCCGCCGGGTGATGGGGCGGGCGGCCGGGGAAGATCCTGGGGAATTCGCTTGTGGGGCGGGGTTTGTCGTGATAGACGACTGTTTGTGAAAACGATTTTCAGCATCAATGACGATGCCTGGCGTGGCGGGAGGCATTTGCGCTCTGTTACACCAACGGCGGCTTATCCAGGACAAATGCTGAGAGTCGTTGAATAATAATGTTCGCTATGACAACCCACAAGCTAACCGTCGCCATACTGCTGCTTGGTGCCCTATTCCTCATTGGCGAGTTGTTTGTGCAATACCAGCAATTTTTCCAAGTATCTTCAGCCTACCAGGAAGCCTGTAAAGAGCATTACAGTCCAGCACTCTCGCAAATGTATTGCGCAGCCGCAGACGCGTATATGGCTCTGCTCAAGGTAAACTGTATTATTGCCTCTACGCTGCTCTTAGGTGCCGGCATTTACATTGCGCGCCTCTATAAGACCATGCTCCTATACATTCCAGCGGCCCTTCTTCTCGCAGCTTGGCTGTTCACGGCAACACTTGGCGTACACAGTGTTGAACGCATGATTTTCGATGACTATACACAGAACCCTCCCATCAAGGAATTTGTTGACGCACACTATCCTTACGGCTGGACAAATGCCAAATCCCACGAGGATGCAAAGATACCCTGTTACGATTTCCGTTCCTGGAGTCCTGCTCCGTTTGTGACGATAACAGATGCGGGCTTCATGCAAGCGTTTACGGGGGGGGTAGGTTTTCGCAGGGTTTACGTCTGGTGGGGCAAATGGTGGCTTATAATCGAGCGAAAGACATGGGTATCGTGAAACCTACCACAGCGAACCATTCTTGGGAGCGAACGGGCATAACTGAAACCAAACAAGCGAACAAGTCAGCGCACCGAATGACCGTTAAGGCCCACAACCGCAATTCCAACCACAGCCCACCCGCCGGTCATCGGTGGCTTTGAGCGTTGTGCCAAATAATGAGACCTACCAAAATAGTTACGACATTCTTACCTGGTGTCCTATGCATTCCGTTTCTTCTTGGGATCGCTACTGCTGAACCGAATGCGAACATCTTCTACGTCGCTCGTGATGGAGCGCAGTCGCCAATTACCACAGAGGAACAAACAAATGATTTTCTGAAGGAGAATGTTCCCGAC
>JBAXPF010000322.1:0-4938 GCA_037132955.1 Verrucomicrobiota bacterium | reverse complement strand
CACACTGTGGTCGTGTTTTGGATCCAGTTTCATCGTAGTTTTTGGGGAGGTCTATCACGGTGCAGGGCATCTTGGACATCATGGGGCTTTGCCCCAAACCCCAGGATTTTTGGAGGCATGGACAAAGGCTCAAGACAGGCCGGAAGGCCTGACGCGGAAGAGCGTATCCGCCGAGTCTGGCGGATACGCTCCCGTTGGTTTGCGACATTGTCTGTCGCCTTTGTTTTGACTATCCCTTGGCTGGTTGCGTCCCCGCAGAGCCTGCCTCCGTTTGGTCAAAAATGTGGGCTCGCTGCGGCGGGTTTGTCCGGATGGCTATTTGGGACGGGGCTTCTGATGGGTTATAACGAGCGGCTGGGCGGGTTCGTCGCGGGCGTTGTGCCGCCAGTGGGGCTGCATGAGCACGGCGTTGACCTGTTTGAGATCGACGGACTGGGTTTGGTCGCGGACGGCCTCGATGAGGGCTCCGACGCACAGGTTCTTGACCGCCCGGAGGGTGCCTTCCGAGACTCGCAGGATGAGGTTGACGGCCTCGGCGGTGAAGGTTGTGTGGGGCAGGCCGACGATGTCGAGTTGGCCGTGGATGAAGGCGGTTAGGGCGTTCGGCGCGAGGGTGTCGATTTTTGCGGAGTAAGTGACGCGGCTTTTGAGATCCTGCTGCTGGCTGAGTTGGAGGGTGGTGTTGAGGGCCGGTTGGCCGATAAGGATGAGATTGTGGTTTTTGGGGAAGTCCTCTAACATTAATCGGAGCTTGTGCAGTGCCTCGATGGGCAACAGATGGGCGTCATCGATGATGGGGATGATGGTCTTGCCTTTGGAGTTATATGCGCGAGCCTCGTTGATGAGACGGGTCTCGCATCGGGCGTCACTGCCGAGGGTGTCGAGTTGGAGTGCCTGGCAGAGCAGGCGCAGCAGGTTGGGCCAGGTGTGCAGCGAGCGGTTGATGACCGGCGTGATCCACTGCTTGGGATCATGGCGGATGATGGCGTTTTTGAGCACGGTTTTGCCGGTGCCCGGCTCGCCGAGGATGAGACAGAGTCCGCCCTGCTGGCTGTGGACCTTGAGGATGTCGAAGTGCCGCTGCTGGTGATCGAGCAGGGGTGCGTTGTCGTCGATGGCAAATGGATGGTGGCTGAGTCCGAAGTAGCTTCTGATCATGGTGGTGATATATGTTGGATATGGTTTGGATTGGTCACGGGCGGCTGGGCTGAGGTTGTTTTAGAACTCGATGTTGGGTCTGCGGTCATTGGCGATGAGGTCCACGAGGGTGGCTTCCCCAAGGCGGCGGCCGTCCTGATAGACCACCGGCGCGAAGCCGATGCCCTCGCGATGGTGGCGGATGACGATGGTGGTGTTGCGCATGTCGCAGGGTGCCTCGTAGCGGGTGGCGTCGTAGCTGAAAGTGTTGTCGGCGCGGACTTTGCGGGTGCTTTCCAGCAGGAAGAGTTCATCGCTGAAGGAGTTGGTGGCGAGGTGGCGCACGCGGCTCAGGTCGAGGCCGAAGCGGTCGATGGGCTTCATGCCGAGGGTGGAGTGTTCGCGGCGATGGTACGTGTCTTCCACCCAGCGGGTGAACTCGCCATTGAGCTGGTCGAGACTGCGGATATGGCTGAGGTCACGCACGAGGAACTGATCTCTGACCGTTCTGAAGAAGCGTTCGATCTTGCCTTTGGCGGCACCGTCTCTAACCGGGGTGTGAATCAGCACGGTTCCGAGGCGGGTGCAGATCATGGCGAACTCCTTGGAGCGGTAGTTGGACCCGTTGTCCACATAGACGGCCTTGGGGATGCCGCGCTTGTAGAGTGCGGTCTGGAAGCAGTCGATGAGCTTGGGCGTGTCGTCGGCGTGATAGAAGGCACCGTGGGGGATGACACGGGATGCATCGTCGATGAAACAGATGAGGAAGGTTTTGACGGGCTTGTGGAGGCCGTCCTGGAGATAGGGTCCGTGGAGCGTATCGCCCTGCCAGAGGTCGTTGGCATGGGCCTTGGCGAAGGCGAGTCGCGCCTTGGGAGTGGCATCGCCGACCGGTTTGAGGAGGTCGAAGGTGTCGACATGCCTGCGGAATGTGTTAGGCGCAATCTGACAGCGCGTGAGCAGTCCCTGTTGGATGCAGGCGCGGTAGATTTCGGCAATGTTGTACTTTTTGCCGTGGAAGGAGGGCTGGACCTGTTCGATGGCTTCGAGGAGATACTCGGGAGCGACCTTGCGAATGGAACCCTTGTCGACCCGGTGGGGCGATTCGGTGATGCCGTGCTTGCGATAGAAATACCACCAGGTCTGGATGGTTCTCCAGGTGAACTGGACGGCCCGGCCGTCCTCATCGGTGAAGGTGATCCGGCTTACCGCCTTATAGCGGGCAAGGTTGGAGTCGCCATCGGCATATTCGAGGGCGCCGAGCACCCGCATTCTCAGATAATTGCTTACGCGTTTCATGTCGCCGGGGAAACTGACCCGGACGATTGGCGGGCAGGGTTGCCCAAATCCTGTGGCTGCAAGAAAGGACCGGACGGCAAAACCGGCCGCGATGCCAAACCGCCACTAACAGATCCTGCGCGTGACGGAAAAGAGGGGGCACCGAGGCCGGGAAGTTGCCTCGGACGGGTGAGAAACGGACCGGGGAGGCCGGTTTATCCGGTGATGGCCACTTGCAGGCCGCTTTGGAATGCGGCGATACAACAGGATGCCTGCGGAAACGCCGCGGTGACATGCTGAAGTGTGAAGGGGTCGGCTTGATCGCCGGATTTGCCCGGCGGCGCGACGATCAGGCAAAGCCGGGTCCGGATATGCTCCGTGCGATTGAGCCACTTGGCAACCCACCGATAGACGGAGGTGATCGGCAGGGCGCTGCCAGAGAAGAACCAGGCACCATGGGTGGACGGGCCGGCTGCAACCGTCCGAATCAAGTCAAGGAGTTGGGTGGTTCTCAACGAGCAATGGGGAATGACAGTGTCCCAGTAGACGGAAAATGTCGCGCCACATCCCGGATTCGAATAGCGGTTGGAGCACAGCAAACGCAGGCCCCTGGACACCCAATCTCCACCCGATGCCGCGTATCCCCGCAGGTGACCATGGCCAACAATCGCCGACGGGCATTGGCAATGACGGCATCCACCGGCCTTGATCTTGGCCTGCAAGTTGAGAAAATCCAGTGACTTGGGTTCGAAGAAGGGGGAAAACTTCATGCCGCGACAGTACCACACGGCGCAACTCTGCATTTTGCGCGTTGTCACAAGTTGGCTGTCTCAACAAGACGGAGCCACCGGTGTTCCACGGCCCTAACATGACAGCAGAAACCACTGTTCACCGGCCGTCTCAATAACAAAAACCGCCCGTGGAACAATTGTGCTGGATTCACGCCGTGTTTCGGCCAGGATCGCCCAGTGTCAATTCGGCAAAAAACAGGCACTTTCTTCGACCAGAGGGTGGAAATTCACACCTACTCATCCGACCCCGCCGCCACCCCGAAGCTCGTTTACATCCGCGACACCCTCGGGCGCATCAAAACCGTCACCCGCGCCGGGATCCTCCATGCCACCTATACCTATGATCCCACCACCCTCCGGCTGGTCACAGAGAATCTCAATCAGGACACCGCCGCCGCCCGCACCCTCAACCGCTATTATGATGCTTTGGGACGCCCTCTTTCCATCAAAGTTGGGACGGAGTACACCACCGCCATCGGCTTCGACATCGCCGGACGCCTCAACTGCGTCTGGGACCACCCCGCCCTTGACGGAAATCAAGCCCCGATTGGTGCCGCGGCCTTCAACTACGGTTATCAGGGCAGCTCATATACCCTGGTGAGCTCCGTCACCGGCCCTGCACACACGGTGACCAACCATTGGGAGAGTGCCCGTGATGTCCTTCTCTCCAAGACCAACTCCCCGGCCAATCCCGCACAATCGGTCGTTTCCAGTTTCAACTATGACATTCCGGACGCGGCTAACAGCAATGCTCCTTCCGGCCTGGGTGCGAATTCCATCGGCCAGCGCAAATCCCTGGTCGCCACCGGCAGCGCGTTCACCGCCTACCCTGCGTGGTCGTGGGGATACGATTTGTCAGGGGAACTCACCAGCGCCGCCAATGCCACCACTCCTGACAACAGCCGGTTCTATCAATTCGATGACATCGGCAACCGCAAGCTGTCCCGCACCGCAACAAATACCAACTCGGGGGGCGCGGTCACGTCGTACTATGCCAGCACCGCCGCCACCACCACCGGTGCCAACGCCATCAACCAGTATGGCAAAATCGCCTTTCCCGGCGGCGATGCGGTGCCTGCTTTCGATGCGGACGGCAACATGAAATCCGGTCCGGTCCTACCCCGCGGGGCTACCACCCCCGTTTCCCGCGTCTTTGTCTGGGACGCTGAGAACCGTCTGGTCGAAGTCATGAACGCCGCTGGCGACACCACCATCGCTACATATATCTACGATCATCTCTCACGCCGCATCGGCAAAACCACCGCCTCCGCCGCGCCACAGGGAATCAGCGACACCACCTACCTCTACGACGGCTGGAATTTGATCGCGGAATATTCTGGCGCAACGATCAAAAAGACGTATGTTTACGGGATGGATCTCAGCGGCAGCATGCAGGGCGCGGGCGGAGTCGGCGGACTCCTCTCCGTCACGGACGAAGTCACCTCCGGCCATCCCTCTTACTACCCGACCTACGACGGCAACGGGAATGTGAGTGAATACCTTGACGGCGGTGGCAATGTCGTCGCTCATTATGAATACGACCCATTCGGTAAGGACATCACTCCCGCACCACCCGTGGGCGTTACCTACATTAACTTCGCTCACCGCTTCAGCACAAAATACTTCGATGCAGAAACGGGCCTCTACTACTACGGGTATCGTTACTATGACCCCCTCAGAAAAATTAATCAGATTCATTTAATTTTCTGTATTTATTTTTTCTAAAAATTTG
>JBAXPF010000321.1:0-4962 GCA_037132955.1 Verrucomicrobiota bacterium | reverse complement strand
GCCTACTCGACGCCAGCGGTCATCACGGTGCTGGGCCAAGCGCAATTGGTGAGCCCCAGCTCGGGCGCCACGATGGCATATGTGCCGAAAACGGGCGAAGAGATCTGGCGGGTGCGCAGTGGTGGGATGAACGCGGCGGCACTGCCGTTGTTCGGCAACGGCCTGGTCTATGCCACGAGCGCCGCCGGAGGCTATCAACTTTTTGCGGTGCGCCCCGACGGGCGTGGCGATGTGACCGATACCCACGTGGCGTGGAAGTTTTCCAAGAACGCACCAACGCGATCCTCGCAGATTTTGTTAGGCGAGCGCCTGTTCATGATCAGCGATGCGGGCGTGATCTCATGCGTCAATGCCAAATCGGGCCAGAACATGTGGCAGAAACGCCTGGGAGGACCCTTTTCCGCCTCACCGTTGTTTGCGGAAGGCCGCATCTACTTCTTTGGCGAGGAGGGCGATGTGCCGGTGATTGCGGCCGCTGATGAATACCAGCTATTGGCTAACAACAAGCTCGGTGATGGCTTCATGGCGTCGCCCGCTGTCTATAACAACTCGCTGATCCTGCGCTCACGCACCCATCTCTACCGCATCGGGAAACCGCAATAACGATGGACAACACGTATAATGTCATCGTCGTGGGTGCCGGCGCGGCCGGGCTGATTGCCGCGGGCAGGGCGGCGGAGTTGGGGGGCAAGGTTCTGCTGCTGGAAAAAATGGAGCGTGCCGGGCGCAAGCTGCTCATCACCGGCAAGGGCAGGTGCAACATCACCAACGATGCGCCACCAAGCGAGTTTCTCAAACACATCCATCCCAACAGCCCGTTCCTCCGGCATGCCTTTGCACGGTTTTTTTCCAACGACATCATCGGGTTGTTGAATGCCAACGGGTGCGCGACAGTGGTGGAGCGCGGGGCACGGGTGTTTCCGGTTTCCAACAAGGCGGCCGACGTGGTCAATGCCCTGATGCGATGGGTGTCCCACCACAAGGTGGAAATCAGGTATCGGCACAAGGTCGGTGTCATTCTTATCGAGAACGGTGAGGTCGTGGGACTGAGGGTTCACTCCCCCGCCGGGAACCAGGTGGTCCATGCCAAGCACATCATCCTATGCACCGGCGGCAAGTCCTATCCGGCCACCGGGTCGGATGGCGATGGCTACCGGTTTGCCACAGCCGCCGGACATACCATTGAAACGCCCCGACCGGCGCTGGTTCCGCTGGAGACCGCGGGCAACATGGCCCAGCGCATGCAGGGATTGAGCCTGAAAAATGTCAGAGCGAGGATTTGGATCAACGGCAAAATGGCCAGAGAGGAATTCGGTGAGATGCTCTTCACCGAGTTCGGGCTGTCCGGGCCCATCGTGCTCACCTTGAGTCGCTTCATCGTGGATGCGTTGCGCGATCAGAGCCATGTTGAGCTATCCGTTGACCTCAAACCCGCGCTCGATGAAACCAAGTTGGACAACCGGTTAGGCCGCGACCTCAAGGAGTATGGGAAAGAACGCATGAGCAGCCTCTGCCGCAAGTGGCTGCCAGCCGCCATGATCCCGGTATTTCTGGAAAAGACCGGGATCGGAGGCGGCAAAGCGGGGCATCAGTTGACCGCGGAGGAAAGGCGCAAAATCCTGCTGTTGATGAAGGACCTGAGGTTTACGATCACCGGTAGCCGTCCCTTCAAGGAAGCTATCATCACGGCCGGCGGGGTTGTCACGACAGAGATTGATGCCGATACCATGGAATCCAAATTGGTTAGAAACCTTTATTTCGCGGGCGAGTTGCTCGATCTTGATGCGGACACGGGTGGCTACAACCTGCAGATTGCTTTCTCCACCGGCTGGCTGGCCGCCGAGGCCTGCATGAAATCCAGGTGATCAGCGGGATTGCTCGAGCATGCGGAGCAGCGGGGTCTCGGCACGCGCCCGCAGGGCTTCCTCCATCTCAACGCGCGGCTGAAGGTTGGCCAGGCAATCGCGGAGTTTTTGCAAGGTGTTGAGTTTCATATAGCGACAATCCGCGCAGGCACACAGATCGGTGGGACCGGCGATGAGATTCTTGTCCGGGCACTCCTTGCGCAAGCGGTGAAGCATGCCGCTCTCGGTGACCACAATGATGTTTCTAACAGGAGCATTCCTGCAGTAACCTATCATCTTTTCAGTCGAGCAAACCTCATCGGCAAGGAGCCTGACGGCATGGGTGCATTCCGGATGAGCGACGACGAGGGCATCCGGGTATTCGGACTTGATGCGCCGGATGGAGTCGCGTGTGAACTCGACGTGGACATAACATGATCCTTGCCAAAGGTCCATCTTGCGGCCGGTTTGTTCCATCACCCAGGCGCCCAGATTGGCATCCGGAACAAACAGGATCGGCCGGTCCGCCGGCGCCTGATTGACGATTTTGACCGCATTGCCGGAGGTGCAAATGACATCACAGAGCGCTTTGACCGCCCCGGAACAATTGATGTAGGCGATGACGTAATAGTTCTTGTGGGCGTTGGCTTTGAGATACGCCTCCAGGTCCGCTGCCGGGCAGGATTGTTCGAGCGAGCAACCGGCGTCGGCATCTGGAAGCACGACGATTTTGCCGGGATTGACGATTTTGGCCGTCTCCGCCATGAAGTGGACGCCACAGAAGACGATGACATCGGCGGCCGTGGCCTTGGCATGATAGGCTAGCCCCAATGAGTCGCCGACGAAATCCGCCACATCCTGAATGTCGCCCGTTTGATAGTTGTGGGCCAGGATGACCGCGTTGCGTGTTTGCTTGAGAGCGAGAATTTCTTGCTTCAGGTCCATGTGTAAATAGGCGCTTGGCACCGGGGGCACGATATCAACAGAGCATGGAGGAAACAACTCATGACTCGTGCCTTTTCAGTTCCATCTGGGGATCCGCACCTGCCTGAAGAATTTCAAGCGTGCCGGAATGTTTGGCACCGGGCTTGACGATGATGGCAGCGGCACGCACGAGCCCGTGGAGATGGGCGCGTTTGCCCAAGGTGAGGGTGCCGGAGCAAAAGATCTGTCCGCGGGTATGCCCCTCAATGATGGCACTCGCAGCGGTAACCGGATGAAAAAATTCAACGCGTGCCGGGCGTTCGATGCGCAGGTGGCGGCAATTGACCTTGCCCATGACCTTGCCGTGGCCGCGGATGACAATATCACCGGAACAATCCACCGCACTGGCGAGTTCACCCAGGACCTTGAGATTGTGGCACTGAATGCTCTCCCCGGAAACTGCGCCGGACTTGAGAATAGTGACGTTGCCACGCGTCTGAATGCGCCGGTTCCATGGCCCGTCAATGGCGTAATCCAGCAGGCTCACATAGCAGCAACACTGCGGGCATTGGCTGGATTGTGCCTCGGCGGCGGCCGTGTAATGATAGCCGCAATCGAAGCAGAAAATTTCCCGTGGGGGCTTGGGCGGAAAGAAAAACCGCAGCAGCGGGTGGCGCAACGCCGGGGCTGGCCGGGTGTTTTGAAACGTTAGATCAGGCTTCGGCGGCGGCGGCTCAGGCTCGCTCTCGGGCTGGGCAAGCCGTGCGGCGACACGCGGCCGCACCACCGCCTTGCCGTCGCTCACTTGAAAATGGGCGCGACACCCATGGCACTGGGTAGACACCACCATCGCGGGCTCGGCTTGAATGTGCCCGCACTCGGGACAAGTCAACTCGATGCGTTGGCGCGGGGTTGGGGACTCACCGACCATAAGAAAATCTAGCAAATCCCACAATCACTGGGCTCCGGGATGGATCAAATGGCGCCGGGCAGGTTGCCTTGTTTGGGCAATATCACCGCCGCAGGCTTGGCGGCTTGCTGCCCTTGAGCCGCAGCTGGAGGCGCCCCTTGCGCCGGCGCGGGTGCCGGTGCTGAAGCCGGGGTTTGGGCCGGGGTGCCCACAGTGGATTTGCCGACAAAGATGGCACCTGCCTCGATGGACAGCGTCTTGGTTTTAATATCGCCGATGACCTCTGCAGTGGATTTGAGTTCGATGCGATCCAAGGCGGTGATATTGCCGTGAACTTTACCATAAACCACGACCGTGGCAGTTTTTATCTCAGCCTTGAGGCGGGCGTTTTCACCTACCGTTAGACTCCCGTCGGAGGAAATTTCACCTTCGATTTTCCCATCCACAATGAGATCGTTGGTGAACTTGACAGACCCTTTGATTTCCACATCCGATGAGAGAATATTGCGGGACGCACCGGCGGGCGGGCGGGAAATCGAGGCTTGGGCAGATGCCGGGGCCGCAGGGGGATGACTGGTGGGGGGGGACAAGGGCTCCGGTTGGCGGTAGCCTGCTGGGGCTGCGGGTGAGGGGCGATTGGAATCGCCGAGGTCTTGGCCAATGACTTTCTTGAACACGGTGGTTAGAGGGATGGAGGTTAATGGATAGATCGAACGGACGCGGGATTACGGCTTGGAAGGTGGGGGTGGAGCACCCGCAGCCGGCGCGGGAGCGGGTGGCGCGGTGGGGGGAGTTTCGGCTGCGGGCGCGGTGTTTGCCGCAGGCTTCCCACCCGGTTCGGTCATATACGGGTTGTTGACCGGCGGCACATCCGCTTCCGGCGTGCCTGCCTCGGCACGCGGAGCGCCCGTCACCGCAGGTTGGGCTGCTGCCGGCGGCGTGGCGGCGGCGGCGGCAGCGGGTGGCGCTGGCGGATCGATTTCGACCGGAAATTGTGCCTGCAGCAGGGAGATGCGCTGGGTAATGGCGCTGGAGAAGCTGCTATCCGGGAAATCGGTCTTGGCTTTTTGATAGAATTTGGTCGCTTGGGCGGTTTCGCCAGCCGCTTTGGCCATATCGCCGAGGGAGAGCAAGGCGTAGGGTGCGAGGAAGCGTGCCGTTGGATCATCGGCGATTTCTTGGAACACCTTCTTGGCGTCAGCCAATTCGCTCTGGGCCTGGAGCCTGGTGCCGAGGCTGGCCTGGGCGGTGGGTCGTGCCGGATGATCCGGGTGGGCGGCGAGG
>JBAXPF010000320.1:0-4970 GCA_037132955.1 Verrucomicrobiota bacterium | reverse complement strand
TCTCCGCCAGAACGGCTGGTTCATCGGCGCGCAGGCGTATACGTTCAAGGAATTCAGCGCCTTCGAGGCCATCGCCAAGACCAAGCAAGCCGGTGGCAACGTCATCGAGTTCTACCCCGGCCAGGTCCTCAAACCCGGATCGGCAGACAAGGTCCACCACACCATGTCTGAATCCGCGATGGCCGAACTCCGGGCCGAGTGTGCCCGGGTGGGCGTGCGCCCGGTCAATTACGGCGTCGTCGCGGCCAAGGACGGCGAGGAAGTCCGCGCCATCATGGGCTTTGCCAAAAAATTGGAACTGTATTCGGTCTGCACGGAATCCACCGAGCGGGTTGCCGAATGGGAAGCCGCCGCCAAGGAGTTTGACCTGCGGGTGGCCTTCCATGAGCACGGCGGATCAATGGCCGATGCCGGTTACAAGGTCTGGCATCCCCTCTACATTCTCGGTGTTGTTGAAAGCCGCGACCCCCGCATCGGCGCCTGTGCCGACCTCGGTCACTGGTGCACCTCCAACCTCAAACCCATCGACTGCCTGCGCATTCTCAGTGGCCGCATCATCAGCGTTCATCTCAAGGACAAGGCCGCAACCGGCGAGGCCGACGTGGTGGTGGCCGGCAAAGGGGTGGTGGATGTCGCCGCTTGCCTCGAAGAACTCAAACGGCAGAAATTCGACGGCCACATCTCCATCGAGCATGAGAACGATTGGATGGACAGCGTGCCGCAGGTGCGCGCCGACATCGATTTCGTCAAGGCCCATGCAAAGTAAGGGCGGAACCAAGGGCGGCTGAGTGAAGCGGCGGCTGCCGGCTTTTATGCGCTAAGGCGTGGATTCGTAAGGGGATGGGCAGGCGGCTTGAGCACGCTCGAGGCTGCCCCGGATGACGTCGGCGCCTTGCGCAATGTTGGGATAATCGCTCTAGCAAGAATGCACCCGGCAAAAGGAATTGGCGGTTTGACTCGCCGGTAGGATTGCTATTGGGTTTTGCCGCCATGTGGATTGTTCTTTTCGCCCTTCGCTACAAATACACCATAGGGGTGATGGCGATTCTGATCCTGCTCTTCGGCATCATGTCCGGGCGGCGGATGTCCACTGATATCCTGCCGCGCGTGGACAGCCCGGAGATCACCCTGGTGTGGAATTACGGCGGCTTGAACGCGGCGGAGATGGCGTCCAAGATCACCTCGTTTTCCGAGATTGCCACGCTCAACAACGTGGATGACTTGTTAGAAGTGCGCTCGGAGAGTTCCAACGGGGTCGGCCTGGTGAAACTGCGCTTCCAACCCAACGTGAACATCAACACCGCGATGTCCCAGGTCACAGGCGTATCGCAAACCATCCTGCGCCGCATGCCTCCCGGCACCACCCCGCCGCTGATTGTGCGCACCAGTCCGTCCAACGTGCCCATCGTGCAGCTGGTGATGGCGTCGGACACGATGACCAGCGGCCAGCTTTACGACTACTCGCGGCTGGCGTTGCGGGCGCAGCTGCAGAGCATTCCCGGCATGCGCATCTCGCTGCCCTACGGCGGCGCGGCCCGCCAAATCATGGTGGACTTGGACCCGGCGGCCATGAACGCCTTCACCATCACGGCCACCGAAGTCAGCGCCGCGCTCGGTCGTCAGAATCTAACACTTCCATCCGGCACGCTCCGCGAGGGGGGGCGCGAGCTGCCGGTGGAAATCAATGCCAGCCCGGAAAACATCCAGGGCTTTCTCGACCTGCCGCTGCGTGCGGTGGACGGCAAGATCATTCTGCTGCGGGATGTGGCCAACGTGCGCGACGGCGAGGCGATCAGCACCAACATGGCCCGCCTCAACGGCCAGAACGCGGTGATGATCTCGATCCTCAAACTCGGCAGCGCCTCCACCGTGGATATCATCGATGGCATCCGCCAGCGCCTGCCTGAAATCCGCGCCTCGGCCCCGCCCGGCATGAGCATCGAACCGATTTTCGACCAATCCGTCTTCGTCCGCGAGGCGGTGAGCGGCGTGCGCCATGAAATCATGTTGGTCGGCGGCTTGGTGGCGCTGGTGGTTTTGTTATTCCTCGGTTCATGGCGCTCCACCCTGATCGTGCTCACCTCGATTCCGTTGGCGTTGTTGTGTTCGGTGCTGGGGCTTGGCCTGTGCGGCGCCACCTTCAACCTGATGACCCTCGGCGGGCTCGCCCTGGCCATCGGCATCCTCGTCGATAACGCGCTGGTGGAAATCGAAAACATCAAACGCCAGATCGCCTTGGGCAAGGAGGTCAAACAAGCCATCATTGATGGCGCGCAGGAGGTGGCATTCCCGGAGTTCGTTTCCACCATTTCCATCTGCATCGTGTTCCTGCCCATTTTCCTGCTCAGCGGCACCGCGGCCTTTGTGTTCCGGCCGCTCGCGCTGGCGGTGGTGTTCGCGATGCTTGCCAGCTATCTGTTAGCCAGGACCCTGGTGACGACCCTCGCCTCGATCATCCTGCCGGCCGAGATCCGCGCGGAAAAACTCCGCGGCGATGCCACGCCGCGCGGTTTGTCAGTCATCCATCATTGGATAGAGCGGGCCATGTCGCGCATCGGGCGCATCCAGGGGGCCATCCTCCGCTGCATCATGCCGCACAAGACGCTGATCCTCATCCCGGTGTTCCTCACCGTGGCGCTGGGAGTTTTTGCCGCGATGCAATCCGGCCGCGAGTTTTTCCCCAAGACCGATGCCGGGTTGATCCGCTTGTTCGTGCGCATCCCCAGCGGTGTTAGAATCGACGACACGGCCCAGGCGCTGGCGGACATCCAGCGTGAGATCCGCGAGCTCATCCCACCCGCAGACTTGCAGTTTGTCGTGGAAAACATCGGCACGCCCGCCTCCGTCAACCAAGCCTGGGTGGAAACCACCTCGATCAGTTCCTCCGATGGCGAGATCCTCGTGCAACTCGCCTCCGGCCATGCACCCAGCGAGAGTTATGTGGAGAAAATCCGCGCCATGCTGGCGGCCAAATTTCCCGCCGTGCAAGCGTTTTTCCGGCCGGCTGATGCCACCAGCCAAACGCTGGCCGCGGGCGCGCCGACCACCTTTGAAGTCCGCTTCATGGGCCGCGACGCACCCGGCAATCTGGCGCTGGCCAAGGACCTGCGGCTACGCTTCGCCAAAATCAGGGGCGCCGCCGATGTGACTTTGCGCGAGGTGTTAGACCAACCCGGCTATGCGATCCGCATGGACCGCGCCCGGGCCGGCAGCTTCGGCATCAATGTCCAGGATGCGGCCAACGCCCTGCTGGCCGCGCTCGGCAGCGGTGGCTCGGTGGCGCCGAATTTCTGGTCCGATCCGGCGACCGGGGCGGCCTACGATGTCCAAATCATCGCCCCGCCCGCCAACCTCAAGGCCGTCGAGCAATTGCTCAACCTGCCGATCCGCCCGTCCACCGGCAGCGGCGCGCCGGTGCTGTTGCGCGCGTTTGCCACGGTGGTGGAAAAACGCGCGCCCGCCAGCGTCAGCCGCACGTCCCTGCAGCCGACGTTCACCGTCATCGGCAACGCCGCGGGTCGTGACCTCGGCGGCATCACCAAGGAGCTGGAAGTTATACTAACAGAATTGCGGGGCAAACTCAAACCCGGCAACCGGATCGAACTCGCCGGCCAGGCCGCGCTGATGGAAAAATCCTATGCCGAACTGATAGGCGGGCTGGGACTCGCAGCGGTGCTGGTGTTTCTGGTGATGGTGGTCAATTTCCAATCCTGGACCTTGCCCTTTGTTGCGGTGGCGGGATTGCCGGTGGCCATATCCGGGGCGCTGTTCGCGTTGTGGGCCACCGGCACGCCGCTGAGCGTGCCCGCCCTGATGGGCATCATCATGGTTGTCGGGGTGTCCACGGCCAACAGCGTGCTCGTCAGCAGCTTTGCCCGCGACCGCTTCGACCAAGGCGAATCGGCCACGAATGCCGCCATCGAGGCCGCCACCACCCGCCTGCGGCCGGTGATTATGACAGCCATGGCGATGATTCTCGGCGTCATCCCGATGGCGCTGGGCAATGCCCAGGGCGGCGAGCAGAACGCGCCCCTCGGCCGCGCGGTCATCGGCGGCTTGCTCTTCGGCACCTTTGCTTCGCTGTTCCTGGTGCCCATCGCCTTTGCCGCCGTGCGCGGTTTCACCCACCGCCGGCAACTCCGCCGGGAAGCTTATCTAGCAGACTTGAAACCACAAGCTTCGTGCGAATGAGTCACGCCCGTCAGGCCGGTTTGCTTTTTTCATAAAGCGCTAGAATGCGCATGATGTTCTCGGGACGTTTTTTGTTGGCTTGCCCGCACGCCCCCGAACCGCTAGCGTCACCCCGGATGCGGCGAAGTCCGCCGGTCGTTCCCGCCACAGCCATCGATTTACCACCGCATGACCACCCACGGCTCCCTCGCCAACATCGAAAAACTTGAATCCGACCTCTGGGAGGCCGCCGATAACCTGCGGGCAAATTCAAAGCTCACCTCCTCTGAATACTGCATGCCGGTGCTCGGCATCATCTTCCTCCGCCACGCGGCCAACCGTTTTGAGACCGCCACCCGCCAGATCGCCGAGGACCAGAAGGCGGGGAAAATGCCGAAACGGAAAATCATCGCCGCGGACTACGTGAAACGCCGCGCCCTGTTCCTGCCGGAGCAGGCCCGGTACGAACACATCCTCGCCACCCCCACCGATGCCGACCTCGCCGAGGTGGTCATCGGTGCCATGACCGCCATCGAGGAATCCTTCGAACCGCTCCGCGGCGTTCTGCCCAAGGATTTCGGCATCTTCGAGCGGTCCGTGCTGGAGGATCTCATGAAAACCTTCAACCGCGAGGCGCTGCGTTCCGCCACCGGTGATGTCTTCGGCCGCATCTACGAATACTTCCTGATGAAATTTGCCATGCAGGGCGCACAGGACAATGGCGAGTTCTTCACGCCGCCCTCGCTGGTGCAGACGCTCGTCAACGTCATCGAGCCGGACCATGGCGTGGTGGCGGACCT
>JBAXPF010000319.1:0-4989 GCA_037132955.1 Verrucomicrobiota bacterium | reverse complement strand
CGCCAAGCGGGCCAGCGCCTACGCCGCGAGTGCGGAACCGGCCAAGGCCATCCAGGACTTCGACCGCCTCACGGCCCCGGGCATCCCCCCCGAGCTCGCCTCCTTTGCCTGGCTGGAAAGCGCCCGCATGCGCCGCAGCGCAGGCAACCTTCAGGACATGATCGTCCGCTACAAAGGCCTGCTCGAGAATATCCAGGACCTCAATCCCAAACTCCAGGCGGAGGCCAACTACTGGATCGGCCAGGGTCTAACCAAAACCAACGCCGCCAAGGACGCCGTTCCCTACTTGGAAAAAGCCCGCAGTCTGCGTGCCGATACCTATGCCAAGCATGCCGGATTGCTCCTTACCCTTGGCTATTTTGCCGCCCAGGACTCGAAGAACCTGGCCAAGGAAATCGATCTTTCCATCCGCGACAAATACGCCAGCGACATCCCCGATCAAGTTGTCCAATGGGCCGGCATGCAGGCCTACAATGCCGATGACTTCGCCGCCACCACCCGCTTCCTCAACCTCGTCGCCAACCCGCAGGAACCCCGCGAAACCCCCAAGGAAGTCTGGCGTTACCTCGCCAAGGCCCGCTTGGAAACCGGCGATGCCGAAGGCGCACTCACCGCCACCGCCAATGTCCTCAACGTTGAGGATAACCCCGGCTGGAAGGCAGACGGTATGTTAGATCGGGGGCGTGCCCTGCTCGCCCTCAAGCGCCAGGCCGAAGCCCGCACCGCCACCGATGAAGCCCTCGCCTTGCGCCCGCAAGGCCGCACCAACGCCGGTCTGCGGGTGCTTTCCGGCGACTTGAAATTGTTAGACAATGACCTCCCCGGTGCCGCCGCCGAATACACCATTGTGGTTGAATTTCACGATGACAAGGATCTCAAGCCGTTGGCCCTGTACAAACTCATCGCCATTTTGGAGAAAGAAAAAGATCCGGCGGGTGCCGAAAAATGCCGCCGCCAACTCCAGGCCGAGTTTCCCGCCTGGCACGCCCCAAACCCCTAGACGGGCACCTGGGTCAGTTGGTTTTCGGAATCGGTGCCGGGAAGGGTGTGCCCGGGTCGCGCGCAGTTGGCAGAGGGTTGGCGGGGGGCGGGAGTTTTTGTTCGATGTCTTTTACCAAAGTCTTGAAATGTGCGTTGTCCGGGTGGAGTTGCATGGCCTTTGCGGCCGCGCGGAGAGCATCGTTGGGCAGTTTGCGGGCGAGGTAACTCTCGATTTGCAGATCGATGGCGTTCAAATGGAAGGGGCTCTTTGGATTGTTCAGAAGTGGGAGCAGGGTTTCCCGCACGAGATGGCGTTTGGATTCCTGTGCCATGAAGGTTTTCGCCAGATAGAGCTGGGAATAATCGTGGACCGGCGTGTTCGCGCGTGCGATGCGGAGGACTTCCCTGAAACGCTTTTCCGCCGTGTCGTAGTCAGCGGTTTGGAGTGCGATGCGGCCAAGAGACACGGCGCTATCGGCATTCCATGGTCCAGTCGCGTAGGATGTTTGCGCCAATTCCTTGGCCTGTTCCAGATTCCCTAGATCGAGCAACTCGCGGGCGGCCGAGGCTTGGACAAGAAATTGGCCGGGTCGGGTCAGGTCGCAGCGCAGATAGAGTTCATATGGCCGGCACCAGAGGTCGGCCTGCAACCAGAACAAGGGGATGCCAAGCGCGCGCCACAGACCGCCCACCCCGAGAAGAATGCCACCGACCAGTTTGCATTGGGATGCTGGATTCATGCGCTCCCGCTCGATCCAGTCGATGAGCGCTTTGGCACATCCTAACAAGGCGATGGTGAGGCCGATGCCGGGGAAAACGAGATAGTAATCCTCGATAGGACCAGCCCAGATGGGAATCAAGTTCGAGGTCGGAAAGCTCGTGACGAGAAACCAAAGAAGACCGAAGGCCACCCAGGGTTGGCGGGACCATGTGAAAAAGATCGACCCGAGGAGCAGCATCAGCCCACCCCAAGCGGCGGCCAGTTCCGAGTATGAAGCGGAAATCCCCCAAAGGTAGGTGCTGCAGAACTCGATACGGCCAAAGGGCATGAGCCACATGCAGAAGTGTTTCCAGAGAAACCACGGGGCGGACAGGGTGAGTTGCCAGGCTGCGGCATCGGGCGCAAAGCCGCAATTCATGCCTTGTTGGCTATGGGTGGCACCCAAACGCGAGCGAATGGCCAGATAGAGCAAGGTGACCGCCGCGAGAATGGCGTAGTGCTTGATCGCGGCACGGGAGAAGAGCGGGCGTTTCCGCAAAGCATCGACCAGGACACAAAGTGCGGGAGCTACCACGGCGGTCTCGTAGGAACATTCGGCCAGGAACAGGCATAAGCATGTTAGGGTGACCAGCCCCCTCTGCCGTCCTGAGGTTTGCCGCGAGAGATCATGGAAGGAAATGCAGGCACAGGTGAAGACGATGGCGACGCTGATGTTAGCGGCGCTCATCCAGACTGCGGTGCTGACTTGGGTTGGGCAGGTGGCCCAGATAGCCGCTGCGGCGAAAGCCCACCCCCAAGACCCCAAAAGGCGCTTTAGGAAGAGATAAACGGAGAGAATCGAAACCAGATAGACCAAAAGGTTTAACACGTGCCAATTGAACAGGGAAAGATCTCCCAATCCGTAATAGATCAGGTTCTTCACGGGGCGGAACAGTCCGAAACTATCCCTGCCAATACAATTTTGCCATGAGGTAAAACCGCTGACGTGAGTCATTTGGTTCAAGTCATCCAGAAATAATGGGACTCTGATTGCCGGCCATGTGAGCAGGGCAACCAAGGCAAGGAGCAGTGCCACCGCCATGGCCTCAAGCATGGCGGGCGACCAACGGGTGGGTTGTTTTGGAGGGTAATTCATGGGGTTGAGTCGCTCGTTAAACTGGCTTTCGAGACTCACGATGACGAACCAAGCAGTGATTTGGAATCCCCAAATATCAAATTTTTTGATTTGCAGCAAAGCCTGATTGCGGCATCCTTCCGCTCATGCTATGCCCATTTTTGCGTCCTGTGTCGCTGGCTGCAATCCTCGGGTTGGCGGGCGGCAGTTTGTTTGCTCAAACCGTCGTCAAACCGCCGGTCGCTCCGTCCAAAATCGAACCGGGGCTTGAGCTAGCCGTGAATTGGAAATGGTGGGTTGCTCCATCGCCGAAGCCGGACTGGGGCATGCCGCAGCCGGAAGCCCTGCTGCCGAAGTTGCCCGACCCCGCCGCGCCGAGATCCGCCACGCCGGCGGCGCTGCGCCCGGAGACCTACGAAGTGAAGAAAGGTGATGCCATCGTCAAGATCGCGAGGAAGTTCGGCATGACTGCGGCGCAGTTGAAGCAGTTCAACGCCCTGAAGGACGACCTCATTCACATCGGCGAGGTGCTGCGCATTCCCACTCCGGAGCAGGTGCTCGCGATGACACCGCCGCCACCGGAACCGAAGAAGGAAGTCGTTGGCAAGAAGACCACCGCCACGCCGGCGGGGCCTCTGGATTACGATCCCGGCAGCGGGGCGAGACTCGAACTCGAGAACGTGCTGCTGCAGGTGTTCCTTGATAGGGAAATGTTTGCTCCGGGAGCGATCGACGGCAAGTCCGGCGCGACCTATCTGAAAATCCGCCAGGTCTATCAGAACACGCACGACGACGCCGCGGATCCCGGCCTGTTGAAGGCGAAAGCCGAGGCCACGCTGAAGCAACCCTACACGCACTACAGCCTGCGTGCGGAGGATTTCAAATTCATCAAGTCACCCAAGGCGGAGGCGGTGGCGGGCCGCAACCGCGGCGAAGGCTCATCCGCCAAGAAGAAAAGCGCCAAGGCGGGCCCGCCCGCAGTCCCGCCGGCCACGCTTGACGAACTGGTCGCGGCGGACTTCCTCGGTTACACGAGCGTGTGGGAATTCGTCGCGGAGCGTTTTCATTGCGACGAGGAGTTTTTGCATCAGATCAATCAACAGCTGAAAGGGCCGTGCGTCGTCGGTGCCGAGTTTGTGGTGCCTAACGTCATTCCGTTTGAAATTGAAAAGGCACTCGAGCCACCGCTGCAGCCGGCCACCGATCCGCAGAAGCTGGTTGCCGCCGCAGTGGTGGATTCATCCCGCTTGGAAATCTCCTGCGCGGGAAGACTCATCGCCGTTATGCCGCTGGCCTCGGCCCGCCCGGGCCTTCACGGCCACGGCTCATGGACCGTGCTCGATGCCATCCCGCAGCCGCGCCTGGCCACCAAGCGCGAAGCCCGTGAGATTCCAAAAGAAAAGCCTGCGCCAGCGGGGGTTGCCATTCCGGGCGCCAATCCCGTGAGCGAGCCACCGCTGGAAAAGGAACAATACCTCGCACCCGGACCTAACAATCCGGTCGGCATCCTCTGGCTCAACCTCGCCAAGTCCGGCAGCAAAGAGCCCCTGCCCTATGGCTTGCACGGCACCAGCATCCCCGCGCGGATGGGCACCCTCCAAGGCATCGGCGGGCTGCGCCTCGCCAACTGGGACATCGCCCGCGCCGCCCGCTTGATGCCCGCGGGCACGGCGTTGCAGTGGAAGTCATCCAACAATTCCAAGCGCTGAGCTGGCGTGCGGCAATTTTGCTAGATCCCGCCGCCACTCGTCTTACTGAGGAGTCCATAGGTTGGAATACAATGATCTAACCACAGAGATCGCAAAGATCGCAAAAAGGCCCATTTCCTTGTGTTCTCTGTGTTCTTTGGGGTTCATGTAGCGGCGATCACCGGTCGCCGATTCCTCCACGTACTTCATGTCTTTGCACGCGGCGACCACCGGTGGCCGATTTCTCCACGTACTTCATGTCTTTGCACGCGGCGATCACCGGTCGCCGATTCCTCCACGTACTTCATGTCTTTGCACGCGGCGACCACCGGTGGTCGCCGATTTCTCCACGTACTTCATGTCTTTGCACGCGGCGACCGGTGATCGCCGCCACAGCGTTTTGCGCGCGCATTTTCCCATTGCGTGTGTTGCTTAGGCGGCGTAAATAAATAAACTTGACAAAGAGATTAAGATTTCTTAAGTTC